>MERI01000079.1 GCA_001772005.1 Betaproteobacteria bacterium RIFCSPLOWO2_12_FULL_62_58 | reverse complement strand
AATCCATTTGGCGGCGCGCAGGCCGGCCAGTCGATGCTCTACAACCTGTTCAAGGCGTGGGGCGTGGACGTCGACATGAACAAGGTGATTGCCGATCTCACCTTCGCAAGCGGCGCCGGACCGCGGCTGCTGCCAACGCTGCTCTCGCTCACCGCCGAAGCACTGAACATGGACGACGTGGTGACCAGCCAGGTCGGCACGCTGTTGATCCCGTTTGGCGGCGCGTTCAAGACCAAGTTGGCGCCGGGGTTGACGCAAACGGTGCTCGCGCGCACCTCGAAGAACTCGATGCCGGTCGATCTCATCATCGCCACGCTCTCGGGCGAGCCGTCGACGCGCGGCTTCCAGCCCTCCGGCGCGGAAATGCCGCTCGCGATCCGGCTTAACGGCAAGTTCAAGACCGCATTCCCCGAGGGCAAGCCGAAGCCGTACATGCCCCGGGACGACAAGAAGGCCGCCGAGCAGAAGAAGGCGCCCGTCAAGGACGAGCCGCAACTCAAGGAGGCGGCAGCCGAGAATTCAGTGGTGCTGGTCGCTGATGTCGACATGCTGACCGACAATGCCGCGGTCGAGGTGCAGGACGTCTTCGGGCAACGCCTGGTCGTGCCGCGAAATGGCAACCTGAATCTGGCGCTCGGCCTGGTGGACCAGCTTGCGGGCGACGCGAACATCATCAGTCTGAGAAGCCGCGCGGCGTTCACGCGTCCTCTTACGGTGATCCGCGACATGGAGATGCGCGCCCAGCAGAGCTATCTCGGCAAGATCAAGGAGCTTGAGGACAGCCTCATCCAGACGCAGGAGAAAATACAGGGCTTGCAGAAAGGCAAGGGCGGTGCCCAGGCGACGATCCTGACCGCGGAGCAGCAGGCCGAGATCGAGAATTTCCGCAAGAAGGCGGTGGAGACGCGCAAGGATCTCAAGGAGCTCAGGAAGAACCTGCGGGTCGAAACCGACCTGCTGGAGTTCGTGACCAAGCTCCTCAACATCGCGTTGGTGCCACTGCTGGTGGCGCTGGCCGGATTGCTTCTCGCGCTGGTGAAACGCAGGAAGGTGAGGGCGCGCGCATGAACCGCAAGCAGTTTCTGATTCTCGTCGTTGCGCTGCTGGTGCTCGGCGGCGCCGGGTTCGCGCTGTTCTGGCAGGACATCGCGGCCTATCGCGCGAGCGGCGCCAAGATCGGCGCGAAGCTCCTGCCCGAATTCAGGATTGCCGATGTCACGCAGATGCGCCTGCGGGACGCCAAGACGCAGGCCACTCTCTCGAGAAAAGACACCGGATGGGTAGTCGAGGAGCGCGGCGGCTACGCGGCCGATGTCCAGGCCATCGGCGACTTCATGGTGAAACTGATCGAGCTCAAGGTGACGCAAGCCGAAAACGTGGGAGCGTCGCTCCTGCCGCGGGTCGAGCTCGCGGCGCCTGGCGCGGGCGAGGGCGTGGGCACGCTGGTCGAGTTCAAGGACAAAGCGGGCAAAGTGCTGGCGAGCCTGATCCTCGGCAAGAAAATCCTCAAGAAGGATCCGATGAACCCGTTGCCGGCCGCGCAGGACGGCGTGCCGGCCGGCCGCTACATTCTGGTCACCGGCGCCAAGGATACGGTGGTGGTCGTGTCCGATCCGCTGCATGCCGCCGACGCCGCGCCCGGCAAATGGCTCGCCAAGGACTTCTTCAAGGCCGACCGCATCAAGACGCTCGCTGTCGGCCCCGAAGGCGCGCCGCCCCAGTGGAAGATCACGCGCGATCTCGAGTGGGGCCAATGGAAGTTTGCCGGCGGCGGAGGCGATCTCGATGCCAGCGCCGCGGTGGGCGCGGTCAATGCGCTCGGCGGCATGGCATTCACCGATGTCGCTGCCGGCGCCAAGCCGGAGGACCCGGAGAAGCCTTTAGTGGCGGTCGCCGAGACTTTCGACAACCTGACCTACACGGTCAAGATCGCGAAGAAAAAAACCGGTAACGAGTATGACGTGAGCTTCACCATTTCGGGCGATCCGGCCGGCCGCCGCACGCCGGAAAAAGACGAAAAACCCGAGGACACGGCGCGCCGCGACAAAGAGTTCGCCGAGAACCTGAAAAACCTCGAGGCGCGCATGGCGCGCGAGAAGGCGCTCGCGAAGTGGACCTACGTCGTGGCCAAGTCCGCCGTCGAGCCGCTGCTCAAGGACCGCGCGCAACTGATCGCGCAGAAGGCGGCAAGCGGCAAGCGGCAAGCAGTAAGCGGGAAACGGTAAGCGGAAAATTGAGGCGCGGTTTGTTGTGGACGGTTCCCTGCGCACCGCTCCTTGTCCACGGTTACCGCTCACCGTTCACGCTTTTCTTTCGGTGCGCTATACTAGTCCCGAGTCGTTAATTCGTTGCACTTGGGCGTAGGTTGGGGTACGCGCAGCGTTCCCCGACATCCGCTGAGCGTCAGGTAGCCACCGATGCGGCAACCTGACCTACACTTTCTCAATGTGAGCGGCTTTAGGAATTCTGCATCGAAATAATGACTCACCACACTAGCAGCGTCTATCACCAGCGGTGAGTACCCATGCGCGCAATGGTGCTGTTGCCGTTCTGTTTCGCTCTTTCGGGCTGTTCTGTGGCCTTGCACGGCAACCAGACGACGAGCGGCGGCGCGACGACCACCACCACTTCCGCGGCGACGAGTGGACAAGCAACCGTCGGCCCGGCCCGAGTCGGTGCGTCGTTCGGCACGCCGGTGCCGCAGGGCGCTGCCGGCGGTCAGGTGGCGTTTCCCCGCGCCGCGTCGGCTGTACTGCTGCTGGGGCTGGTGATCGCCGAAACCGTGAACTACCTGGGCGCAAAATTCGGCGACCCTCCCAGGTCGCAGGCGGCGCCGCGCCACTCCATTTCGTCAACCTGCTCGTGCTACGGCTATCAGCCGCCGAGCGGCGAGGATCGAGGAAAGAGGATTGAGGATTGAGGATTGAGGATCGAGGATCGAGGATTGAGGATCGAATCAACTAGCCACCAATCACCAATCACCAATCACTGATCACTGATCACTGATCACTGATCACCGATCACCGATCACCCGTCACCAATTACCCATCACCCATCATTTTTCTCCCATGAAATTCAGCAAGGTTACGAAATCCCCGGTGTTCCCGGCGGGTCACAAATGGCAGTTCGAAAAGCGCAAGGACGGGTACGAATCCGACATCACCGCCCTGGTGCGGCGCATGCTCGAGGATGAATCGATCCGCGAAGACCAGCGCGCCGCCTGGGAGCGCTGGCGCAACGACAACAGCGTCCTCAAGAATTCGTGAGAGCGTGAGGAGTGAGGCGTCGAGCCCGGTGTGCTGCCTGGGCTCGTGGCGCATACCTTGCGCTTTTGCATATTCAAGAAGATCCCCTCGCCCCGCGCTAGCGGGGAGAGGGTGGGGTGAGGGGCAGCCAACGGGTCCTGAATCCGCGCAGGACGAACTCGGTTTCCCGACCATCTTACTTTGCCACGCCGCCTGATACCAAGCATTGACAACATGTAGCCACGGGGCTACATTGTCACATGCTTCAGATTCGCAAGACCGAGACTTTCGCCCAGTGGCTTGACGGTCTGCGCGACGTTCGTGCGCGGGCACGGGTTCAGGTCAGGATCGAGCGCCTCGCCGCAGGTAGCGCCGGGGATGTCGAGCCGGTTGGCGAGGGCGTTTCCGAATTGCGGATCGATTACGGACCCGGTTACCGGGTGTATTTCAAAAAACACGGGCGCGAAGTAGTGATTCTGCTGGCAGGCGGTGACAAGCGCACACAGTCCGCCGACATCAAAACTGCATTGCGCCTCGCACGCAACCTTTAGGAGCGCATGATGCGCAAGACAAAGACTACTCGCTACGATGTCGCCGAGCACCTTCGAACGCCGGAAGAAATGGCGGCATATCTGGAGGCTTGCCTTGATGAGGCAAAGGGTGACGCAGCGTTCATCGCCAAGGCGCTCGGCGATATTGCACGCGCCAGGGGCATGGCGCAGGTGGCCCGTGATGCCGGTCTGTCTCGCGAAAGTCTTTACAAAGCGCTCTCCGGTGAGCGTAGTCCCGACTTCGACACGATCCTCAAGGTGGTAAATGCCCTGGGGCTGAGATTGCACGCCGAGGCGGCTCATGGCTGATACAGCGGCCCAACTTTAGTTCGAGCGGACGGGCATAAAGCCGCGCGCCGCTCAACAAGACGTGTGTGCCGGGCATCCTTGCGGACTACGCGCGCATTGCAGAGTTTCTGATGGAGCACGGTCCAAATCTGAGGCTTCCGCATTCGCGGACATTTGGAGAGGGTCTGTTCGAGCTCAGGCCAAGAGGCAAGTCAGGAAAACGGGAAAACGGGACGCTTCCCTTTATAATGCACAACTATGATCGCTTATATGCCCAACGAACCGGGAGAAATAAATTGAAGCGAGTTGTTTTGTGCGGGGCGGCGCTGCTCATGGCCGCGGGGACTGCCTTGGCGGCGCAGAGCTATCCAACAAGGCCGATCCGCATGATCGTGCCGTTCAATCCCGGCGGCACCTCCGACACGATAGCCCGCATTTTCGGCCAGAAAGTCACGGAAGCGTGGGGACAGCCGGTGGTGGGGGACATCCGTCCCGGCGCGAGCGGCATCATCGGTACCGAGATCGCGGCGAGGGCCCCGGGCGATGGGTACACGTTGCTGCATGGAAACTTGAGCCAGTTCGCGACCAACCCGAGCCTCTACAGCAAGATTACCTACGACACGCTGCGGGATTTCGTGCCGCTGAGCCTCATCGGGTCCGCGCCGCAGTTGCTGGTGGTTCATCCGGGCCTGCCGGTGAAGTCGGTGCGGGAGCTGATCCAGCTCGCAAAATCGAAACCGGGTGCGCTCAATTTCGGCTCGGGCGGCGCCGGCACGCTCGCATCGCTGGGCGGCGAGATGTTCAACCTGCGCGCCGGCGTGAGCATCGTGCACGTCCCTTACAAGGGCACGGTGCTTGCGCTCAATGACCTGCTCGGCGGACGGGTGCAGCTCATATTTTCCGACATGCCGATCGCGCTGCCGCATGCGAAGTCCGGCAAACTGCGCGCGCTGGCCGTGACCACCCCGAAACGCACATCCCTGTTACCGGAGATGCCGACGGTGGCTGAGTCGGGACTGCCCGGTTTCGCGCTCGAAAACTGGTGGGGGCTGCTCGCCCCGCGCGGAGTGCCGAGGGAGATCGTCGCCAAGCTCAACGCGGAGATCGTGCGCGTTCACGGGCTGCCGGATGTCAAGGAGCGTTACGCCGCCCTCGGTATCGAGGCGACCAGCAGCACGCCCGAGGCGTTTGCGGGCTACATCAGGTCGGAGGCCGCAAAGTTCGCGAAAGTGATCAATGACGCGGGAATCAAAGTGGAGTAAAGCGATTGCGGCAGATCCATCAATCCTGGCTCGGCGACGCGATCGAGCGGTTTCACGCCACCTGCATCGCCCACCCCTCAGAGAATACAAGAGTCAGAACAGCTCGACCTGGCCGGAAGCAACGTCGGCCCAAGGAATGATTTCGATTCCCGGGGACAAGCGCCGCCGCTCGCGCGCGGTCGAGGCCACCCAGCCCCGGCGCAGCCCGAGGTCCTTCATGCACTGGCGCAGCCCGGCAACGGCATAGTGGTCCACCGCAGCGCCGAGCTTGATTTCAATGGGCAGGATGTGCCGCCCGTCGGCGATCAGCAGATCGACCTCCGCCCCGGCATGTGTCCGCCAGAAGAAAATCTCGGGCCGAACCAGCCGACGAGCAGCGAGCCCGGCGAGTTCCTCGATTACCAAGCCTTCGAACGAGGCACCGCGCTTGGGCCACGTCGCCAGCTCCCGCGGCTGGCGCAGACCGGCCAGGAAATGCAGCAGCCCGGTGTCTCTCAGGTAGAGCTTTGGGCTCTTCGTCAGACGCTTTTGCACGTTGGCGTGGTAGGGATAAAGGCGGCGGATCATGTACGCGCCCTCCAGCACGTCCAAATCACCCGCCACCGTGTGGGAGGACACGGCAAGGGAACGGGCGAGATCGGAGACGTTCAGCAGATTGCCATGAACATGAGTCAGCATCGTCCAGAGCGTGCGCAGCCGCCGCGCAGGCAGTCCCAGGCCCAGGGCAGGCAGGTCGCGCTCGAGAAACGTGGACACATAAGCGTTGAACCATTCGCCGCGCGCGCGGGTGTCGCGCAAGGCATGAATCGGTGGAAACCCGCCCCAGAACCAGCGGTCGTCGGCGCGGGCGGTGCCCGCCAGTTCCGAAGCGAGGAAGGGGGTGAGCTCCAGCAGCGCCACCCGGCCGGCAAGCGTCTCGGACACCGAGCGCATGAGTGTTGGGCTCGCCGAACCCAGCAGAAGGAAGCGGCCTTTGCCGCGCGAACGGTCGATCACGTGGCGCAGGACCGGGAACACCTCGGGCAGGCGCTGGGCCTCGTCGATCACCAACGCGCCGGGGTGAGCGTCGAAAAAGCCTTCGAAGTCGGCGGCCAGCACGGCGAGGTCGGCCGGGCGCTCAAGGTCGAGATGGGTCCAGTCCGGGAGAACGCGGCGCGCGAGCGTGCTTTTACCGCATTGGCGCGGCCCCAGGACGAGGACGGCCGGGAAAGACCGGAGGAGCGACCGAAGCCGCTCGGCGTGCTGCCTGGGCACGTAGCGCATACCTTGCACTTTTGCATATAAGGTTCAAAAATGCAAGATATGATTCCAGCCACTCGCGAGGATTTCGCCGCCTGCATCAAATCCGAAATCAAGAAGTGGGCGAAGGTCGTCGAAGCCTCGGGCGCGAAGCCTGAGTGACTGCATGGTATCGTTCCCGCGGAGGCGGGAACCCATCGGTGAGCAGTGAGCTATGAGCGGAAAGCCCCACACCGGCGAGTCTTGCCTCGCTTACCGCTTACCGGCTGACGTTCCCGCTTACCGCTGACCGCCTTC
Organism: Betaproteobacteria bacterium RIFCSPLOWO2_12_FULL_62_58; assembly: GCA_001772005.1. GTDB lineage: Bacteria > Pseudomonadota > Gammaproteobacteria > Burkholderiales > SG8-41 > DSOT01. The sequence goes on along the minus strand of MERI01000079.1, from coordinate 12,989 downwards.
TGGGCCAGCATCCAGAACGAGGCGCCTTGCTCGTCGTCGGAACGGCTTGATTCGTGAGTCATCTTTCTTCGCCACGCAGTCTAATCTCTGTTGAAGCCGCGCGCATCGCAGCCTATCCTGGGACCTCCCGGTGCGGGGTATCGGCTATGCGTTTGAATTGCAGGCGGAGATGACAGCAGGCCGACTTCAGGTGTCTAATTGACCGACTTTTCGGAAGTTCACTATACGTTTAGGTAACACAGGAGAGGGAAGTGAACTTTGTTGCGATCGACGTTGAGACCGCCAACCCAGACTTTGCGAGCATCTGCCAGGTTGGCGTTGCTGCGTTTCGCGATGGAACGCTACATGACACGTGGGAGTCTTTGGTCGATCCAGAAGACTACTTCGATGAGATGAACGTTGCCGTCCATGGCATAGACGAGAGGGCGGTTCGGGGTGCACCAAAGTGGCAGATCGTTTACGAGCTACTCGCGCCCTGGTTGCAAGGTCGCGTGGTCGCGAGCCATACGCCCTTTGATCGTGCAGCCCTATCTCGGGCGTGTGAGAAGAACGGCCTTCCTCCGCACAACTGCACTTGGCTTGATACCGCTCGCGTCGTGCGGCGTGCTTGGCCAGCCTTTGCGCAAAAGGGTTACGGCTTAGCCAATGTGACAAAACACCTGAATATCCAGTTCCAGCATCACAACGCCAAAGAAGATGCAAGAGCCGCTGGCGAGGTCCTGCTACGAGCAATGGCGGAAACCGGCTTTACGGTTGAGCAATGGCTCGACCGAACAGCAAAACCAATTAACCCACTTTCTACAGCGCCAGTTTCAAGAACTGGTAATCCAGATGGCCCTCTATTTGGTGAGAAGGTGGTCTTCACAGGCGCGCTCTCGATGCCACGCCGAGAGGCAGCAGACTTGGCCGCCGCCGCTGGTTGTGAGGTCGACAGCGGTGTAACCAAGCACACTACCGTTCTGGTCGTCGGAGACCAAGATATCGCCAGACTCTCCGGCCACGAAAGGAGCAGCAAGCACCGCAAGGCCGAAGAGCTGATGGCACAGGGGCAAGGCATCCGGATCATTGGCGAAAGCGATTTCCGGCGACTATTGGCCCTCCCCACATGACAGAACGTTCCCTCTCAAAGCGGCAACCAGCTCAAGTGCTGCGCACGTGCCTACGCGATTCGACCCGGATCGTCAACAGCGTCGCTGCGCGCCGCTGTTGACGGCCGGCCAATCGCAACGCTAGGCATCCTCCAATTTCCGCCATGTCGACCAACCTACCTTCCGATCAAAAAATCATCGTCGCGTTGGAGAAATCCGGTTTCCTCTTCGAACAGGAGGTGGCCACGGCTATCGAGGCGAACGGGTTTCACGTAGAGACCAGTTGGGCATATCTTGATGCCGACCAAGAGAAGTCACGTGAGATAGATATCCGAGCGATTAAAAACGTACTTAACGACGAACAACGAGGCCTACAGGTCTTCGTTGAGCTGCTTGTCGAGTGCAAAGACACAGATGCTCCACTCGTATTTCTCGAACGGCTCAAGAACAAGCGCGAACTTGAGGTGCCGCAGCCCGGTGAATACGTCTTCCCACGCCGAGCCTACCGGCAACCTATAGACGCCAAGAGCTATCGCGAGGTCCCGGCCTTCCTTCATTTGGAACTAGCCGGTGCACACTACTACTTTAGAGACCCTCGGAAGGCAACTCAGTTCTCTAAGATCGTTCGAAAAGGGAGCGAATGGGTCGCCAATCACGACGGCATATACGACTCGCTTTTTCTCCCGCTCGCGAAGGCCCTTGAAGCGCGAAAAAAGGCCGTCCAGACGCATAGCCAGCAAGGCAAAGGGCGAACGGTTTGGCTCTTCTTTCCTGTAGTAGTCCTCAGAGATCACTTGATGACGCTAGATGCATCCGATCCCAAAAGGGAGCTAAAGCGCCAAGGTCGCGTGACATTCGTTCGGAACCTGGACTCTGGAACGCTCAAGGGCGACTATTTACTCGACTTCGTAACCTACGGTCACCTTCAAGCTTACATCACCGATGAGGTACTGCGTTTTGCAGAGTCTGTTACGTCGATCGGTCGTTCCAAGCCATCGCTGCTGCGTGGGGACGATGCCTAACCCGGCGGTCAACCCGGACGCCGCGCCCATAGGCGGTTTTTTGCGTTGTGGTCACTCCGCCTTCTTCTCTTCGGCGGCCGTCCTTTGCGCGCAGCGCCGGTTACCTTCACGTTGAGCCCGAGACGACAATCCAAAATAATCCGGCCTTTCGAGAGAAGCAGCGACCTTCAGTACGGCGTCACGGAATACTATCGAGCATTACGTAACTGCGTTACAGTGCTCGACCCTCACCCCCGCCCCTCTCCCGAGCGGAGAGGGGAGCGTCGAGCGAATCCGGATTGTCATCCGGTTTCGTAAAGGTCAATAAGGAGAAACACATGGAACAACTTCAGAAAATTGGCACGCTGACCCAGAAGATCAAGACGTTCTCGGACGCCATCGGCAATGTGTTGGTTGATGGGTTCCATTATCTCGCGTTATTCGCCATAGGGGGTTCGATTGTATGGTCAGCGGTGTTTGCGTTTATGGGAATGGCCGCGAAAGGTCACGCTGCGATCGAGGACATTCTCCTGCTCTTCATCTACCTCGAGCTCGGGGCAATGGTTGGTATCTACTTCAAGACCAACCACATGCCGGTTCGTTTTCTTATCTATGTCGGAGTCACCGCTTTGACAAGGATGCTGATTGGGAAGATACAAGTCAGTCACGAGCCAGACAACGGGATTCTTTTGATTTCGGGAGCGATTCTGGTACTCGCAATAGCGACCTTGGTGTTTCGATACGGCTCTTCCAGGTTTCCGTCTGTCAAGACGGCCAATGACCGTGCTCCATAGAAAATCCTTTCACTCTTATCCTTTCAGGGTCACGCACGGAACCTCATCACGGCGTGCGCCGGTAGCGTTCCTGGATCACCTGTGCGAGCACGGAGACCGCGATTTCGGCCGGGGCGCGGCCGCCCAGGTCGAGGCCCACCGGCGCGTGGATGCGCGGCGCGAGTTCCGCGAGGCCGTGCTCGCGCAGGCGCTCGATGCGCTTGGCGTGGGTGCGGGAGCTGCCCAGCGCGCCGATGTAGAACACCGGGCTTTGCAGCGCGGCGCAGAGCGCCGGATCGTCCAGCTTGGGATCGTGGGTGAGGGTCACCACCGCAGTGCGGTCATCCAGGCCGATCCGCGCCAGGGCCGGGCCAGGCCACTCGGCCACCAGCGTGACGCCGGGAAAGCGCGCCTCGGTGGCGAAGGCGCTGCGCGGATCGATGACGATCACCTCGAATCCGGCGAGCGCCGCCATAGGCGCCAGGTACTGCGTGACGTGCACCGCGCCGATCACCACCAGCTTGGCGGGCGGCGCGTAGCTGCGCAGGAAGATCTCGCCCCGGCTCGCGGCGAGGGAGGCGCTGCGGCCGGCCACCAGCAGCCCGTGCGCTTCCGCAAGCTGCTCGGCGCTCAACGCGACCGCGCCGGTGCAGGTCACGCCGTCGTAGAGGGACTGCGCGCCGTCGGCCAGCCGCGTCGCCAGGGCGATCGGCCGCTTTTGCGCTTGGGCGGCGAGAATCTGCGCCAGATGGTCGAGCTTCATTCGACGCGCTCCACGTAGATCTGCACCTTGCCGCCGCAGGCAAGGCCTATGGACCAGGCCATTTCGTCGGTCACGCCGAATTCGAGCTGGCGCGGCCGTCCGTCTGCGATGACCTGCAGGGCTTCGGTCACCACCGCGCCCTCGATGCAGCCGCCTGAGACGGAACCCACGAACGCGCTGTCGTCGCTCACCGCGAGATGACTGCCGGCCTGACAGGGCGACGAACCCCAGGTGCCGACCACCGTGGCGAGCGCGACACCCCTGCCGGCCTCCTGCCACTGCCGGACTTGTGCGAGAACATCGGTCACGACTTCAGCCATGGCTGCCTCCGATATGCGCGAAAAGGTTGTTCTACGTGGATGGATAGCACGATCCGGATTCTCACTTTAACAAAAAATGATGTTTCTGGTTTATTTCCTCCGTCAAGGGGGAAGGGTCAATTATTGATAATTACGTAACCGCGTGACGGCCACGAGCAAGTCGCGCGACGTAACCACCCCGTCGTCTTCGGCGCCACCCCTCCTTAACAAGGAGGGGAAAATTCTCCCCTCCTCCGCTGAGGAGGGGTGCCCCATAGGGGCGGGGTGGTGTGATTGGGTGGCACAGGGATAGGTAAAGCTGAATAGCTATTTCGAGATGATGCCGAGCCGCGTGTAGATCGGGCGGATATGCTCGCGGATCTGTGGCCGCTTGTACGCGAGGTAGAGCGCGCCGGCGGCGCAGCACGCCCCGCCGAGCGTAATCGTGTAGGCAACGCCGACGAGATCCGCCAGCCATCCCGCGGCGAGACTGCCGAACGGGGTCATGCCGAGAAACGCCGCGGTGTAGAGGCTCATCACGCGGCCGCGCTTGTCGTCCTCGACGATGGTCTGCAAAATCATGTTGACCGAGACCGAAGTGACGAGGATGCCGAAGCCGATCACCACCAATAGGGGCAGGGCGATCCACACCACTTTCGACCAGGCGAGCAGCATCAGCGCAACGCCCGCGCCAAAGCTGGCATAGGTCATCAGCCTCACCAGTCCGCGCACGTTCTTGCGCGCGGCGAGGTAGAGCGTGCCGGCCACCGCGCCGCAGCCGGCGGCTCCGATCAGAAAACCCATCATCTCGGCGCCGCCGCCGAATACTTCGCGCACCAGTACCGGCATCAGCGTCATATAGGAAGTCGCGAACAAAGCGGCCAGCGCGAGCAGCATGAGCAGCAGGCGGATCGGGAGCGAGCGCCAGGCGTAGGCGAGACCTTCGCGCAGGCCCCGCCACAGCGGCGGGTGCGATGGCGGGCGCACGCTCGGCGTAACCCGGATCATCAGGAAGGTGACGATCACGGCCGTAAAGCTCAGCGCATTGAGGGCGAAACATCCGGCTTCACCGATCCAGCCGATCATGACGCCGGCGAGCGCCGGCCCAATGAGGCGGCCGGTATTGGCCATCATCGATGTCACGGCGACGGCGTTGGGCAGGTCTTCCTTGCCGCCGAGCAGCTCGAGCAGGTAGGCATGGCGCACCGGCAGCTCGACCGCCACCAGCACGCCGAGCAGCATGGCGAGCGTGACGATGTGCCATGGCGCGATCACGCCCGCGAGCGCCAGCGCGGCGAGCACCACCGCCTGAAGCATCTCCAGAATCTGCGTGGCGAACATCGTGCGATGCAGGTTGCAGCGGTCCGCCCACAGTCCGGCGAACGGCGCCAGCACGAGGATCGGCAGGCTGCTCGCGAAGCCGAGCACGCCGAGCAGTGTCGCCGAGCCGGTCATGCGGTAAAGCAGCCAGCTCTGCGCGATGTTCTGCATCCAGTAGCCGATCAGCGCGCACATCTGTCCGGCGAGAAACAGGCTGAAGTTGCGATGGCGGAGCGCGCGCAGCGTAGTTCGCAACATGGACTTGGCGAGATGCAGGAAAGCGCGATTGTATGCGAAGGCCCCGGTGGCCGCCATGGCGCGGCGGTCCAAAGCGGCGCGCATGCCCGCTCGCGTCCGGTAAAATACGGGTTAAAGCCGGCGCTAGATCCTTGCATAATCGACTAACAAATGAATGTCGTCCTCGCGAAGGCGGGGACCCATACTGAGCTACCACGAAGCGCGATGCATGGTATGGATTCCCGTTTCCACGGGAATGACATCGACCTATTACGACTGTTAGCCAATTATGCAGAGTTCGATAGACGCCGGCTTAACTGCGCGCGTTGGAACGAACAACACGCTGCCGTTCAACGCGTGCGGCACGCGAACGAACAATACGAATGAACATCTACCAGATCATCGCGCTGGTGCTGCTGAATTCGAGCGCCTACAAAGGCGTGCGCATTCTCAACACGCTCTACGCCCTGGAGCTTGGCGCCAGCCCTTTTACCATCGGCGTGCTGCTCGCGATGTATGCGCTGTTTCCGCTGCTGCTCGCGGTCTATGCCGGCAAGGTGGCCGACCGCTATGGCGTGCGCCTGCCGCTGCTCGCCGGGATGATCGGCATGGGGCTGGGCGTACTGGTTCCCTTCGCCAGGCCTACGCTCGCTGCGTTGTTCGTTGCCGCCGCGGTGGTCGGCCTCGGCTTCATTTTCGTGCAGATATCGATGCAGTCGCTGACGGGCGCACTCGGCGGCGGGGCGGCGCGCACCCGCAACTTCAACATCTATTCGCTGGCGGTGGCGACCAGCGACTTGACCGGCCCGGTGGCGACCGGTTTTTCAATCGACCACCTCGGCCATGTGCCGACCTATCTGTGCCTTGCGCTGCTCAATACCGTCGCGGTGCTCGGCCTGCTTTATCTGTTCAGACGCATTCCTGTCGCCGCCGTCAAAAGAGAGGAGACCCGGTCGCAGCGCATGATGGACCTTGTGAGAAACCCGGCGTTGCGCCGCACCTTCTTCGGGAGTGCGGTGGTGATGACCGGCCTCGATCTCTACCAGCTCTACATGCCGCTCTACGGCCATGCGGCCGGGCTCTCCGCTTCCGTTATCGGCCTGGTGCTCGGGACTTTTGCGGCGGCGGCCTTCGTGGTGCGGGTCATGCTCGCTCTGCTCGTGCGCCGCTACGGCGAGGAGAAGACGCTGGCCTATTCGCTGTTTCTCGCGGCGGCGACGTTTTCGCTCATCCCGTTTTTTACGCAGGCCGTGGCGCTGGCCGCGATTTCCTTCATACTCGGCCTCGGCCTGGGTCTCGGGCAGCCGTTGTCGACCATCTTGACCTACAACTATTCCCCCGCAGAGCGCGTCGGCGAGGCGCTCGGGCTGCGCATCGCGATCAACAATGTCATGCATGTGGCGGTACCCGTGGTGTTCGGGGCGGTCGGCGCCGCGTTCGGGCTGTCACTCGTGTTCTGGGCCAGTTCCGCGATGCTCGTGCTCGGCGGTTATGCGAGCCGCGGCCCGCGGGCGGGATAACGCATGTCGATCTACATCGTTTTCCTGATCGTGTTGTGCAACATGACCAGCCTGCGCGGCAGCAAGGTCCTCATATCATTGTTCGCGATCGAGCTCGGCGCGCCGCAGTTCTATATCGGCGCCCTGATCGCGATGTATTCGCTGTTCCCGATGCTGCTCGGCCTCTTCGCCGGCAAGCTTTCCGACCGCCTCGGCGTGCGTCCGCCCATGCTCGCCGGATCGATCGGGCTCGCCTTCGCCCTGCTGCTGCCGTACCTTTTCCCCACGCTCCCGGGGCTCTATGCATCCGCCGCCCTGATCGGCGCTTCCCACGTGTTCTACAACGTCTCGGTGCAGAACCTGGTGGGCATCCTGAGCGCCAGGGAGGACCGCACCCGGAATTTCACCAACTACGGCCTGGTCATGGCCGTCGGCAGCTTTGCCGGACCGCTGATCGCCGGATTTTCCATCGACAGCTTCGGGCATGCCACGACCTATCTTTATCTCTCCGCTGTGCCGCTGATGCCGGTGCTGATCATGATATTTGCAAGACAGGTCGGCAGGCAGCGCGCGCAGAAAGGCGCGGAGGAAGAGCACGTGGTGAACGCCAAGAACCTGCTCGGCAATCCGCCGCTGCGGCGTGCGATGATCAGCAGCGCCACCATCCTGACCGGCACCGATCTTTTCCAGTTTTACATGCCCATCTACGGCCATGGAATAGGACTTTCCGCTACCGCGATCGGTGTCGTGCTGAGCATGTTCGCCGCCGCGGCCTTCGTGGTGCGGCTGGTGATACCGGCGATGGTCCAGCGCTGGAGCGCCGAAGCGGTGCTGACCTGGTCGCTGTTCGTGGGCGGGGCGGCCTACTTGGTGTTCCCGCTATTCGAGAGCGCCGTGCTGCTGGGCACGATCGCCTTCTTGCTCGGTCTCGGAATGGGTTGCGGGCAGCCGCTGACGCTGACGCTCATCTACAGCCGCGCACCGCACGGCCGTTCAGGCGAGGCGCTGGGCCTGCGCCTCACCATCAACAACTTCATGCACATCGCCGTGCCGCTGATATTCGGCACCATCGGTAGCGTGCTCGGTGTCTGGCCGGTGTTCGTCGCCAATTCACTGCTTCTGACGGGCAGCGGCGTGCTGAGTCCACGCGCGGATAAGACCCGTTGAGCTTTGAAAAACCGGCTAACAGTCGCAATAGGACGATGTCATTCCCGTGGAAACGGGTATCCCCTCCCTCCGCTTGCGGGGGGAGGTAGGAGGGGGGCAATTCGCGCATCAACGCGGGTGGCAACGCAGTATGGGTCCCCGCTCCCCGATCAAGACACTCGAGGACAGGCTTCGCGGGGACGACATTTACTTGTTTGGTCGATAATGCAACGATCGATAAGCCCTATAATACGCAGCCACTCTCAGGGGAGCACAAATGAAAATCGCAGTCATCGACGATTACCAGGACGCTTTTCGCAAGCTCCAGTGTTTTCCCAGGCTCAAGGGCCATGACGTCATCGTTTATCACGATACCGAGAAAGATCCCGCCAGGCTCGCCGAACGGCTGAAGGACGCCGATGCGGTGCTTCTCACCCAGCAGCGCTCGCCGTTTCCGCGCGCGGTGGTCGAGAGCCTGCCGAAACTGAAGCTCATCAGTCAGACCGGCCGCAATGCTGGCCATATCGATGTCGTGGCGTGTACTGAAAAGGGCGTGGTGGTTTCCGCCGGCGGCGCCGGCAATCCCAGTCCGACCGCGGAGCTGACGTGGGGCTTGATCCTTTCGGCGCTGCGCCATATCCCGCACGAAGTGGAGCGGCTCAAGCAGGGCCAATGGCAATCCACGGTCGGCACCGGCGTGAGCGGCAAGACGCTCGGCATCTACGCTTTCGGCAAGATCGGCAGCCTCGTCGCGAAAGTTGGAAAGGCATTCGGCATGAATGTCGTGTGCTGGGGCCGCGAAGGCTCGACCGCGCGCGCCCGCGAGGCGGGATTCGAAGTGGCGGCAAGCCGCGAGGCGTTCTTTGAGAGCGCGGACGTGCTGTGCATCCATCTGCCGCTCAACAAGGAGACGCGCGGCATCGTGACCGCGGCCGATCTCGCGCGCATGAAGCCGACCGCACTCTTCGTTAACACCAGCCGCGCGCCGATCATCGCGGCCGGCGCGCTGGTCGAGGCGCTGAAGAAAGGCCGTCCGGGTTTCGCCGCGGTCGACGTCTATGAAGAAGAACCGGTGCTGGGGGCGAGCCACCCGCTCATCAAGATGGACAACGTCATCTGCACGCCGCATCTCGGCTACGTCGAGCAGCGCACCTACGAAGCCTATTTCGGCACCGCGGTCGACCAGATCCTGGCGTTTGCCGCCGGCAAGCCGATCAACGTGCTCAATCCGGAGGCGTTGAAGAAAACGTGAGGGCGAATCATGCAACGCCAACAGCTCGGCATCGCGGTCATCGGATCGGGGCGCATCGGCACGCTGCGCGCGCTGATGGCGGCCGCCCACCCGGCGGTGCGCTTTCTCGCGGTATCGGACCGCGATCCCGCGCGCGCGCAAGCCCTTGCGCTAAGGGTCGGCGCCCAGTTCCATTCGGGCGACAACCTCGATGCGATGTCCCGCCCCGAAGTGAATGCGGTCATCGTGTCCACGATCGAGCTCGAGCATACGACGGCGGTGCTGCAAGCGCTCGACCTCGGCAAGCCGGTGCTGGTCGAAAAACCGCTCGCGGTCGATCTCAAGGAAGCGGACCGCATCATCGCTGCCGTGGGCGAGCGCAAGGGCCGTCTCCACGTCGGCTACAGCCGGCGCTTCAAGAAACGCTATCTGCTCGCCAAGGAGCAGATCATCCAGGGGCGGCTGGGCCGCATCACCGGGGCGGCGGCGCGCGTCTACAACTCGCGTTCCCAGGCGATGCAGACCCTCAAGCGCATGCCCGCCGAAAGCAATCCGGTCTCCGGCCTGACCTACTACATCGACCTCGTGAACTGGTTGCTGGCTGGCAATGACGTGGTCGAGGTCGTGGCGCGCGGGCAGCGCGGCGTCATCCAGGCGAGCGGCTACAATGCGTTCGACGTGGCATGGGTGATACTGACTTACGCCGACGGCGCGGTCGCGAGCTTAGGCGTGAGTTATGCGCTGCCGCCGCAATACCCTTCGCTGGGGCATGCAGCACGAGTCGAAATTCTCGGCAGCGAAGGCGTGATGATCCTCGATGACGATCACACCGACCAGCTCATGTACAGCGAGCGCGGGGCGGATCACGTCTATATTCCGGATCACAGCGTCAACATGGTGTTCCTCGGCAGCGGCACGCCGGGCGACTGGGCGCTCGGCGAGTTCTGGGGGCCGGTCGCGACCGAGAGCCGGGCGTGGCTCGATCATCTGTCGACCGGACGGCCGTGCGTGTTGGCCACACCGGCGGACGCTCGCAAGGTGGTCGAAGTGACGATGGCGATCGAGGAATCGCTGCGGACCCGCAAGGCGATAAGCCTGCCGCTAGTAGCAGGAGCGTGACCGGTAGATCGTGACTGATGAGGCGTGACTGAAACTTCGTGACTGAAGAAGCGTGACCAGTGAGGCGCAAACTTCTGTTGCTTACGCCTGATCCGTTACACCTTCGTCGTTACGCCTTTTCCGTCACGCCGTACCAGTCACGCTTCATCAGTCACGAATCACCGACCTCAATGCAGGTGCTTATTGCGCGGGTGCAGCGGGACCACCGTTGATGACGTGCTGGGCTCGCCGGTCACCCGCTTGGCTGCGAGGTCGGTGTCGAACAACTGGTTGAGGAGTGCCGCCACCTGATCAACGTCCTGCTTGCCAAGATGGCGCAACAGCATGCTCGATACATCCTCGATCACGCACTGGCGGCGGAATTCGTGGATGGCCTCGGGCGTCGGGCCGACGAACATCTGGTAGAACTCGTCGTCGCCGTGCTCGGGATAGTAGGTGACTTCGAGTTCGGAGGCGTACTCGGTCAACTGACCGAGATTGTGGAAAGCTTCGGTAAGCCGGCTGTGAAAGCTGCGGCCCACCTCCCCCGTCCAGCACATGTTAAGGGCGCGCTCGCGTGTGTCGAACCCGATGCCCGGCTCCTCGCGTTCGAGGCTCGCGGCTTCGGCGATCGTGTCCACGTCGAGATATTCGAGCCACGGGCGCAGCGCCTGCTCGACTTGGGACAGCCGCACCCCCTTGCACAGGAATGCAGTGCCGTGAACGTGCACTTCCATTCTCATCTGAACTCCGCATCGTAATGCGCCCGCCGGGTGACAATTCGCAGCGGGCGGGGGGCGATAAGCATAGCACAATGCGGAGATTGTGAACGGGTGAACGGGTAAAACCCCTCTCCCCCGTCACCGGAGGAGAGCCTGCGCAGCAGGCGAGGGGGCCGGGTTAGGGTGAGGGGGCTCACTCGTTCACCCGTTCACTCGTTCACGCCCGGATCGAGCAGGCCCAAGTCGCCGAGGATGACTTGCATATCCGTTCGTTCGCGCTGGAGGTGCTCGCGCAGGGATGCGCCATCGAGATACATGGGGGTCCAGTAATGACGGGCGAGCTCGGCGTTCCATTCTTCGGACGCGGTCGCCGATGCGAATGCATTTTCCCAGAACGCAATCTGCGCTGACGTGAGCCCTCGCGCGCCGCCAACGCCGCGCCACGCGCCAATCACGCAATCGACCATTTGTTCGGTCCACGTGGGAACCTGTTCATAGGGGCCGCGCAGACGCTCCGAGGCGGAAACCGCGAGCGCACGTACCGTGCCTGCGGCAAGCTCCTTGACGGCGCTCGCAGCGCTGATCGCGCCGGCATCCGCATTTCCGGCGACGACGTCGGCGACGGCGTCAAGCGCGGAATCGAACACCCGAATCTTGGGCGCTTTCACGTCGCCGCCCGCATGCCGGATGACCTTCGCCAGTGCGATGTGGTTTGCGTTTCCGATTGCAGTCGCAAGCGCGACTGTGAAAGAGCCTGTGTCGGCGCCGAGCCGCTGGAGAAGATCAGCGCCGTTCTTGATCGGCGAGTCGGCGCGCACGACGAACGCGATGTACTCCATATACAGGATGGCAAGCGGCGTGAATGCGTTGTAATCGAACCCGGCAATGCCGACCAGATGGTCGGTAGTCAGGTTGGGCGAGCCGATCGACAGCATGTGCGGGTCGCCCGGATGGCGGTCGATGCAGGCCCATGCGTTGCGCCCGCCCGCGCCGGGAATGTTGGTGACCTTGACCGGGACATCGAGCAGACGCTGCGATTCGATGACCCTGACCAGGGCGCGTGCTGTCCGATCCAGACCGCCGCCCGGCGGCGTGCCGGCGACGATCTCGACCTCGCACTGCGGCCGCCAAGTGCTCATGTCAACGCTTCACCGCCAAGCCGCCAAGGACGCCAAGAAAACCAGAACAATTAAGCCGCAGATAAACGCACCCATTAGCTGGCCTGTGTCAAGAGTGCGAACTAAGCTCTCGTGATCTTACACGATGTTTTCACTGGCTCATCGTCCGTTATCGCGCCCGGTTCTTCGCTTGTTTAGACTGCGAACCGAATCGCGCCATGCACCCATCGGGTTCAAGCGTGAGGCGTGCTACTCGAGCCTCCGCCCTGGTGGCTGTGCCACCCCAGAAGAACGTTGGTACCGCGCCGCGTCCAATATGTAGCTCACAGAGCAGTGGCTGCCGATGAGTTGGCGCCAGCGTTTGTCTGGCTCGCGGCCGCAGGCGATGCGGATACGATGAACTTGGGCGGCAAAGCGCGTCATCCATTCAGATACCTTGGCTGTGGCTCCAGCGTTTATCCTGGCTTGACGCACTTCGCCATGAACTCTGGGCTAGGCGAAGCAGCGCTTCACGTCGAAGGCTTTCCCCTCCTTGAGCATGTGGTAGCAGGCACGCGCGAGTTTGTGCGCGAGCGCCTTGGTGGCCACGATGTTATTGGTTCTGGCCTTCTTGCGTTCGTAGAAGCGTTTCGCCTCGGGGCAGTAGCGCCGGGCGAAGTTCGCCGCCTCGATGAAGGCCCAGGCGAGATACTTG
>MERI01000078.1 GCA_001772005.1 Betaproteobacteria bacterium RIFCSPLOWO2_12_FULL_62_58 | reverse complement strand
TTCGCCTATGTCCTGCATGTCGAGGTGGAATTCGACGCGCCAGCCGTTCATCAGCCCCGCCATCGAGTGCATGTTGAACAGCGGCCAGCCGCCGCCGTTGGCAATCGGCAGGTTGTACATCTGCGCCATGTGGGCGACTTTCTGCGTCTCCGTGTAGCCGCCGTTGTAACAGCAGTTGGGCTGAATGATGTCCACCGCCTGGCGGTCGATCAGTTCGCGCAGGCGCCAGCGGTGGCCTTCCATCTGGCCCGCCGCGAGCGGGATGCGCGTCGAGCGGCGCAGATCCGCCATCGCCCGTGCGTCGTTGGCGTAGAGCGGCTCCTCGAACCAGGTGAGGTTGCAGTCCTCGATTTCGCGGCACAGCAGCTTTGCTTCCACCGGCTGGAATTTGTAGTTGGCGTCGATCATGATCTCGATGTCGGGGCCGACCGCGTCGCGCACCAGCCTGACGCGCCTCGCGTCCTCCATCCAGCCGCCCTTGTCCACGGCGACCACCAGTTTCAGCCGCCGGTGCCCCTCCGCCAGGCGGTCTTTCGCGGCCTGCACCAGTTGTTCGCGGTCGTATTCGGGAAAACCGAAGGTGCAGTAGGTGGGCGCCCAATCGCGAGCGCCGCCCAGAAGTTGCGCCACGGTGCGGCCGGTCACCTTGCCGTGAATGTCCCAGCACGCGATGTCGACGCAGGAAAGCGCGCTCGAGATCACGCCGGTCATCGAGCGCTGATTCATTTTCCACCACACTTTTTCGTGGATCGCTTCCGTGTCGCGCGGGTCCATGTCCTTGACCACCTGCAGGAACTCCTTGTTGAGCGCGGTGGTGATTGCGAGCGGCAGGTACGCGCCGCCGGTGAGTCCGCAGCCTTTATGTCCGTCGTCGGTTTCGACCTCGCAAAACACGATCTTGCGCTGGAGCGGGTGTTTGAGCAGCGGCACCCGGGCGTGAACCTGGTGGATGGTGGCCTTGATCGACTTGATTTTCATATCTCTCCCTATGGCGCCGATGGTCGATTGAGCGGCGAGTATACACCGGGAAAACGGGGGAGCGAGCAGCGAAAATTGACGCCCCGCCGCCCCTTCCCCGATAATTCGCTCCTTCTGGTTCCACGCCGGCTGCGGCTTTCCCGGCAACAAGGCGCCTCAAACCGAACCATCCCCGACTTGCAATCAGAAAGACCTCACATCCAGGAAACCGCCGATGAACTACGCCATTGATTTTCCCGCGACGCCGGTGCTGCCGGTTGCCGAGAGCAACAAGGTTTTTCCGGTCGGCCGCATCTACTGCGTGGGCCGCAACTACGCCGAGCACGCGCGCGAGATGGGACACGATCCGGACCGCGAACCACCCTTTTTCTTCATGAAACCCGCCGACGCCGTCGTGCAGAACGGCGCGACCATTCCCTTCCCCCGGGCGACGCAGGATCTCCATCACGAGATCGAGATGGTGGTGGCGATCGGCAAGGGCGGAGCCGACATTCCGGAAGACAAAGCCCTCGATCGCATTTTCGGTTACGGCGTGGGGCTCGACATGACGCGGCGCGACATCCAGGGCGAGGCCAAAAAAATGGGCCGGCCGTGGGAGATGGGCAAGGCGTTCGACAACTCCGCCCCGTGCACGCTGCTAAAACCGGTGTCCATGGCGGGGCATCCGGCCAAAGGGGCGATCTGGCTCAAGGTCAACGGCGCGGTGAAGCAAAAGGGCGATCTTGCCGAGATGATCTGGAACGTACCGGAGACGATCGCTTATCTCTCCCGGCTCGTCACGCTGCGCCCGGGGGATCTCATCATGTCGGGCACGCCGGCGGGCGTGGGCCCGGTGCAGCGCGGCGACAAGCTCGAAGGGCATGTCGATGGTGTCGGTGATCTGACGATCACCTATGCCAGGTAAGGTGAACGGTGAATCGGGAATAGGAAGACCGCCAAGAATATCAGGGCAAGGGCAAATGTGGAAAAGGCGATGGAACCGCCAAGACGCCAAGACGCCAAGGAAAAATGACATAAAGAACGTCCCGGGAGAAATCCACGACTCGAATTTGAGTCAACCGCCTCTCTGAGTGGTTCGTTAGCACGGTAAACAGGGAGAGGTTGATGTTGGAGCCTTCGCGAAAGCTTGACGCGACTGCGAGCGCCGTAATTGGTGCGGCGTTGGAGGTTCATCGGATCCTCGGTCCGGGCTTTCTCGAGAGTGTTTATGAGGAAGCGCTTGCAATGGAATTGGAGTTGCGCGGTATACCGTTTGAGCGCCAGAAAATGATCGGCGTGTCATACAAGGGACGCCAGATCGGCGAAGGCAGAACGGACTTTGTCATCGAATGTTCGCTGATCGTTGAGCTCAAGGCGGTCGAAAAACTGCTGCCGGTTCATCAGGCTCAAGTGCTTTCCTACCTGAAGGCTACGGGATGCCGCCTCGGCTTGCTGATAAACTTCCACGAAGGCCTACTGAGGGACGGGGTCAAGCGCGTGGTGCTTTCCACGCGGGCCGGATAGCTTTGGCTTTTCTTAACGTTTCGGCTGTTGATTTGCTTTGAACTCTCCTTGGCGTCTTGGCGCCTTGGCGGTGTGAGGTTTTTTTGCCACGAAATCTATCCACTCGAATGTTAGGGAGAAGCGGATGCAAAAACGCAAGCTCGGCAGGAACGGACCTGAAGTTTCGGCAGTCGGACTCGGATGCATGGGCATGTCGATCAGCTACGGCGAGCCCAACGACGAGGAATCGATCGCGACCATCCATCGGGCGGTCGATCTTGGCGTCGATCTGCTGGTGACTTCCGATGCCTACGGCAGCGGCGTCAACGAGGAGCTGGTCGCCAAGGCGATCAAAGGCAGGCGCGACAAGGTGCTGATCGCCACCAAGTTCGGCAACGTGTCTCTGGGCGGCGGCGTGCCCGAGGGACTCTCCGGCGGTCACCCCGGTTATGTGCCGCTGGCGTGCAACAGGAGCCTCAAGCGGCTCGGCGTCGACATGATCGACATCTACGGCCTGCACCGCGTCGATCCGAAGGTGCCGATCGAGGAGACGGTGGGTGCCATGAAGCGGCTCGTCGAACAGGGCAAGGTGCGTTATCTGGCGCTGTCGGAAGCGGGGCCGGATACGATACGCCGTGCGCACGAAGTGCATCCCATCGTGGCGGTCGAAACCGAGTATTCGTTGTGGAGCCGCGACGTCGAGAAGGATGTGCTGCCGGCTTGCCGCGAACACGGCATCGGCTACATGGCTTATGCGCCGCTCGGACGCGGTTTCCTGACCGCGACCATCAAGACGCTCGATGCGCTGCTGCCGAAGGACCGCCGGCGCGATCATCCGCGCTTCGACCCCGAGAATATCAAGCGCAACGCCGAACTGCTGAAACCGATCGAGGATATCGCTGCGGCGAAGAAATGCACTCCGGCGCAGATCGCGATCGCGTGGCTGCTGGCGCAGGGCGTGGATATCGTGCCGATTCCCGGCACCAAGCGCCGCCAGTACCTGGAACAGAATTGCGCCGCGCTGGACGTGAAGCTCAGCGCCGACGACATCGCGAAGCTCAGGCAGGCATTTCCCCTCGGCGTCACCGCCGGCACGCGCTATCCCGAGAAGCAGATGAAAGCACTGGGCATCTGAGAGGTGAGCGGTGAGCGGACTTTGTGTTCCCAGCCGGCTAATCACCGTCCGCTGATCACGCTCTGTTTTGGGCCGGTCGTGCGGCGCTGCTCGATCTCATGCTTGACTGGGCGCCGGTTGAATCAATGCGCAACCGGCATTCTTGCGGACAACCCGGCGCAGCTTTACGGCTTCCGAGCCTAAGTCCAAGGATTCGGAAGTCAGGCTGCCGGAACGGTGACCGGCGGCTTCAACGCCAGGCGTTCGTCGCGGCCGGTGATTGCCGGTGGAAGGTTGCGATTTAGCAACGGCACTGGCGGGCACCGCGTTGTGGCATAATGCCCCTATGAAGAATGGCATTATGACAGCATACCGTCCCAGAGCGCTTGGCCGCCTGGTGCGCGCCGCGCTGGCCGAGATGCCGGTCGTCGTCGTGACCGGGCTGCGCCAGTCCGGCAAGAGCACTTTCCTGCAGCACGAGAAGGGCCTGGCCGGCCGCCGTTATCTGACGCTGGACAACCCGGCGCAGCTTTACGGCTTCCGAGCCTAAGTCCAAGGATTCGGAAGTCAGGCTGCCGGAACGGTGACCGGCGGCTTCAACGCCAGGCGTTCGTCGCGGCCGGTGATTGCCGGTGGAAGGTTGCGATTTAGCAACGGCACTGGCGGGCACCGCGTTGTGGCATAATGCCCCTATGAAGAATGGCATTATGACAGCATACCGTCCCAGAGCGCTTGGCCGCCTGGTGCGCGCCGCGCTGGCCGAGATGCCGGTCGTCGTCGTGACCGGGCTGCGCCAGTCCGGCAAGAGCACTTTCCTGCAGCACGAGAAGGGCCTGGCCGGCCGCCGTTATCTGACGCTGGACGACCCGGCGCAGCTCGCCGCCGCACGCTCCGACCCGCAGGCGTTCGTGCGCTCGGAGTCCCCGCTCACCGTGGACGAGGCGCAGAAATGCCCCGATCTGCTCGTCGCCATCAAGCGGGAAGTGGACCGTGCGCGGCGGCCGGGCCGGTTTCTGCTCTCGGGCTCCGCCAATTTCGCGCTGCTCAAGGGGATTACCGAAAGCCTCGCGGGCCGGGCGCTTTATCTGACCCTGCATCCGTTCACCAGGCGCGAGATCGAAGGGCGGCTCGCGGCGTCGCCGTTCGTCCGGCGCGCGTTCGATGCCGGGGAACCGCCGCGGCGGTTCGCGACGGGTGGCATCAAGCCGCGAGCGATCGTCGAGGGAGGGCTGCCGCCGGTATGCCTCGCCGAAACCCGGCACCCGGCGCTATGGTTGAAGGGCTACGAGCAGACGTACCTCGAGCGCGACGTGCGCGAACTCGCCCGCATCGGCGACCTGGTGCCCTTTCGTAACCTGCTCGTGCTCGCCGCGCTGCGGACGGCGCAGATCCTCAGTGTGAGCGACCTCGGCCGGGACGCCAAGATGAACGCAGCGACGACGGCGCGCTATCTCAGCCTGCTCGAGGCGTCCTTCGTGGTGCGGCGGCTCGCTCCTTTTCTTGCGAATCGCGCGAGCCGGTTGATCAAGTCGCCCAAACTCTACATCGCCGACTCCGGGCTCGCGACCCACCTCGCGGGCCTCGACGAGTCGCGCCTGAAGACGGGCGATCCCATGTCCGGTGCACTCCTCGAAACCTACGTCGCACAGAACCTCGCCGCAATTCTGGACTCCGACTGGCCCGAGGCCAGGCTAGGCTACTGGCACGTTCAAGGCCGTCACGAGGTGGATTTCGTGATCGAATCGGGGCGTGACTGCCTTGCGGTCGAGATCAAGGCGGCCGCACGGTGGGACGATCGCGACCTCGCCGGCCTGCGTGCGTTCCTCGCCCAGACCCCGCGTTGCCGCGCCGCATTCCTCGCCTACGGCGGGACCGAAATCGTCAAGCTCGCCGATCGGCTGTGGGCGGCGCCGCTTGCTGCGGTGCTGGAGTAGGTCGGAAGCGCCTTCGCGACTGCCACACCGAGTAGCCTACTGGCTTTGCCCGATTACTCATCACCGTTCACGCTCGTGGTCTTGATCGGCGTGCATCCGTGTGTATCGGCAGTTTTTCTCGTTGGCCCATGATGACCTTGCGGTAGGCGGGGCGCTCGCAGAGCCGCTCGTACCAGGCGCGCAAGTTGGGCAGTTCCGGACGCCCGGTCTTAAGCGCGAACCAGCGGTTAATCGCGTTGCCGAGCGCGATGTCGCTGACAGTCAGTTCGTTACCGGCTATATTGGACAAGCCTGTCGGACGGACTGTATCCATCATTTTAATGTTAGCCATCGCGAAAGACCGGATATGAACGCTCCGCAAAAAATTAGTTCGTTACTCGTCGCGCCCGGCGTGGCGCTGGTGCGGCCTGCGCCCACGATCAGCACCCAAGCGCGCAAACGGGCCGCGGCCAGATGGCTAAAAGCCATGTGCGCGCCTGTGGCCAAACCTAAGCGCACTATCCGCGATCTGTTGCGCGAAGTGCGTTGGTAATGGCGTTTGTTCTGGATGCGTCAATCGCGCTTGCGTGGTATCTCACCGGCCAAGGTAACCCCTACGCCACCGCTGTGTATCGCCGCCTGAATCCGCCCGAGCAGGCGATCGTGCTGTGCGTAGACGAAAAAACCCAGATCCAGGCACTGGATCGCACCCAGCCCGGATTGCCTCTGAAGAAGGGGCGGCTGGGCACCATGACTCACGACTACAAGCGCAACGGCACGACGTGCCTGTTCGCCGCGCTGGAACTGCTGCAAGGCAAAGTCATTGGTCAGTGCTACGCCCGCCATCGCAACCAGGAGTTTCTGAAGTTCCTGCGTCGCCTGGACGTGGAATTTCCTGGTATCGCGAACGGCATGACGTAGAGCCGGGGCGATCGGCGAGTTTTTCAACAGAATAGGCCAAAAGCGAAAGTTCTTGTCTGAAACCGAAATCGCTTGCAAAGCGGGCCGGGCGCATGCATGCGGACAACATGGAAGTTTAAGGAAACCGCGGCCAGGGGCATTCGAATTCTGAAGAAATGCCTTACCCCTCTAACCCTTCCCAAAAAAACCATACGGCTGACCGGTTGTGTGCAGCGCAGACTATCGCTGTTTGACCGGGATGGACATGAATTGGAGTGGGGAAGCGGTAAAAGCATGTCTGCCACGAAGACGCGGGCGTCTTTGTCGAGGGATGGTTTTCAAATGTGACGTTATCGTCCAGCCTTAAACGTATCCACTGTGCTACGCCATAACAACATCCGGAAACCGTTATCGGTATGCGCAACGTTTTGCGTTCGGCCGGAAAATAATCGCGTCGGACAAAATCAAATACGAACGCTTCAGTCGTATCCGTCAATAAACCGATATCGAGATCATGGCGGTGGATATATCGCTTCCGTGAAGCGATAGCATTGAACCCGCTCAAGTTGAACCCCAGGACCTCATCAACCATCATGTTTTTCTTTATTGCTTCACCCCCGAGAAGCACAAATACGACACTACCCGTCGCAGGTATGATTTTGGCATTGGGCTCCAGGAGCCGCCTCTTCGCGTCTTCAATGCTGGCCAAGACGCCTTCCCCCAACAATTCGCTGGAAAGGATTTCCGATACCAGCAGATTGGCACGCTGGTGCAGGTCGACGCCAATGACGACGTCCTTGGACATTTTGGAGATGACGCTGACCGACGACTCCCAGCCATTGGCTGCAACGATGTCGCGAGCGGTTGCCGCGATCAATGATACTGCCTCGCAAGTCACCACTTGACGCGCCCCGAGCCGGGCGGCAATCATGGCCAGCAGACCGGATCCCGTGCCGATCTCGAGAACAGTGGTTTCTTCCGTAACGGCCGCTGCCAGCGCTTCGACATAGGCTTCGTTGCGGCGGGTATCGTTCATCATCGGCACATGCCACGGCGGCACCAAGTGATGTAGCGCCACCGACAGATTGATATTGGCATCGACAGAGGTCGGCATGAGCTCCACCGCCCGCCGATAACTTGCTACCGCCTCAGCGAGCCGGCCTTGGTTCCGGAGGACGTTGCCCAAGTTGTTATGCGCCTCGGCAAACGCTGGCTCTAGAGCCAATGCCCTGCGGAAACTGGCGATCGCCTCATCCAGCCTCCCCAGATTCTGTAGCACGTTGCCCAGGTTGTTATGCGCCTCGGCAAACCCCGGCTTGATTGCGAGCGCTTGGTTGCAACTAGCCAGCGCCTCTTCTGGCCGGTTCAATTCCCGTAAAGTATTTCCGCGATTGTTCAGTGCCTCCGCGAAGTCGGGCTTGACCGCGAGCGCGCGTTCGTAGCTCGCCAGCGCTTGGTCGAAACGATGCAGATCGAACAGTGCGTTACCGCGGTTGTTGAGCGCATCGGCGTCGTTCGGTTCCAGTTCCAGCGCCTTGTCGTAGCTCGCCAGCGCCTGTTCGTGCTTTCCCAGTTGTTGCAGGATCACACCGCGGTTGTACATTGCTCCGGGAATTTCCGGCGCGAATATAAGGCATCGATCGTAACTAGCCAGCGCCTCTTCGTAGCGCATAAGTCTTTGCAAGACATCGCTGCGATTGAACAATACAGCGACATTTTCCGGCATGATTGCCAGCGCCATGTCATAACTGGCGAGCGCCTCTTCGTAGCAGTTCAGTTCCCGAAATATGTTGCCGCGATTGAAATGCGCCATCGCCGAATCGCGGTCGAGGGCGAGCGCGCGCTCATAACTGGCGAGCGCATCGCGAGGACGACCGAGCGCGCTCAGCACGTTGCCACGATTCACCAGCGCATCGACCGACTGCGGCTTGATATCGAGGGCCTGATCGAACAGGGAAAGCGCTTCCACGTAACGTTCGCGCTGCGCTTCCAGCAGCCCGAGGTAATGAAGCGCATCGACGGAATCGGGCTGCGTGCTGAGAATCGCCCGGTAGCCATGCTCTGCATTCGCCAAATCGCCGGCTTGGTGACACGCCATGGCCTTCTGCAAGGTTTCTGCGACAACGAGCGTCACCTCATTTTTTTTCGGTCGATTTTGATTGGGCATGGACGAGCTGATCGATTTTCTATGCCAAACAAATTGATACTTTACTGTATTGCCTGTGGGTGGCGAATTGCTTATTTGGCCCGCGATACGTGTCGGTGACGAGCTGGTAAATGATCGCGGCGGGGAGCGTGCCTAAGAATCTGGGCGGTTTCCCGTCACAATCTAGGGTGCTTCTGGGGCGTCTTCCTGTGCATATTCCGTCACGATCGAGAGAAAACCACATTAAATTAATGACATAAAAGAATTTGAGCAGCCTCCATGGGGTCCAGGCGGTCGGAGGTTCAAATCCTGCGCCGTCAGGGATGGAGATGTCGCCCCCGCCCCAAGGCGCGATCGCAATTCGACGGCGCGTAACCATGCGTTTCCTTCCGCAGCAGCACCGCGCGTCGCACGATCACACGGTCTAGCCGGTTTCTTGGCGAGCCTCGCCAAGAGGTCGGCAGACGATAGGCCGGCCGCATTCCGGGCAGCTGATGTGAGCGTCTGGTATCGGGCACGTTGGATGAGTCGATGTCCGGTGTACGTCCCTTTATCCGGGGCACTTGCTAGGATGAGAACAACTTCCCGCCTAGGGTCGGCTAATCCCCGTCCGCTGATCACGCTCTGTTTTGGGCCGGTCGCGCGGCGCTGCTCGATCTCATGCTTGACTGGGCGCCGGTTGAATCAACGCGCAACCGCATTCTTGCGGACAACCCGGCGCAGCTTTACGGCTTCCGAGCCTAAGTCCAAGGATTCGGAAGTCAGGCTGCCGGAACGGTGACCGGCGGCTTCAACGCCAGGCGTTTGGCGCGGCGGCTGAACCGGCGTCCGTCAAAGGTGACCAGATCCTCGCAGCCGTGGCTGGCGGCGAGGTGCAGCGCGTCGGCGAAATCTAGTTGGTATCAACGGCGCGCATGTTCGCGCCTCAGCGCCACTCCGAGCGCGGTGTCCCAGTCCTCCAGCGCCACCTTCCTGCCCTTGTCTTTGAGCAGACCGTAGCCGTCCCCTGGCTTCGCGGTCTTCTTGCGCACGACGAACATCACCGCCTTGTTGCCTTTGAGTTCAAAGCCGATGCGCGCGCCGCTGCTGGCCTGTAGCGCTTCACGCACCCGCTTCGGAACGACCACCTGTCCCTTGCTCGACATCGTCGAAGTTTCGCCCATCTTGGATGCCCCAAGTAAAACGTGGTAAGAATGTTACCACGATTGGTTCTGAAGCCGATTCAAAAAAGCTTCTCGCCCTTTTCAGTCCGTTCCGCCATCTCCTGCTGAAATTCAGGCGGGCCGAAGGCGGAGACCGCCTGCTGTTTCGTGTAAACCCCGTTTTCCACGATCTGCTCCGAGTACAGGAGCATGCGGTTGTGATTTTCGGCGAACTGCTGAAGCCATTTGAGCGCCCGCGGCGGGATTCTTTTCCCGACCGGAACGGCGACATCCACCGGCAATCCGCGCCAGGTGTGCTGGCTGAACAGCACGATCACTTTTGAATTGTTGGGCTTCATCCAGTCCGGCAGCGGGCTGTTGTTCATCCGCCAGCCGCAAATGAAATGCACGCAGGGATCGACGGGGCGATGCTCGTAGTCATTGCAACCCGAACCCGTGCTGTGCGGACACGGGCGCCCGGGATAAACGGGAACGCCGTTGACGCGGATCTGCAGCCAGCCGTCGCAGCAGGCCGTGCACGGCTGGCATTCGCGGGGGGGAGGTTTTTTCGCCAAGACGTTTCCTATCGAGCTTTACATAACTTCGTTACGTCGCTCGATCCCTCACCCCCAACCCCTTGTATGTCAAAGGATAAGGTATTGTCATGGTGTTTTACCGGATGGTCCAAGCAGATCGTCTTACCCCTGGGTGCTGCAAGACCGTGGGAGAGCTTAGATCGCTTGGACCGCTTTCTTCTAAACCCGAACGGTTGCTTGAGCCAAGATGTTTTGAGCTCGAATTATTTGCAAGGCCGGGGAACGAGGAGTTCATCATGACGGGAAATCGCAAAGTCGTTGGAATCGATGTTTCGAAAGCAACGCTGGATTGTGCGGCGGTGCCGGTTAAGTCATCGCTGCAGGTTGGTAATGACGATGCTGGCATCGCACAGCTAATCACGTGGTTGCGTGAGGTGAAACCTGATCTCGTGGTGTTAGAGGCCTCTGGCGGATACGAGACGGGTGCGGCGACGGCGCTTGCTGGTGCGCTGTTTCGCGTGGCCGTAGTTAATCCACGCCAAGTACGCGACTTTGCGAAGGCTAAGGGCCGCCTGGCGAAGACCGATCGTATTGATGCCGTGGTGATTGCCGAGTTTGGTGTCGCAATCGACCCGCAAGTCAGCCAGTTGCCTGACGAGGACACCAAAGCGCTGCAGGGCCTGCTTGCACGGCGTAGCCAATTGGTGGGCATGCGCACGCAAGAACTTAATCGCGTGGCGCAAGCGTCTTCGGCGCTGCGGCCGCAGATTAAGGACCACATCGCCTGGCTGAATGAGGCGATTCGTAAGTGCGACATCGATCTCACGGCCAAGTTGCGTTCATCACCGGCGTGGAAAACGAAGGACGATCTATTCCGCAGCATGCCCGGCATTGGCCCGATCAATTCACGGATGTTAATGGCGTGCTTGCCGGAGCTCGGCCAGCTCAATCGCCAAAAGATCTGTGCGTTGGTTGGCGTGGCTCCCTTCAATCGCGACAGCGGCAAATTCAAAGGCCAGCGCCGGATCTGGGGCGGACGTGCGCAGGTTCGTGAGGCCCTGTATATGGCTGCCCTGACGGCAAAGCGTTGCAATCCGGTCATTCGCATCCTTTATGAGCGGCTCACCGCGCGTGGCAAGCCACATAAAGTCGCAATGGTCGCCTGCATGCGAAAGATGCTCATAATCTTGAACACCATGACGAAGAACAATGCTAATTGGAACCCTAACCTCAAAACCATCGGGAACTAACACGGTTGCTCTCCCGAGGGGCGAGGGGAGCGTCGAGCGAATCCGGATTTGTCATCCGGTTTCGAAATGATCAATAAGCAGATGAAAGTTTACCGTTGTGGGAGCCCGCTTGCCTGTCTGCGTGCCTGACTGCGAGCGTCTGCCTGTGCGTGCACGCACGCAGACAGGTACTCGCTCAGGCAGGCATCGCACAGGCAGGCTGGCGATTATCGGGGGCAAGCCCCCTCCCACAAGCCTGCTCCCACACAGTCTGTCTTGCTCGATGGATTGGATGTGAATAATCCAGGTTAACCCGGGAACGCGCCGCGCGTCCGGATTCTGCGGCACCAAGGCAAGCACCTGTTCGTAACGGTTTTTTGCTTCTGCCAGGCGATCGGCACGATGCTGCCGCAACCCCTGCTCTATCAACTTGTTGACCACCTCAAGTTCCGAAAATATCCGCGTGGGTTCCTGTAACGGACAAGGTGCAGATCGTCGCCGTCAATCTTGTAGATCAGCAACCAATCCGGTTCCATGTGACTGTCCCGATGGTGTTTCCATTCGCCTTTTAGTGGGTGATCTTTGTACTCCGCCGGCAACGGCTTACCTTCGATGAGCAACAGCACCAGTTTACGCAGTTTGGACATATCCTTGCCGCGCTTCGCGTTCAACTTCACATCGCGTTTGAACTGTCCGCCCGGTACCGGATTCCGCACGTCAGATTCCCAGATCCTTGAACAAGGCGTCGGTCGATTCAAACCGCGTTCCTTCGCCCCTGTCGGCGGCCTGCATCGCCGCAATAGTGGTCGCGTTCGGCGTTTCGTGCCGCGCGATAAAGTTGCGCATCAACTGCCGCACGATATGCGCGGCCGGGGTGTGAGTGGCTGCGGCAACCGACATGAATTGATCGCGCAATTCCGGCTCCATCTTGATTGACATTTGCACTTCTTTGGTCATGGTCATTACTCCTGTTCTTGCTACGATCCGGCAGTCTAAACGGTATCCTAAGGGTAGTCAATATATATTCAATGAATATCCATCATTGCCTTACGTACTGGGGTAGCTTAATTCCGGAGTGCCGCAGGATGCGATGGCACTATAACAGACTGAATAGTATGCTGTTTTATAGCCGAATCTGCACCTCCCGGCGCATCCCGGGACGCCGCATTCCGGTGCAACAGTCTGCGGGGAGGGCGCGCGCTGCCGCGCCAGGAGTTTGTCGGACTTGGGTCGGACAAACTCCTTAGCAGCGTATCGGACGTCTAACCCCGACAGCCTGCCAAAGCCGGCTGTTGCATCGGTGCAACAGCAATAGCCCTATTTTTTCCGAAGAGTCATATTTTTGTTGAGTCATCCCGCGAGCACTTGGCATACTTCACGTAACCTCCATTTCTTGGGGAGCGTTGCGTCCTGGAAGCAATGCTGGGGCGTCGGGATCAAAAAACATATAGGAGATATGCAGATGCAAAAGAAACTGATTGCCATTGCGGTAGCAGGCGCGCTCGGCGCCCCGGCCGTGGCGCTGGCGCAAACCAGCACGGTGCAGATTTACGGAACGATTACCTATGAATACGGGATTGGCGACCAAGGCCGGAACCGACCGAATGTAGACTACGCGGATACTCCGGGCGGCAGCGCGATCGGCTTCAGAGGCGAAGAGAAACTCGGCGGCGGTCTGTCGGCGTGGTTCCAGTGCGAAACCTCGGCCGACGTGCGCGCCATGGACCAAGAGGGCTGGTGCACCCGCAACAGCGCGATCGGCTTCAAGGGCGCCTTCGGTAATCTGCACTTCGGCCGCTGGGATACGCCGATGAAGCGCGCCCTGAATCAGGGCTCGGTCGGTATGGAAGAAACCGGTTTGTTGGGCATCTCCTTCGTGGCCTTCGGGGGCTCCGGTGGTGCGGATGCGACCCAGTCTGCTGACGGAAATGTGCGTCAACGTTGGAAACGGCGTGAGGCCGGTTTAACGTACTATGAGAGCCCGAATTTCAACGGCTTCCAGGTGCTCGGCGCCTTCTCTTCAGGCAACCGGGCTGCGGACAGTGGTGCAGTCGATGGTACTACCAATGCCAAGCCGCGCATCTGGTCGTTGGGCGCGACCTACAGCGCGGGCCCGCTGGCGCTCGGTGCAGGCTATGAGAAACACAACGAGTTCGGTGCCTTGGGAGCGGTTGCAGACTTTGACGACGAGGGCTGGGGCTTGTCCGCGGCCTACACCTTCGCGGGTAAAGTGAAGCTCGGCGGCACCTACCTCGATCGGAAGTGGGAGACCGCGCCCGGCAGGACACTCAAGAAGAAGACCTGGACCGTGGGTGTGAACTGGGCCATTGCCGGACCGCATAGCCTGCAAGCGTCATACACCAATGCCGGCGATTCCAAGGGGAATAGTCTCGTTGGGATCGGTGAGGCTGGCGGTGGCGGTGCCGCGTCAGGCCCGGATACCGGCGCCAATGATTGGGCGATTGCATACAGCTACGCCTTCTCCAAGCGTACGTCACTAAAATTCGGCTACCACAAGACCGATAACGACCGCAACGCCGCATACGAAGTAGGTAACCTTAACCTTGACCCGACCGCTCGGGGCGACAACCAGAGCGGGATTGCGTTTCTCATCAAGCACCGGTTTTAAACGTAATACACTCGCCGGATTCGGCAATAACGGGCGCTGCGGCGCCCGTTTTTTTTCGTGCGCCCGGCAGGGCGCACCTACTTGGAGGTGGAAGTCCTTCTCCTCTACTCAGGCTTGACGCGGGTATGTAAATCGGATATTGTGATCACAATTGTGTACTCAATTGTGATCGTTTCAGGAGGCAATCATGGGCGTCCGCATCGGCATTCGCGAGCTTCGCGACAAACTCGCATCCTACATGGAGTCCAGCGTCCCGATCGAGGTGACTCGCCATGGACAGACGATCGGATTTTATATTCCCGTCCCCAAGCGCCCTGGCCAGGCCGAGCGGGAGGCGCTGCTGGAGGCCGGCCGTCGCATGCAGGCCGAGCTCGCCCGTCTCGGGGTGACAGAGGAGGAATCGGTCGCCGACTTCAAACGCTGGCGCAAGGCGCGCCGTGCAAAGTAAGCGCATCGTCATCGATGCCAACATCCTCGTCCGGGCGGTGCTGGGGGTTCGCGTTCGCGAACTGATCGAGCGCTATTGCGATTCGACCGCGTTCTTCGTTGCCGAGTCGAATGTCGAGGAGGCGATGCAATACCTTGCTGAACTGACGTCGAAGCGCAGTATCCGGGAGGAGATATGGCAGGAGTCGCTGAATGGAATCATGGCAGCAGTACAGATCATCCCGCAGGTAGAACTCACCGCAGCAGAGGCCGAGGCGAAAGCGCGCATCGGCCAGCGCGATCCGGCCGACTGGCCGGCGGTCGCAGGGGCGCTGCAATTCGATTGTCCGGTATGGACAGAGGATGCGGACTTCTTCGGTTCCGGTGTCGCGACGTGGACGACCGCGACGGTCGAGATTTTTTTGCGCGGTGAGTGACGCGAGCCAAAAATCCCTGCAACGCTTTTGCAACGGTGCTGTTGAGCGCTGTCCAGCGCTCTTATGCAAAATGGGCAACGGTCGGCTGGTTAAAGATATCGATAAATCAACGCCTTAGATTACAGGTTCTGGCTACGAACCAGGGGGTCGTGGGTTCAAATCCTGCCGGGCGCGCCAAACATTCAAGGACTTGAGTTGATCGATTCAAGTCCTTTCTGTTTTTTCTGCGTGAGATTTGCGTGAGTTTTCCGTCCTGAACCGGGCGAATTCGATCGCTGTGGTGTGCGAATGGTGGCGTAATTGCTTTTTTGTTGGTAAAGGAGTTACTGAAGCTGGATCGCGGCGGTCGTCACGGATGACAACCGGGAAGAACACCAGGTACTCGCCGCGCTCCTGCCGTGCTGGATTTTTCTCGAATGCTTGGAGTAAGCGCGCGAACAGTAGTTCGCCTCGCGTGACCGTTATCCTTCTCGCCGTGCTGCTGGGAATTCTGTTCCGTATCGATGCCGCGGGGACACAACCGGAGGCGATCGAAGCGACGGCAAGCGCGCGGCTATGGTCCCGATTGGCTGAACCCAACACGACGTTTACGCCGTGACACTGGCGGGCGGTCGAACGAAAAACACGACTGGCAACCACGCTAGCCGCGAGAGACAATCGCTTTTTAAGACGGCGTGACTTTGTTGCGCGCACCGAAAATAGTGGTGCATGGGGCGCGCCCTCATGCCGCTCATGCCCTCCAATGGGTGCGCGATCAGGCTCAAAATGAGGTTTTCACTGGCTTTGTCTTTCCTTTTCGTGCGGGCGGTTTTGCATTAGGAGCTTGTCGGGGCCAAGTCCGACAAACTCCTAGGCTACCTCGAATTTCATCTCTTTGAGGCTGGCCTCTGGGACGCGCTTTTTGACGTTCAGGATCTCCACTCCCACAACTTGCTTCTTCGCGTTGAAGTCGAGAATAACCCCCGGTTTCACTTCTTCGGATTCAATGATCTTTGAATCGTCAAGGCGAAAGTAAAGCGCGTCAGATTTCTCGTCGAAGTGCACTTTCATAGTTTGTTCCTCATCCTGCGGTCGAAGTATAGCGCTGAGATGCAACCGGTGCAGATGCAACCGCTGCATCATCCTGGCGGCGACACCGGGTTGTGTTAAGATCATTAAGAGAAAAAGACGATATGAATAGCAATGTCTTTGATATCACAAGAGACCATCTTGACCTGAGAATCGCCGAAGTCAAAGCCGACATAACGTTGCTTAAATGGATGGTTGGTTTCAATTTGGCATTCTCAGCCGGCATCCTTGCCAAGCTGTTCGGATAATAAACCAGGGCTGTTACCGGCGGCTGGCGGCCGCCAGACCGACGTAGATCTGCTCCAGGTCGCGGGTGAAGGTTGTCGAATCGAACAGCGGGGAACCGTCTCTCGCGTGCGCGACGCGGGCACGGATTTCCCGCAGCAACGGGGGCTCCGTGGCGAGCCGATAGGCGAGCTGTTCATAGTACTACTGTGTCATGAAGTTCACGGATAAAAACATTCCTTCCCCCTCAGGGGGAAGGTTAGGGGGTGGGGTAATGCTAAGAATGGCTGCCACACTAAACCCATCCCCACCCCCGGATCAAGTCCGGGGCAAGCTCTGGGCCTCCCGGTCCCTCATCCCCGACCCTTCCATCCCTCATCCCCGACCCTTCTCCCGAGGGGAGAAGGGAGGCTCGAGTCCCCTCTCTCCCCTCGGGAGAGAGGCGGGAGTGAGGGAAACGAGAAGGGAGGCTCGAGCTTCCTCTCTCCCTTTGGGAGAGAGGTCGGGAGTGAGGGATGGAAGGGGAGGGAATCCGATTGTCCATGACACAGTAGCGATAGTCGGCGAGCGCGTAAGTCACGAGGTCCGGCATGCCGGCCGCGGTAAGGATGCTGCCGGACACGCGTGAGGCGAAGGTTTCCCCGCACAGACCTACGGTCGGACGTCAGGCCGCTTCACTTTAAAGGGTGATTGGGTTGACAACCTTGGCGCCCACCCCTAGAGTATTGAAAATCCCGTATTTAAAGCGGGAATTTCAAGGTAAAGCAGGGTATGCAGGTCGGCCGCCCACGCCTTCGGGAAGCTATCTCGGCAGCGATCCGCCGCAACCCCGGGGTCGTTCTTGTCGGCCCGCGGCAGGTGGGCAAGACCACATTGGCGAGAAGCTTCGTCCCCGCGGATTCGCCCAATTACTTCGATCTGGAAGACCCGCGGGTCGAGGTGCAGTTCGAGGCGCCGCTGACGCTGCTGGAGGGGTTGCGTGGCCTGGTCGTGATCGACGAGGTGCAGCGCACGCCCGAACTGTTCAAGGTGTTGCGCGTGCTTATGGATCGCGATGCGGCGCCAGCCAGGTTCCTGCTGCTGGGCAGCGCCTCGCCGGCACTGCTACGGCAATCGAGCGAGTCGCTGGCGGGCCGGGTCGAGGTGCTGGAGATCGGCGGTTTCACGCTCGACGAAATCGGCATCAAGGCGGAGCGAACGTTATGGTCTCGTGGCGGTTTTCCGCGATCCTATCTTGCCGCCTCTGAAGCGGAGAGCCGACGCTGGCGGGAGTCGTTCATCCGCCTGTTTCTCGAGCGCGATCTGCCGCAACTCGGCATCGCGGCGGCCCCAGCCGCCATGCGGCGCTTCTGGACCATGCTCGCGCACTATCACGGGCAGATGTGGAACGCGGCCGAGCCGGCGCGGTCGCTGGGCGTGAACGAAAGCACCGTCCGGCGCTATCTGGATTGGCTGACACAAACCTTCATGGTGCGCCAGTTGTTGCCGTGGCATGAGAACCTCGGCAAGCGGCAGGTCAAAGCGCCGAAGATTTATTTCCGTGATACCGGACTCCTGCACGACCTCTTGGGCATCCCGGACGCCGACGGGTTGTTGACTCATCCGAAATCCGGCGCTTCCTGGGAAGGCTTTGCGCTGGAGCAGACGCTGCGTATCGCCGCGCCCGACGAAGCATACTTCTGGGCCACGCATGCCGGCGCGGAACTCGACCTGCTCATGCTCAAGGATGGCCGCCGGGTCGGCGTGGAGTTCAAGCGCATGGACGCGCCGCGGCTGGTTCCTTCGATGCGCACGGCGATGAAGGACCTGCGGCTTGAGGTCCTTTACGTCGTCTATCCGGGGTCGCGGCGGTACTCGCTCGCCGAGCGGATTGAGGCGGTGCCGCTCAGCGCGCTGGTGGCGCAATCGGCAATCCGCTTCGCGGCAAATCCTGCTTCACAAGCCCGAAATAGAGGCGCTCGAGGTCGCGGGTGAAGGTTGTCGAATCGAACAGCGGGGAACCGTCTCTCGCGTGCGCGACGCGGGCACGGATTTCCCGCATCAATGCCGGCTCCGCAGCGAGCCGGTACGCAAGCCGCTCATAATCGGGGAGGGTATAAGTCACCAGGTCCGGCATGCCGGCCGCGGTAAGGATGCTGCCGGACACGCGTGAGGCGAACGTTTCCCCGCACAGGCCTGCCGTCGGGCATCCGCACCACAGCGCATCGCTGAGGGTGGTGTGCGAAGTGTAGGGAAACGTGTCGAGTGCGAGATCCGCGACACCGTAGCGGGCGAGATGCTGGGCATAGGGCAGGCGCGGCGCGAATACCAGTCGTTCGGCGGCCACGCCGTGCGCCTGCGCGGTTTCGAGCAGATGGTGCTTCGCCCAGCGGTTGCTCTCGATCAGCCACAGCGCGCTGTCGGGCACACTCCGCAGCAGTTGCATCCAGACCGCGAAGACGTCGGGCGTGATCTTGTAGGTCTGGTTGAAGCAGCAGAACACGAACGCGCGTTCCGGAAGGCCATAGTCCGAGCGGCGCAGCGGCTCGGCAACCGTACGCTTGCGGTCGTTCGGCTGGTAGCAGTGCGGCAGGCGCACGATGCGCTCCGAGTACGCGGACTCCCATTCCGGAGGAATGATGAAGGCATCGGCGATCAGGTAATCGATGAAAGTGGCGCCCGTGGTGCCCGGATAGCCCAGCCAGGTGACCTGCACATCGCAGGGGCGGCGCGCCATGATGGTCAGCCTGTCACCCGCGGTATAGCCCTTGAGATCGACCAGGATGTCCAGCGCATCTCCCCGTATGCGCTCGGCGGCAATGTCGTCCGGCTCCCAGGCGATGTCGATGAAATGCTCGCACGCCGCACGCAGCCGCCGGCGCATCGCGCCACGATCGTCCGGACCATGCGAATAGGCGAACACTTCGAACCGTTCCCGGTCGTGCAGTTCGAGCACTTCGGCGATCAGGTACGCTGCGGCGTGCTCCTGCAGGTCGGAGGAGAGGTAGCCGATGCGCAAACGCGGATGCTGGCGCGGGGCAACGCCTGGAGCACGGGCGCCCGGCGTTATTGATTTGAAGCGCGACTCCGCCCAGCGGCGCGTATAGGCCAGTTGCTGCTGAGCGGTGGTGGGCTCGCACAGGAGCCAAAAGGGGCTGCCGAGCGCGGCGCTCTGCTCGAACTCCGGCGCCATCTTGTCCCACGCCGCCCGCCATTTCGTCCAGTCGCAGGCCTGCCGCAACTGGTACGTGAGCATGCCCAGCAAGCTGCTGGCGTCGGTTCGCGCGTATCCGGATTCGAGCGCGGCGATGGCACGATCGAGCTGGCCGCTCACGATGTAAACATTGGCGAGCGTGGCATAAGCTGCGGCAGCGGAAGGGTCCAACGCGCAGACGCGTTGGGCGGCCGCTTCGGCCTCATCCAATTGGCCGGCTTCGAACAACGCTCCCGCCAGCGCCGACAGGGCGTTGCGATTATCGGGCTCGGCTTGCAGCGTCGCCCTTAAATGGTTGATGGCCTCGCCCACCCGGCCCAGGGCGAGGCAGACGGAGGCCAGGCCTTCGTGCGCGGCAGTGAAACCAGGGGCGACCCGCAGCGCGGCGAGGTATTGCTCGCGCGCTTGCTCCAACCTGCCCTGCAATGCCAGCGTGCGCGCGAGGTTGTTGCCCGCTGCCGCGTTTGCCGGGTCGAGCGTGAGCGCCTGGCGCAAGCAGGCGGCGGCCTCGTCGAGGCGCGACTGCTTTTGCAGCACGATACCGAGACTGACCATGGCATCGACGTACTGCGGCGACCGGGCAAGCGCACGCTCGAACCACTGCCGCGCCTGATCCAGTTCGTCGCGCTCCAGAGCGATCACGCCGAGGTTGAACGCGGCGTCGACATGGCCGGGATCGAGGCGCAAGACCGTCTGAAAATGATCCCGGGCGGCCGTTGCGTCGCCCATCTGGGCCAGCGCCTGCCCCAGGTTCAGATGGCAATCGGTGCTCTGCGGATCCAACGCGAGGGCACGCTGCAATTCCCGAACCGCCTCGTCACGCTTCTGCTGGTGCAGCAGCGACACTCCGAGCCGCATCGGCACCGACGCCGGCGCGCCGGGCAACGCGGCTGCCTTCCGCAACACGCGCTCCGCCGCGGGAAACTGGCCGAGCATCAGGTGCGCAAGGCCGAGATTTTCCAGGGCCATGCCATGGCGCGGTACGGCGGATACCGCTTGCTCCAGGAGCGGCACGGCGTCGCCGGCCCGGCCGCTGATAAGGCGGGCCATGCCGAGCAAACACAACGCATCGGGATTGCGGGGCGCGCGCTGCAATACCTGTTCGCACAGAAATTGAGCGCCCGCCACGTCTCCGTTCTGCAGACGTTCCTGGGCTTGCTTCAGTTTGTGGATCGATGACGCGGACACGAATCAGAATGGAGTGGAATGGCGCTACCTTGAGCTGAAATGCGCGAACGGTCGGGTGCACGCAAATTGTGTCGTTCCCACCCCCGATCAAAACATTCGAGGGCAGGCTCCAGCGGGAACCCAAATAATCTGTCGTTCCCGTGAAGACGGGAACCCATATGACGGCTCCACATGTTCATATCGTAAATTGGATTCCCGTTTTCACGAG
Source organism: Betaproteobacteria bacterium RIFCSPLOWO2_12_FULL_62_58 (assembly GCA_001772005.1). Classification (GTDB taxonomy): domain Bacteria; phylum Pseudomonadota; class Gammaproteobacteria; order Burkholderiales; family SG8-41; genus DSOT01. Next base: position 1,374 of record MERI01000078.1, on the reverse strand, counting down.
AATGACAACCTAAGCGTTTGCTCGGGAATGACAGAGGGTGTTGGGCCATTATGCCGCGTAATTCGCTCAAATTGCGTTAAGGTAGTGCCATTGAGGGCGGAGTGCGTATCGTTGCTAATGATATACGCGATGGCGGTTTACACAAAGGTTCGCTGTGTGGGAGCGGGCTTATGGGAGGGGGCTTGCCCCCGATGATCGCCAGCAAGCTGGCTCCCACAACCAAGCTCGCTCCCATAAATATGAATAATCCGAGTTAGACATCCCGCCGCGATCTTCATATAATGTAGGACGTTCTACAATCCAGTCTTCTCGAAAAGGAAAGGACCGATGAAGCAACAGATCAGTTTAAGGGAGGCAAACCAGCGCCTATCGCAATACATCGAAGCGGTCGAGCGTGGCGAAGAAGTTGTCATCACGCGTCGCGGCAAGCCTATCGCGAGAATCGTGGCGATCAGCCGCCACCGGAAACCCAGCCCCGAGCAGATGCAAGCATGGACGCGTTTGAAATCGAGCGCGCGCAAGCTCCGCATCGGCAGGCCGCAGCGGGACGAACTCCATGAGCGCTGAGCTCATCACGCTGGACACGAATATCCTGGTCTACGTGGTGGACAGCGCCGCACCGGATAAGCACCGCAAGGCGCGTAGAATCATCGACGTCGCACTCGGCCTGGATTGTGTGCTGACCCTGCAGGCGTTGTGCGAATTTTACTTTGCCGTGACGCGGAAAGGCAAGTTAGCACCGGCCGCGGCGCGCGAGCAGGTGCAGGCCTGGCAGTCGCTGTTTCCGGTGATCGCCGCCAAACCGGCAACGCTCGTACGTGCCCTGCAGGCTGCGGAATCGCGGGCGATCGCATTTTGGGACGCCATGCTGTGGGCCACCGCACGCGAGGCCGGTGTCACCGTGTTGCTAAGCGAGGATTTTCACGACGGCCAGGTCATCGAGGGCGTTCGCATCGTCAATCCTTTCACCGTAAAGGACATTGGGCGGCTGCTGGGTAAAAATTAGCGGTCCGCAGCCCCTTTATCAGAACCATGCCGGACACCGAAGAAATCCGTCCCAGCGTGCAGGAAAGCCTGGAACGCGTAGCCGAGCTTCTGCACAAGCACGAGCTTGCGGCAACCGCCATGCAGCAGCAGCAGGGCGACGCACGGCGCGGACTCGTGGAAACGCTCGTGCACACGCTGCATCTGGCGGAGTTGCAGAAGCTGCTCGACGGGCTGCACCCGGCCGACGTCGCGTACATCCTCGAAGCGCTGCCCGTCGAGCAGCGGCTAATCGTCTGGGACCTGGTCAAGGCCGAGCGCGACGGCGAGATCCTGCTCGAAGTCTCGGACGCGGTGCGCGAAACCCTGATCGCGCACATGGACGAAAAA
>MERI01000077.1 GCA_001772005.1 Betaproteobacteria bacterium RIFCSPLOWO2_12_FULL_62_58 | reverse complement strand
CCCCGCCGCGCATGCCGAACTCATGGGCGGGCAGATCCCGGTGATGTTCGACGCCATACCGGCGGTCCTCCCGCACATCAAGTCCGGGAAACTGCGCGGGCTGGGCATCGGCATACTCAAACGCTCGCCCTTTGCCCCCGACCTGCCCACGATCGCCGAGTCGGGCTATCCCGGATTCGAGGCGGTGGGCTGGATCGGCATCGTTGCTCCCGCGAAGACGCCTGACGCGATCCTCGACAGGCTGAACCAGGAAATCATCCGCATCCTGGGTCTGCCCGACGTGAAGGAGCGTCTCGCGACGCTCGCGTTCACGCCCGTGGGCAGTAGCCGCGAGCAGTTCGGCGCCTATATCAAGTCGGAAATCGCCAAGTGGGGCAAGGTAGTCAAAGCCTCGGGCGCCAAGGCGGACTAGTGTCGTGAGCCATTATTTCGATGCAGAATCCTTCGAGCCGCTCGTGTCCAGATGGGTAAGGTCAGGTTGCCGCATCGGCGGCTACCTGACGCCAAGTGGACGTCAGGGAACGCTGCGCATACCCCGACCTACGTTTAGAATGGTGCAGTGAATTAACGACTAAGGGCGCACTACAAGATGGCACTTAATCACCCCCTCACCCCAACCCTCTCCCCCGTGAACGGGGGAGAGGGGAGTATTTCTTCGTTGACAGAGCGGTTTGTCGATCAGGTGCTGGCCGTCGAGTACGATGCCTTGCCGCCGGAGGCGGTCGATGTCGCCAAACAGGTGACGCTCGACGGCATCGCGGTGATGCTGGCGGGCGCCACCGAGCCCCTCGGCGTGGGGCGTATCTCCACCGAGTACGTGAGACAGATGGGCGGCTCGCCGCAGGCTACGGTCATTGCGGGCGGCTTCAAAACCTCCATGCAGAATGCCGCCTACGCCAACGGCACCATGGCGCATGCGCTCGACTTCGACAACACGTGGTATCCGCTCAACCACCCAACCTCGCCGACGCTGCCCGCGATCCTGGCGATCGCCGAGCACCACCGGTTGCCGGGCCTGCGCATCATCGAAGCGATCGTCACCGCCTTCGAAGTGCAGGGACGCGTGCGCCTTGCCGCGACCGGCCTCGAGACCGGGTCGGGCTTCCACAAGCCGGGGACTACGGGCACGTTCGGCGCCACCGCCGCCGCGGCGCGCCTGCTCAGCCTCAACAAACAGCAGACGCTGATGGCATTTGGCATCGCCGGTTCGCGCGCCGGCAGCCTTGCCATCAACACGGGCACCATGACCAAGTCTTCGCACTCCGGCCACGCAGCACGCATGGGCGTCGAATGCGGCGTGCTCGCCAAGATGGGGTGGACGGCGAGCGCGGATCTCTTCGGCCGCGGCGGATTCTTCGATACTTTTTTCGGCGGAAAAGGCGAGCCGGAACTGCTGATCGAAGGGTTCGGCAAGCCGCTTCGCATGATCGATCCGGGGGTTGGGTTCAAGAAACACCCGAGTAACTACTTCACCCACCGGCCGATCGATGCGGCGCTCGCGCTGCGCGAAGAATTCAAGCTCGATCCGAACGCGATCGAACGAGTCGAGGTTCTATTTCCTCGCTTCGAGTACATCGACCGGCCCCAGCCGCGCACGGGTCTCGACGGAAAGTTCAGCGTGCAGTACACCGTCACGGCCGCGCTGCTCGATGGCGAGATCACCGTCGACTCGTTCACCAACGAGCGGCGGTTCGCGCCCGACGTCCAGGCGCTCCTGCCGCGCGTCAAGCTCACGTTCGATGACGCGATCCCGGCCGACTTCGACAGTATGCACGCCGTGGTCAGCGTGTGGTTGAAAGACGGCAGGCGACTCTCGAAACGGATCGAACAGCTCTCGGGCTGGATCGGCTTTCCCTTGACGCGCGAGCAGCGACTGAAGAAATTCCACTCCTGCGCGCGGCGGGTGCTCGCGAGAAACGCCGCCGACCGCATCGTCGAACTGGTCGAAGACCTGGAGCGGCTGCCGGACATCGTGGAAATCATGGATATCGCCCGAGCGGAAGGATGAGGGGGCGACACGCGCGCCTCCCGGCGATCGACAACGGTCCTCGAACAGGGAAGGGTTAGATGAGAATCGGTTCTGTGCGGCTGCACGTCGAATGGGGGCACCTCGCTTTCGTTCTCTTCATGGCCGCGTTCTGCGTGTGGTTCTGGCTGGATGCGCGCGCCGCTTCGACTAACGTGCAGAATCTGCTGGTGATCCAGCCCGCAGCGATCTTCGCTCTCTTGCTGTGCGCTGCCATTGCGATTCGCCTCGTAAAGATCGAGCGCATGGACCCCGTGGAAGGCAGCCCCGGGAAGCATGCGTCAGCGGCGTCCGTGCTCCGAGCGCTGTGGCGTGCCGGCGAGTTGCGCGGTATCCTCGTCGCCGCGTTGCTCGGCGCTTACGTTTTCGGCGTGCCGCTCGCCGGCTTCGACCTGGCCACTTTCCTTTTTCTTGCTGCCGGGATGTTCGTGCTTGGCGAGCGGCGGCCGCTCTTCCTGGGCGGATTTTCCGCGCTGTTCGCGCTTGCGCTGAGCTACGGCTTCAAGGTCATGCTCTCGGTACCCGTGCCCATGCTTCTGTTCTGAGAAGGCGATGATCGACTTCCCCGCGATAGCCGACGCACTCCGCATGCTGTTCGGGTCTTGGTCGCCGTGGCTCGTCATGGTGCCCGGGCTCGTGATCGGGCTGATCTTCGGCGCAGTCCCGGGGCTCACCACCAGCATGGCGATGGTGATCTTCCTCCCGCTCACGCTCTACATGGATTTCCTCTCGGCGATGATCTTCATGACGTCGATCTTCACGGGGGGCGGGTTCGGGTGCGCGATTCCGGCGATCCTCGTCAACATTCCGGGCATGCCGGCGGCGGTGGCGACGACCTTCGACGGCTACCCGATGGCGCAGCGCGGCGAGCACAACGAGGCGCTGGGGCTTGGGCTCGCGGCATCGAGCTTCGCCGAGGCGCTGAGCTACCTGATCCTGCTGCTGCTCGTGGTGCCGATCGCGAACTTCGTGCTGAAGCTCTCGTCGCCCGAGATGCTGATCGTCGGGCTGTGGGGACTGACGCTGATCGCGGCGCTGCGCGGGCGCCACTTCGCGCGCGGCCTGCTCGCCGGCATGTTGGGGCTGCTGCTCGGTACGATCGGATTCAGCGCGCGCGGCGATATCCGCGGCACGATGGGCATCGACTACCTGCTCGACGGCATCCCGGAGATCCCTGCAATGATGGGGCTGTTCTGCGCGGCCGAGCTCTTCAAGCTGATGCGCACGGACTATATCGTCGAGAAAGCCGAAGCGCGCCGGGTCAGCATGCGGCGCATTCTGTCCGGAGTGAGGGCAACCTTCCGGCACCCGCGCATCCTGGTGCGCGGCAGCCTGATCGGCGTCATCATCGGCGCCGTGCCGGGGGTAGGGTCGGCTGTGGCGAATCTGCTCGCGTATTCGGAGGCCCGCCGCACCGTGTCCGACCCCGAGCGGTTCGGCAAGGGTGATCCACGAGGCGTCATAGCGGCCGAAGCGGCGAACAGCAGCTCGGAGGGCGGCTCGATGGCCACCTTGCTCGCGCTCGGCATACCGGGCGGCGGCGCGACCGCGATCATGCTCGGCGCCTTCGCCATGCACAACATCACCGGCGGCCCGCGGTTCATCGCGGAGAACAAGCCGCTGGTCTACGCGATCATCTTCTCCAACTTCGTGCAGTCGATCGCGTTGATGGCGATCGGGATAGGTTTCATCTATCTCGCCGGCTCGATTGTAAGGACGCCGGTTCGCGTGCTGGTGCCTTCGATCTTCGCGATTTCCGTGTTCGGCTGCTACGCCATCACCGGCAACATTGCCGGGCCGGCAACGTTCCTCGTGTTCACGATCATCGGCTGGCAGATGCAGCGTTATGATTACCCGGTGGCGGCCACGGTCGTCGGCCTGCTGCTCGCGCAACTGGTCGAGGGGGAGGCCCTGCGAACCTACCAGTTGAGCGGCGGCGACCCGGCGTATCTGCTGGAGCGTCCGATCGCGCTCGTGTTGCTCGTCCTGCTCGCGCTCTCGCTGTTGTGGCCCGTCCTGGCCCGGCGGTTCAAGATCGGGCCGAAGCTCGCGGCGGAATCCGATGGTTGAGCGAGGCCTGCCGGCCCCCGGTGATGGAGAGACGAACAGTGGTTCAATGAGCGAACGGAGGAGACAATGATGATGCACGATACATGGCGATTCATGGGGCGGTTTGCCCGGTATGTGGCCGCGGCGATTCTGCTTGCGGCGGGCGTCAACGCGGGGTTTGCGGCGGATTGGCCGGCGCGGCCGATTACGCTGATGGTCCCGTTCAATGCGGGCGGCAGCCTGGATCGCATGGCGCGCGGGCTGGCGCCATACCTTTCCAAGGAGCTCGGCCAGCCGGTGACGGTGGTGAACCGGCCGGGCGCCGGAGGGCAGGTCGGCACCACGTGGTTCCTGCAGCAGCCGGACGACGGCTACACGCTGCTGGTGACGGCCGCAACCCCGTATCTGCCGACGAACATCCTGGTCACCGGAGCGAAATACACGCTGGACGACTTCGCGTTCGTCAACGCGCAGTGGAGCGATTACACGATGCTCGCCGTGCACAAGGACAAGCCGTACAAGACCCTCAAGGACCTGATCGACGCGGTGAAGGCGAATCCCGGCAGGCTCAGCACCGGTGTCACGTTCGGTTCGGCGGGCCAGATCAGCACGATGATGATGCTGGAGGCGCTCGGCATCCCGGCGGACGGCGTGCGGATCGTCACCTACGACGGCGGCGGACCGCTGCGCACCGCCCTCGCCGGCGGCCACCTGGACTTCTCCGTAGTTCAGGGCGAAGGCAGCGAGACGATCCGCGATTTCATCAGGCCGCTCGCCGTGTTCCGGGAAAGTCGTGCCAAGGAGTGGGACGCCCCGCCCGTCAACGAGGCGCTGAAGTGGGCGGGCGTAACGATCCCGGTGCTGAGCGGGTCGATACGCGCGCTCGCGAGTTCCGCTTCCTTCAAGAAGAAAGACCCGCAGGCATTCGACAAGCTCACCGCCGCGTACAAGCGGGCGCTCGAGAACAAGGAATTCCAGTCGTGGCTGGCGGCGAACAAGATCGACGGCGACTGGCTGGGGCCGGACAAAACGAGCGCCATACTCAACTCGAATTTCGAGATCCTGAAGAAGCATCGCCAATTACTCAAGAAATAGAGCGGGAATTCAAGAGGGAAAAACCGATGGACAAGCAGGCAATCACGAGCAGCAAAGCCGAGGGCGAAGACAAGCCTTGGCATAAACCAGGCAAGTGGCTGGTGAATCCCGCCTACTGGGAACGGGAAGCGCTGCAGGCGCGCGGCGGCATGCCGCAAACTATCCGCTTCATCGACTGCACGGTGAGCGAAGGCGACGACTGTGTCGGCCATCAGCTCAACTGGAACACCCGGCTGGGCGTGATCGAACGCCTCGATGAGATCGGGGTCGGCGAAATCACGCTGCCGAGCCATGTGACGTTCAGCGAGGAACGCGACCTGCTGCGCGCCTGCCGCCGGATGGGCGTGCGCACGCCGCTCGTCGCGAAGGGCCCCGGGGTGTCGCCGCCGCTCAAAGGGGACTGGCGCGGCATCATTGACCGCCATATCGATCTCGGCGCGGACGTCATCAGCCCGATATTCAAATGGAGCTATGCCGACACCCTGTCGGACTTCTCCGGCTCGCTCACCAAGGAAGCGGTAGTCAATGCCATCGCCGAGAGCATCGAGTACATGAAGCGCCAGAAGGTGCGCGTCGTGCCGTGGATGGTAGACAGCATGCGCACCCCGGTCGATACCGCTTGTCTGTTCTTCGGCGCCATGGCCGAAGCGGGCGCCGACGGCGTATATGTCGTCGACAGCCGCGGCAACAGCACTCCCCTCGCGACGCGTGTTTTCATCAGCCGCGTGAAGGCGGCGGTCGGCGCATGCGATGTCTACGTGCAGCATCACAACGATCTCGGGGTCGCCACCGCGAACGCCATGGCGGCGGTCGAAGGCGGCGCCACCTGGATCGACGCCTCCGTGATCGGCATCGGCGACCGCGGCGGCTGCGTGGCGCTGGAAGAGGCCGCGGCGTTGTTCGAAATGTACCGGATTTCAACCGGCGTCAAGCTGGACAAGCTCTATGATCTCTGCCGCTACGTGCAGGAGGCCTACGGTGTCGCGCTGCCGCCGTGGAAAGCGATTGCCGGAGCCAACTGGAACAAGGAGGAAGGCGTAGGACACCTCGAAGGCAGCACTGACGCCGAAGCGACCATCGGGATTGCGCCGCAGGTCGTCGGACGTGAATTCGAGCCGGTGATCGGCGCAAAAATCCTGTTCGGCCGCGAGCGCAGCAGCGCGCACACCGACGACCCGCAAACGTTACGGGAGTTGTTGAAAGCGTGGAAGCTCACGGCAAGCGAGGAGCAGTTCCAGGCGATTCTCTTCCGCGCCCGGGCGGCGGTGGCGACCGCCCACGGCCGGCACTATCTGACGTTCGAGGAATTCCGCTCGATCTGCGAAGGTGTTTTGTCAGCGGAACGGCGCTAGTGCCGGGAGTAATGATTTCGATGCAGAATCTTTGGGCGCTCGCGTTGAGAAGCTGTAGGTCAGGTTGCCGCGTCGGCGGCTACCTGACATCTGTCTGCGTGCGCTCACGCACAGGCAGGCCAAGTGGATGTCGGGGAACGCTGCGCGTACCCCGACCTACGTCTAAGATTTTGAAATGAAGTAACGACTCAGAACACCAAAAGCCGCATGGACGAACGTAGATTGAAGGAGTAGAACGTGACGCAGAACCTGGACGAACTCAAGAAGTGGATCGGGCAGAAGGAAACCGATGTTGACTACGTGACGATACCGGCGGTGCACCGGCTCGCCGCTACGCTCGACCGCGACGATCCCATGCCGAAAACCGGTGATCCGCTGCCGATCGGCTGGCACCAGATTCTTTTTCCGCGCGTGGTGCGCCACTCGCAGATCGGGCCCGACGGCCATCCCCGGCGCGGCGACTTTCTGCCGCCGGTGCCGCTGCCGCGCCGCATGTTCGGGGGCAAACGCGTTACCATCCACCAACGGCTGCACGTCGGAGACGAGGTGCGCCGCGACTCGGTGATCAAGGACGTCACCGTCAAGCAAGGCCGCACCGGGCAGATGGTGTTCGTGACGGTGCAGACCGACATCTCAAACCCGCGCGGTCTTGCGATCACCGAGGAACAGGACATCGTCTATCGCGGCGAGCCCGCCCCTGACGCTCCGCCCCCGCCGCCGCAGCCCGCGCCGGGAAGAGCGGTGTGGAGCCGCGTGGTGACGCCCGATCCGGTGCTGCTGTTCCGCTATTCCGCCCTCACCTTCAACGGGCACCGCATCCATTACGACTATCCGTATGTGACGCAGACCGAAGGCTATCCCGATCTGGTGATGAACGGCGGGCTGACGACGCTGCTGGTATTCGAGCTCGCACGCACCCACGCCTCTACCCCGCTCACTTACATGTCGTCGCGCAATGTGCGCCCGATGTTCGTGAACCGCCCTTTCACGGTGTGCGGCGAACCCTCGCCCGACAACAAGACGGCGAAGCTGTGGGTCGTGGATAAGGACGATGCGCTCGCGCTCACCGCGGATGCCGAGTTCCGATGACGTGGCAGGCACCGCGTCATGGCCAGAACCCACGCAGATGGAGGAAGCGCGCCGCGTATCCTTGCATTGAACGGCGCCGCGCCTCGACCATGAAATCATCATTCATCATTCATCGTTCATCATTCATCGTTCGAGCGTAAGCGTATGGCCGGCGGACCGCTGGAAGGCGTGCGCATCATCGACATGACGTCGGTGGTGGTGGGGCCCCTCGCCACGCAGATCATGGCCGACTACGGCGCCGACGTAATCAAGGTGGAGGCGCCCAGCGGCGACATCGTGCGCACGCTCGCCGGCCGCGGGGTCACGCCCGGCATGTCGGGCAAGTTCCTGCATCTGAACCGCAACAAGCGCAGCATCGCGCTCGATCTCAAGCAACCCGGCGCGCGTGCTGCGCTCATGAAATTGATCGAGCGCGCCGACGTGCTGATCTGGAACATGCGTCCACCGGCCATGGCGCGGCTCAAGCTCGGCTACGAGGACCTGCGCGGCATCAACCCGCGCATGATCTACTGCGGCATGTTCGGCTTCGGCCAGGGCGGGCGCTACCGTGACAAGCCGGCGTACGATTCCATCATCCAGGGCTCTGCGGGGATAGCGGCGCTGCACCACCGCGCCACCGGCGAGCCGCGCTATCTGCCGATGGTGATCGCCGACCGCACCGTGGGACTGATCGCGGTGCAAATGATCCTAATGGCCCTTTACGCGCGGAGCCGCACCGGCGAGGGCCAGGCGATTCAAATTCCGATGTTTGAAAATATCGTGAAATCCGTCCTCGAAGAGCACATGTACCTCAAGACCTTCGATCCGCCGCTGGGACCGACCGGCGACCCGCGGCTGCTCGATCCGCAGGCCCGCCCGCTGCCGACCAAGGACGGCTGGATCTGCATTTCCGGCAACACCGATGCCCAGGCGTTCGCGATTTTCGATGCGATCGGCAAGCCCGAGCTCAAGACCGATCCGCGCTTCAACAGCATAGCGGCGCGCTTCAAGCACACCGCGGAATACTTCAGGATCCGCGCCGAGGGACTCAAGCAGAAAACCACTGCGGAGTGGATCGAGATCTTCGACCGCACCGATGTGCCGGCGATGCCTTTTCAGACGCTCGACGACCTGATGGAGGACCCTCATCTCGCGGACATCGGTTTTTTCCAGCGCATCGATCACCCCACCGAGGGCATGATCTGGAACATGGCGTTGCCCAACAGGATTTCGGGCGGCGCGCGCCACGATTTCCGCCCGGCGCCCAACATCGGCCAGCACAGCGTGGAAATTCTGAGCGAGATCGGATACCGCGAGGCCGACATTGAAGCCATGATCGCAAGCGGAACCACCGTCGACGGCCGGGTCAAAAAACAATGATGAATGATGAGTGCGGAATGATGAGTGAAGCCCAAACTCCGGCAATCCGTGGAAACTGGAAATGTGAGCGGTTGATCCGGATTACCCGTCATGAGCGAGATCGCGCGCTGGGCGCCGGTGGTCAAGGTCTCGGGTGCGCGCCGCGATTGAAGCCCTAGCACCCTGTCGGGCTTAGGCGTCCGACAGCGTGGTAACAGCAAAACCGCCTGCGGATTCGGGATGAATCTGATATTACGACCGCTCTGGGCGCGCGAGCAGGTTCAATATGAGGTGTCCACTGCCTTTTTCTTCCGTTTTCGTGCGGGCGGTTTTGCATTAGGAGTTTGTCCGACCTGAGTCCGACAAACTCCTAGGGGTCAACCTCCCACTGAAAGGCACGTTAAGGCATAATTATCGGCCGCCGTGCCATCCGGAAGTGGAAGTCATTTTTCAACCATCAGGGGGGATCATCATGCCGTTCAAATGGCGCTTCGCGCCGGTTGCAGTTGCCGTCTTCATTTTCACAGCAGTCAACATCGTCGCGGGCGGGGCGGCGCGCGCGCAGAACGCGGCGTCGAAGGAATTCGCGCCGGTGGTCGGCCAGGAAGGCAAGGACGTCATCTGGGTGCCGACGCCGCAGGCGCTGGTTGAGCGCATGCTGCAGATGGCCAAGACCACTTCCGGCGATTACGTGGTCGATCTCGGCTCGGGCGACGGTCGCACCGTCATCACCGCCGCCAAGAAGTACGGCGTGCGCGCGCTCGGCATCGAGTACAACCCCGACATGGTCGAGCTCTCCAAGCGCAACGCGGAAAAGGAAGGCGTCTCCGCGCGCGTCCAGTTCATCAAGGCCGATATCTTCGAAACCGACTTCAGCCAGGCCACCGTGCTGACGCTCTACCTGCTGCCCTCCCTCAACCTGAAGCTCCGCCCCACCATCCTCAACATGAAGCCGGGCACGCGCGTGGTTTCGCACGCCTTCAGCATGGATGACTGGCAGCCGGATCAGGTCGAATCAGTGGAAGGCCGCACCGCCTACCTGTGGATCGTGCCGGCCAGGGTCGAGGGCACCTGGCGCTGGGGCAGCGCGCGCGGTTACGAACTCGTGCTACGCCAGCACTTCCAGAACATCGAGGGGTTGATCAAGGCGGACAACAAGGTGGCGCAATTCCGCAACGGCAAACTGCAGGGCGACCAGATCACTTTCTCGGTGATCGAATACGCCGGCACCGGCGCCGTCCAGCGCGACTTCGTCGGGCGGGTCAAGGGCGACGCCATCGAAGGCGTGGCCAAGTCGGCCAGCGGCGGCGCCGAAGAGAAATGGACCGCGAAGCGGGTGGTCAACTGACGCCGCCCGGATCTCAAACACAGCATTTCGGAGCGATATTCATGCCACGACAAAACGTAGTCATCATCGGCGGCGGCATCATGGGAGGAGACATCGCCATCATCTTCACCGCCGGCGGCTGGAACGTCCACGTCATGAGCCCGTCCCAGAAGACGCGCGACGCGTTGCCCGCGCGCATCGATTCGGGACTGAGGAAGCTGGGCGCGCCGGCGGCGAACGCGGCCAACGTCAAGACTTACGCCAAAGTCGGGGACATCGCATGGAAAGATGTTGACCTGGTGGTCGAAGCAGCAACCGAGGATCTGCCGCTCAAGCAGAAGATCTTCAGCGAGCTCGACGCGCTGGCGCGGCCTGACATCGCGCTTGCGAGCAACACGTCGAATTTCCAGATCGGCGAGATCGGCAAGGGGCTGAAGACGCGTTCGAGAGTGGCGGGACTTCACTTCTTCATGCCGGCGCACCTGGTGCCGCTGGTGGAAGTGGTCAGCGCACAGTCCACCGATCCGAAGGTCGCCGAGCGTCTGGTCGGCCTCATGAAAACACTCGGCAAGGCGCCGATCTGGGTCAAGAAGGACGTTCCCGGTTTTGTCGGCAACCGCATCCAACATGCCATGATGCGCGAAGCGCTCTACCTGATCGCGGACGGCGTGGTCACGCCTGAAGACGTGGATACGGCGGTACGCTACGGTTTCGGCTTCCGCTTCATCGCCTGCGGGCCGATGATGCAGAAGGAGATGTCGGGCTGGGACACCAATTACTACGTCGCCGGCGCGCTCTACCCCCACCTGCACAACGAAAGCGTTCCCGCCCCCGTAATCAAGGAATTGATCGAGAAAGGACACCTCGGCATGAAAACCGGGCGCGGCTTTTGGCAATGGACCGACGAGTCGATCGTCAAGGAAAAAGCAAAAATCGAAAAAGCGCTGCAGGCGGGGATGGAAATCCTCAAATCCTGAGCTGCGCCACAGCAAAGAAATGATTTCCGCTGCTGCGACCGCCCTGCTTGATCTTCCTTCATATCTCCACTCACGATCTCCCGCTCTTACGCCTTTCTCCTCTCGCCTCTCCGGCGTCCGCCTCTCTGGCGCCCGCCTCTCTGGCGCTCGCCTACTCGGCGCTGATGCCCGCGTCCTTGATCAACGTGCCCCACTTTTTCAGCTCAGCCCGGATATATTCGGCGAACTGCTGCGGAGAAATGCCGCCCGGATCGAGCCCGACCGATTCGATGCGGGACGCGACGTCGGGCATCTTGAGCACTGCGGCGATGTCGTGGTACAGCTTATCGACGACGTGTTTCGGTGTTTTTCCCGGAGCCATGACGGCGTACCAGCCATCCACCTGGAAACCCGGCAGCCCCGTTTCGGCGATCGTCGGCACGTCGGGAAGAGCGGGCGTGCGCTTGGCCGTTGTGACGCCGAGCGCCTTGATCCGGCTTGCCTTGATGTGAGGCATCGCCGCGCCCGTCGAGGTGAATAACATCTGCACCTGGCCACTCACCACGGCAACGGTCGCGGCGCCGGCACCCTTATAGGGGATGGCGACGATTTCCGTTCCGATAATCCCACCCGCCCCGGCACGGTTGTCGATCACGATCGGCTGACCCCACTTCTCGGTCAATTTCGGCCCCACGAGACGCGACAGCACGTCAAGCGCTCCGCCGGGAGTCGATGCGACCACGAAGCGAACCGGCCGCGTTGGGAATTCGGCTGCACTCGCCGGCGTCGAAGCCCGTGCAATCAGGCCCGCGCACGCGATCCCGATCGCGATTCGGAAACAACGGAATGTCCGTGTCATGGTGATTTCTCCACTCATCATCTCCATCCAGCCCGGGACTTCAGGTTCCCGCGATTTTCTGTGCCACGGCTGTGTCGAAAGCCTGCGTGATCTCCGGTCCGATGCCATCACCGGGCACAACCAGGATTTTCATTTGCATTCCCCCCCGAACGGTTTCCATGAATTCCACATATAGCACAAAGCCGGACCAAACTGGCAGTCAAAACAAGATGCTACCCGTCTTTGCCGCCCGGCAGCTTTACTTATGGCTGATCATCCGTGAGAATTTCACGTCAGCCGGACTGAGGATACCCGCGGGATTCCCGGCCCAATCGTCACAAGACTGGAAATCAGGAAAACATCCATGAGCAGAATGCCTGTTGCAGACTGGTTGAGGCTCGCCGAACACGTCCACCCCGTCGAGTCCTTCACGGACAAAGCTGCGGCGATAAGCCAAAGTCAGAACATGCCGGCGCCCATAGCGGCTCTGGTCACGATACACCACGAATCCGTGGCGCTCATCAACCGCCTCGCGCTGCTTGTCGACAGGGGCGGAAACTCGGTGCTGATCGACGAGGCCGGCATCGCCATACAACGCTGGAATCGGACCGTGCGTGAAGCCGGTGCATTGGTTCAAAAGAAAGATCTTCAAACAACCCCGAAGGCGTCCTAGGCCGAGCTGACCTGAGCGCGTGATTCGGGCCCACCCGGTGGGGGGATGGTGCATCACGCGTTTCATAAAGGAAGCAGAATGAACAGCGTGCGTTTAAAAAGCATTAAGCCGATCACTCGTTCTCTCGGCATGTTGCTGCATTGGTGGGACCACAGCATCTCCCATCGCATTACAGCGTCCGCGCTTGCGTTGACGCTCACGATCGGGGCCGCAATCGGAGGGGGGTCGTATCTGGTCACCCAGAAACTGCTGGAAGACGCCATATTGAGAGAACTCGCCAATGAGACAACCCTTGCCGCCCGACAAGTGGAGTCCACGCTCAACATCCTGTACGCGGACCTCTCTCGCATGTCGTCTAACGGGATACTCGTCCGCGCGCTTGCCGATCCGTCCGCGCGTGACGCCTATCTGGGCCCGTTCTTCAAGGACTACAGGGGCCCGGTTCGATTGCCGGCCACCTTGACTTTGTATGACGCCCTGGGGCAGCCCATCACCGGAACCGGGAGCGATACGCCGCCATCCTACGAGCGTGCTTTTTGGCTTCAGCGAGTCATCAAATTCGGCTTCACGTATACCGAGATCACAAAAGATGGCGAAATGCGCCAACTGATCATCGCAAGACCCGTCCCCTCTTCCTCGGCAGAAACCCATGGGGGGATCCTCCTGATGCGGATCCCCCTGGACGAGATGTTCAAGCGAGCCATGTCGTCCTTCACCGGCGAGCTGATCAGGCGCCTCAAGAACCACCGCGGGGAGGTCCTGGCAGAGACGCATTCCAGAACACTGGTCGAACCCATCGTAGCTGCACGGCAGGTTGAACTGGATGTGGCTGCGTTCCCCGACCGGTTTCGGGTGGAGGTGGCAGGCGAACGCGCCGAAGTCATGACGCCGCTCAAGTGGCTGGCGGCCGGCTACGCTGTCGCCGCCGGGATTATCCTGCTCATCGTCTTGCGGGTTTCCAGAAGCCTCGGCCCGCGCCTGACTTCGAGTTTGGCTCGCCTGAGCGAAGCGGCCTCGTCTATTTCCGCCGGACAGACCAGTCACCCTCAACTGCCCGTCAAAGGGCAGGACGAGATTGCCCGCCTGACTGCCGCATTCAACGCCATGACGGGAAGCGTCGGCGACTTGCACCGCGAGCTTGACAGCCGGGTGGCGGAGCGCACGGGGATGCTCCAGGATATCAACAGCGCGCTGGTCAAGGAAATTCTCAGCCACAAGAAAACCGGAGAACAGCTGCATGTCGCGGCCAACGCCATCGAAAATGCCGCCGAAGGCGTGATGGTTTGTGACGCCGAAGAACGGATTGTTTCCGTCAACAAAGCCTTTACCACGATTACCGGTTACAGCGCTGAAGAGGTCCTCGGAAAAACTCCGGATGCCCTGATTGCCGACGAACAGGCGTCCTCGTTGCGCTTCGAGATATCCAAGACTGTTTTTGAAAAAGGGCATTGGAAAGGCGAGCTGTGGAGTCGTAACAAGAACGGTGAAAACTATCTCGAAGAACGCAGTGTCAGCGCGGTGAAGGACGATATCGGCCGGATCGTCAACTTCATCATTCTGTTCTCGGATGTCACGAAACAAAAGGAAGACGAACGGCGTCTGCAGTTCCTTGCTCACCACGATTCGTTGACCGGTCTCGCGAACAGAACGATGTTCCAACTGCGCTGCGAAGAGACATTGTTGCGCGCGAGCCGAAAAAGCGCCAAGGCCGCGGTGATGTTTATCGATCTCGATCACTTCAAGACCGTGAACGATTCGCTGGGACACGCCTACGGAGATGAACTGCTGAAAAGCGTGGCGGCCCGAGTTCAGGAGTGCGTAAGAAAAACGGATTTCGTCGCGCGCCTTGGCGGAGACGAGTTTACCGTTCTGCTGAACGAAGTCAGCGATTCGGGAGACGTTGCGTTCATCGCCAAGAAGCTTCTTGACCGTCTGAGCGCCTCCTTCACGGTCGCCGGACACGAGATCTATGTCTCGGCGAGCATCGGCATCAGTTACTACCCCGATGACGGACAGAACGCTTCCAGCCTGATCAAGAACGCCGATGCGGCCATGTATGCGGCAAAGGAACAGGGCAGGAGCAATTACCAGTTCTTCTCGGCGGAGATGAATGCGCAGGCGCTTGAAGCCCTGATGATGGCGAGCAGCCTCCGCTTGGCGATCGAACGCGAAGAATTGGTGTTGGAGTATCAGCCGCGCATCGATTTGCACGACGGAAAGGTCATGGGGGTTGAGGCGCTCGTGCGATGGAATCATCCGAACCTGGGACGAATCATGCCCGGGCAGTTCATTGGAATTGCGGAGAAAACCGGACTGATAGACCCCATCGGAGAGTGGGTGCTGGGGACGGCGTGTCAACAAATGATCGCGTGGCAACAATCCGGTTTGGCGCCGCTGCGCGTCGCGGTGAACCTGTCCGCGAGACAATTCAGGCAACCCGATCTTACCGAAGGCATCGCTGCGATACTGCAGGAGACAGGAGTTAAGGCCGATGCGCTCGAATTGGAAGTAACGGAAAGCCTCGTCATGCACGATCCTCAACGTGCCGCCGTTATCCTCGAACGACTCAAGGAAATGGGCGTCGCTATTGCGATCGACGATTTCGGCACCGGGTATTCGTCACTGAGCTATCTGAAGCGCTTCCCTATCGACTACATCAAGATCGACCAGTCTTTCATACGCGGAATTCCGCTGGAGGCTGAAGACGTGGGTATTACCCGGGCCATCATCGCGATGGCAAAAACCTTGGGTCTGAAACTCATAGCCGAAGGCGTGGACAAGACCGAGCAACTCGCTTTCCTGAAGCATGAAGGCTGCAACGAAGGCCAGGGTTACCTTATCAGTCGTCCCATTCCCGGAGATGCCCTGCGAAGGTTCTTGGAGAACTTCGAGGATACCTACGCGGCCACGCCGGACCTCGGACAACTGGCAGCATGGACGCGGACCGGTTCGCCATATGTCAAGCTCTAGGTACACCCTCGGTCGCGGCCTTCCTCAGCGCCATGACGCGCTTAAAGCAATCCGGACAAGCATATCGAATGCCCCCTCCAAGCCGAGTGCGCGACAATGGACGCATGGTCGACGATTCAACGAGGCGCCGGCATTCCGGGCACCGCTTGATTTTTGAAGGGTCCTTGCTCATCTTTTCATCCTAATGCGTAAACTCGTGTTCTCATTCTATTCGATCTTGTCCTTTTCCTTGGCCCCTGCGCCGCCCGCCATTGCATGTTGCTTGAACGGTCAGCGGCTACACCGTGTATCCCGCCACTCCACGGCGGAACCGCGTCGGGGACAGCCCAAAGGCCACTTAATGCCTGCCCTTGCGCATGACCTGCTCAGCTTTATCACGCAGAGTGCTCAATTGCTCAATAATCTGTTTGTTCGGCACATAATTAGCTGTTGAATCCGCTGACGGAAGCAGGCCGCCTCTTGCCTCGGAGATGATCGCAAGCATTTGCTGCGCTATAAGCGTTCTTGGATCATCGGGCTTGATCGAATTTGCGTAGTTTTCCTGCTCGTCGAGCCATGGACGTAGATTACTGAGGTCCAGATCAGCCATAAGAAGTCACCTTTCGTATCCTGGATTGGTTTCCATGTGTCCCCCGCCATTCCCATGGCGGGATCCCGTGAGGCTCGGCCCATAACTCGCGACGATGGCTCTTGGCGGCATCTTCGGCGGCTGGGTAGAGTTCCCAATCCATCGGCGTCTGCTCCTTGGCGCAATCACGATACCACCGAATGGAACGGGTCAGGGGTTTTGTGTCTGGAGGTAGATTGTCGGGCGGTTTAACTGTATGTGGAGGTGGAGCCCCGCCTCCCCATTGAGGAGCAATGCGACTATTCTCTACCCCGTGGGCAGCGCCTACTACCCCGGGAGACGGGAAAGGGAAAAGATTGGTGGCCAGGGACGCAGTAAACCTTAAGGGCCAGCGCTCAGTTGTCCAAAAATTAAGGAGTGGGGAATGGTGGCCAGGGACGGAATTGAACCGCCGACACAAGGATTTTCAGTCCTCTGCTCTACCAACTGAGCTACCTGGCCCCTGAACAACTTTTCACCCTTTCGGCCGAGGCGCGCCGAAAAAAAGCAACTTACGAACTTCTGAACCGCCTGACACAAGTATTTTAGCTTCGGCCGGGCTTCTGCCCTTAACCTTAATGCCGAGCGGCATGAAAGTTAGCCTACGCTGAAACAAGCCGAACAACTGGCGTGTTTTGCCTCCGGCCCGCGCTTCCAGCGCTTAACATTAACGGCCCTTGCGCCGTGAATGTTAGCCTACGCCGCAACAAGCTCGCAGGCGAGCGTGTTGTCAGTCTTCTGCTCTACCAACTGAGCTAGCCAGTGCGGGAACAACAAAAGGGCGCAATTTAAACCTGTATCTCACGATGCGTCAAGCTGCTCTTGCAGTGCCTCAGACGCAGGCGACCTGCATCGTGATGCACAGGCAGCGCATGACATTTTAACCGACGCCCTCCTCCTCCAAAAAAAGCCCCGCTTGCGCGGGGCTTTTTTTTGCAACTGGATCCCGGTTCTCACCGGGATGACTCGCGCCGAGGCGCTCGTCACATGTCCATGCCGCCCATACCGCCCATGCCGCCGTGGCCATGGCCACCACCGGCCGATTCTTCCTTCGGCAGTTCCGCCACCATCGCATCGGTGGTGAGGATCAGGCCGGCAACCGACGACGCGTTCTGCAGCGCGCAACGCACCACCACTGACGCCTCATCGCCGGCATTGGTGACGATCCAGCGCAGCGGCTCCTCGAGCGCGCGCAGCACGATCTTGATGCCCGCTTCCTGATCGTGATTGTCGCTCTTCAGCTTGCCGAGCGCACTGCGGGCGCGGATCAGCGCAACGCCACCACCGGCGACGATGCCCTCTTCCACCGCGGCGCGGGTCGCGTGCAGCGCGTCTTCGACACGCGCTTTCTTTTCTTTCATCTCGACTTCGGTCGCCGCCCCGACTTTGATCAACGCCACACCGCCGGCGAGTTTCGCCACGCGCTCTTGCAGTTTTTCCTTATCGTAATCGCTGGTCGCCTCCTCGATCTGCTTGCGGACGCTCTTGACGCGGCCTTCGATCGCTTTGGCGTCGCCGGCGCCGTCGATGATCGTGGTTTCTTCCTTGCCGATCTCGATGCGCTTGGCTTGACCCATGTCGTTCAGCGTCGCTTTCTCGAGCGACAGGCCGACTTCCTCGGCAATCACGGTGGCGCCGGTGAGGATCGCGATGTCTTCGAGCATCGCCTTGCGGCGGTCGCCGAAGCCCGGTGCTTTCACGCCACAGGTCTTGAGTATGCCGCGGAGGTTGTTGACCACCAGCGTCGCGAGCGCTTCGCCATCGATGTCTTCAGCGATGATCAAAAGCGGTTTGCCCGCCTTCGCCACCTGCTCGAGCACCGGCAGCAGATCGCGGATGTTCGAGATCTTCTTGTCGTGCAGCAGGATGTAGGGGTTTTCCAGCACCGACGACTGCTTCTCGGCGTTGTTGATGAAGTACGGCGACAGATAGCCGCGGTCGAACTGCATGCCCTCGACCACTTCCATCTCGTTCTGCAGGCCCTGTCCGTCCTCGACGGTGATCACGCCTTCCTTGCCGACCTTTTCCATCGCATCGGCGATGATCTTGCCGATCTGCTCGTCGCAGTTGGCCGAGATTGCGCCGACCTGCGCGATTTCCTTGTTGTTGGTGCAGGGCTTCGACAGCTTCTTCAGCTCGTCGACCACCGACTCAACCGCCTTGTCGATGCCGCGCTTGAGGTCCATCGGGTTCATGCCGGCGGCCACGAACTTCATGCCTTCCTGCACGATCGATTGCGCCAGAACGGTCGCGGTGGTGGTGCCGTCGCCGGCGACGTCGGAAGTCTTGGATGCGACTTCCTTCAGCATCTGCGCGCCCATGTTTTCAAATCGGTCCTTGAGCTCGATTTCCTTCGCCACCGATACACCGTCCTTGGTGATGGTCGGCGCGCCGAACGAGCGCTCGAGCACGACGTTGCGGCCTTTGGGGCCGAGGGTCACCTTGACCGCGTCGGCCAAGATGTTGACGCCCGCGACGATCTTGGAGCGGGCCGAATCATGAAACTTGACGTCTTTTGCTGCCATTTGGATTCTCCTGATTAATCTGTGCGGGGAATTAGGACTCGATCACGCCCATGATGTCTTCTTCCTTCATCACGAGCAGTTCGTCGCCTTCGACTTTGACGGTCTGGCCGGAATACTTGCCGAACAGCACTCTGTCACCGACCTTGAGGTCCACCGGACGCACTTTGCCGTCCTCCAGGACCTTGCCTTTGCCTATGGCCTTGACTTCGCCCTGATCGGGTTTCTCGGCGGCGGTGTCGGGGATCACGATGCCGGAAGCGGTTTTGCGTTCCTCTTCCAACCGCTTCACGATAATGCGGTCGTGCAACGGACGAATCTTCATGAATGAATCTCCTCTGGGAATGGTTAAAACTAGGGGGCTTGTTAGCACTCTACTCAAGCGAGTGCCAATACTACCAGCGGGACTGGAGATTAGCAATAGCCACGTACAGTCCCACAGCCGCGCGCTGCGGCAATGAGTGAGCGCACGCTTACTATATTATAGCTTATAAATCAGCCGTGTGGAGCGGACTACCGCAACACGGCGGGAATCAGTTATCCAATTCCAGGGAGGTGGCGTTGTGCGCCGGGACACCGAAACGGTAGATCGTCCGGCGTTTGCCTTCGCAGGTCGGTGGGATCGGGCGGTGCGGACAGGGTGGGGGGCGGCGACCGTCGGCGGCGAGCGTCGCGTCGTCCGCATACTCGCCCCAGATGCCGCCGTTGACCGGGCGGAACAACCACATCAGGTAGCCACGCGCTGCGGCGAGCTGCACCAGTTCGTCAGAATCGGGCGCATCGGCGACGACCACCTGGTTGCCGTTGATGCCGTACGGAAACGAGCCGAAGGCTTGCAGGCATTCGAGGGCCTCGGTCGTGGCGGCGCCGGGCCGCATGCAGCCGGGGCGCTCGGCGCGCGCGACGTCCCATGCGCCAAGTTCCCATGCCGCCTCCATCGCCGCGCGGTCAACCGCGACCAGATTGTGCCAGCGCTCGTTCAACTGCAAAGCGGAACTCGGGATCGGCGTATAGGAAACCGCCTCGGCCTCCTCGATTTCGGCGAGCTTCTCCTTGATGAACCCGTGCCAGTGCAGCGTAAGTATCACCGGCGTGTCGGGGCAGGGCACGGCTGCGAGCGTGATGCCGAACAGCGGCAGGCCGGTGGCGGCGATCTGATCTTCGATGCGGTCAAGAATTTGCATACGTAAGTTGACCTCCTGAACGATGCGCACTCAAAATCACAGCAACATTGATGCCAGGCAAGTTCTATAACGGCAGCAGCAAGCGAAAGTTGACCAGCGGGGAATACCGGAGCAGCGGACTGCGACGAATGGCAGTCGGCGAAGGACAAACGGTTGCGCGAATCTGGCGAGCGAGAAAATCTACTCCTTTCTTCTCATTAATGCCCGGGGCATTGCCCGAGTCGAAGCGCGAAAATCGTCAGTTCATGACATCTTTTAAGGCCTTTTGAACCGAAATGCAAACTAGCACTCGTAGTGATTTGCTGCTAAAGCGCAGCCTGGCGGCGGTCTGGCATCCATGCACGCAGATGAAACAGCACGAGACGCTGCCGCTCGTGCCAATCGCGCGCGGCAGCGGCTGCTGGCTTTACGATTTCGACGGCAGGCGCTATCTGGATGCCATCAGTTCGTGGTGGGTGAACCTGTTCGGCCACGGCAACCCGCGCATCAACGCCGCGCTGACAGCACAACTCGGGGAACTTGAACACGTACTTCTCGCCGGCTTCACCCACGAACCTGTGGTCTTGCTGTCGGAGCGCCTGTCGCTGCTCACCGGCGGAGCCTTGGGTCACTGCTTCTACGGCAGCGACGGCGCCTCCGCGACCGAAATCGCGCTCAAAATGAGCTTTCACTACTGGCGCAACACCGGACGGCCTCGCAAGACGCGGTTTGTCAGTCTCGCCGGAAGCTACCACGGCGAAACGCTGGGCGCGCTCTCGGTCACCGACGTTGCGTTGTTCAAGGACACCTACGCGCCGCTGCTGCGGGCGAGCACGCAGGTGCCGAGCCCGGATTGGCGACTGGCCGAGAACGGCGAGTCGCCGCGCGAGTTCGCCGGGCGCTGCGCGCAGGCGCTCGAGCAGCACCTGGAACAGCATCACCTGGAGACCGCGGCGCTGATCGTGGAACCTCTGGTGCAGGCCGCCATCGGCATGGCGATGCACGACGCTGAATACCTGCGCCGTGCGCGGGTGCTGTGCGAGCGCTACGAGGTGCATCTCATCGCCGACGAGATCATGACCGGATTCGGTCGCACCGGAACCTTTTTTGCGTGCGAGCAAGCCGGCATTACCCCGGATTTCCTGTGCCTGTCGAAAGGCATCACCGGCGGCTATCTGCCGCTGTCGGCCGTGCTTACCCGCGATGCCATCTACCGGGCGTTCTACGACGAGGCCGTCACCCGCGGCTTCCTGCACTCGCATTCCTACACCGGCAACGCGCTCGCCTGCCGCGCCGCGCTGGCCACCCTGGATATCTTCGAACACGATGCTGTCATCGAAGCCAACAAGGCAAAAGCCGCGGCGCTCAACGATGCGGCGCGCGAACTCGCGCAGCATCCGAAAACGCGGAATTTCCGCAACACCGGCATGATCTGGGCGTTCGAGATCGAGACCGGCGACGCCGGATTTGCGCGCCGGTTTTTCGAGCGTGCGCTCGCGCGCGAGTTGTTGCTGCGGCCGATCGGCAATACCGTTTATTTCATGCCGCCCTACGTGATAAACGGCGACGAAATCGCGCTGCTGACGCAGCGCACGCTCGAGATCGTCGCCCAAGCCTAGTGTTATGAATCATTATTTCGATGCAGAATCCCTGGAGCCCCTCGTGTCGAAAAGGTGTAGGTCAGGTTGCCGCATTGGCGGCTACCTGACGCCAAGTGGACGTCGGGGAACGCTGTGCGTACCCCGGCCTACGTCCAAAATTGTGCGGTGAATTAGCGCCTCAGGACACTAGCGTGCGGACCAAAGAACCGGGTTTGAACAACACGCTGAAAATTGTGTCCGGCGGCCAGACCGGCGTCGACCGCGCCGCACTTGACGCCGCGCTTGACGCCGGCGTGCCGTGCGGCGGCTGGTGCCCGGCCGGACGCGTCGCCGAAGACGGGGAGATTCCCGTGAGCTACCCCTTGCGCGAGGTCCCAAATGGCGGCTACAGGGAGCGCACACTCGCCAACGTCAGGGACAGCGACGGCACGGCGATCATCCATGCCGGCGAGGTCGACGGCGGCACGCTGCACACGCTCGAATGCTGCGTCGAGAACGGCAAACCTCATCTGCTCATCGACAGCAAGGAAATCACAGTGAACCAGGCAGCCGAACTCATTGTGGAATTCATCAAGCGCTATCGCATCGTCACGCTCAACGTCGCGGGCCCGCGCGCGAGCAAACAGCCGCAAATCTACCCCTACGCGCACGCTGTCATCTTGCGGTTCCTGCGGCGCACCGGGAAAGGCAGCAGATGAAGCTGACCTTTCTGGGGGCGGCGGGTGAGGTGACGGGCTCGTCCTATCTCGTCGAGACGGACAGCCTGCGTTTCCTCGTCGACTGCGGCATGTTCCAGGGCGGGCGCGATACCGAGCGCAAGAACCGGGCGCGGTTCGCGTTCGATCCGCGGGCGCTCGACTTCGTGCTGCTCACCCACGCGCACATCGATCACTCCGGGCTGCTGCCGCGGCTCGCCGCGGAGGGATTCAGCGGGCCGATATACGCCACGGCGGCAACCTGCGATCTGCTGGCGGTCATGCTGCGCGACAGCGCGCACATCCAGGAGAAAGAGGTGGAGTGGGCGAGAGCATCGCAATTGCACCGGCGCGAGGCCGACCGCACCCCGCTCTACACCCTGGCGCAGGCCGAGCGCGCGCTGAGGCAGTTGAAATCGGTCAAGTACGATGCCGAGATCCATCCGCAGTCGACGGTGCGCTGCCGTTACCGCGACGCCGGGCATATCCTCGGCTCGGCGATCATCGAGACCTGGATCTCGGACGACGGCCGCGCCACGAAAATTGTCTTTTCCGGCGACATCGGCCAGCCGATGCGACCGCTCGTGCACGACCCGACGCCCATCGCGCAGGCTGACGTACTGCTCGTGGAATCGACGTACGGCAACCGGCTGCACAAATCGCTGCCCGACACACTCAAGGAACTCGAGCACGCAATCACGGACACACTGAAGCGCAAGGGCGGCAACGTCATCATTCCCGCGTTCGCGGTCGGGCGCACCCAGGATCTCCTGTACCTGCTCGCCGATCTGCACCGGCAGGGACAGCTGCCGGAGATGGACATCTATGTCGATTCGCCGATGGCGACGCAGGCGACCGCGATCACGTTGCGCCACGCCGCGCTGCTCGACCGCGAAGCCTCTACACTGCTCGCCTGGCTGCAGAAGAACCACGCCGGCCCGCGCATCCGCTTCGTGCAGGACGTCGAGGAGTCGATCGCGCTGCACCGCGTGAAAAGCGGTGCTGTAATCATTTCGGCGAGCGGCATGTGCGATGCCGGGCGCATCAAGCATCATCTGCGGCACAACCTCGCGCGGCCGGAATGTACGGTCCTGATCACCGGTTTCCAGGCCGCGGGCACGCTCGGCCGCCGCATCGTTGACGGCGCAAAGGAAGTACATATCTTCGGCATCCCGGTCCCGGTACGCGCCGACGTCTATACTATCGGCGGGTTGTCGGCGCACGCCGACCGGGAAGGACTGCTGGGCTGGCTCGGACACTTCGGGAAGGCGCCGCGGCATACCTTCGTGGTGCACGGCGAGCGGGAGACGTCGGAAATCTTCGCCGCCGCGGTTCGCGAGCGCCTGGGCTGGCGCGAGGCGACCGTACCGGCACCGCTCTCGAGCGTGAGCCTCTAGGAGTTTGTCGGACTTAGCCCCGACAAACTCCTGTTAGCAGCCTGTTCGGACCGTTAAGTCCGACAGGCAGCTAGGGCCAACGAACATTGGGGTCAAACGTCGAATGCGCATGCGAATCTTAGTCAATCTCGTCCTCCTGCTCTCGGCACTGTCCGCGCCACAAGACACCTTGGCGCAAGCCACACGCCCGCCCGAGCCAGTCACGCAGGCGCTGGCGCGGGCGGGCATCCCGGAAGCGAGTGTGGCGGTCTACGTGCACGAAATCGGCGCGGAGCGGCCACTGGTCGCGGCCGGAGCGGAGCGCGCCCTCAACCCCGCGTCCACCATGAAGCTGGTGACCACTTATGCCGGCCTCGATCTGCTGGGACCGGCCTATGCCTGGAGCACCGAGGCTTACGGCAGCGCGCCGCTCGTGCAGGATGTGCTGCACGGCGATCTCATCCTCAAGGGGTATGGCGATCCCAAGCTCACGATCGAGAATTTCTGGCTGTTGCTGAGGAATCTGCGAGCGCGCGGCGTGCGCGAGATTCGCGGCGACCTTGTGCTCGACCGCGGTTACTTCTCGGGCGAGGACTTCGATTCCACGCGCTTCGACGACCAGCCGACGCGGCCCTACAACACCGGGCCCGACGCACTGCTTGTGAACTTCAAGGCAGTAACCGTGCAGTTCGTGCCGGACGCGGAAACGCGCGCCGTCAGGGTGCTGACCGAGCCGGTCCTGCCGCAAGTGCAGGTCGCGAATAACCTCACGCTCACCGACGGCGCCTGCGGCGACTGGGTCTCCAGGCTCAAGATCGAGGCGCTGGGTAATGCTGACACCGCGCGGCTCGCATTCAACGGCGTTTATTCCCTCGATTGCGGCGAGCGGGCGCGCAGCTTCAGCGTGCTGGGCCACCGGCAATATGTCGCGGCGTTGTTCGGCCAGCTGTGGAAAGAACTCGGCGGCGTGTTTGCCGGCGGCGGGCGCGACGGTGCGGTGACCCCGTCCGCGCGGCTACTGGCGAGTGCCAAGTCGCAGACGCTCTCCGAGATCGTGCGCGACATCAACAAGTTCAGCAACAATGTCATGGCGCGGCAGTTGTTCCTGACGCTGGGCGCGGCGGGGGCGGGCGCTCCGGCCACTGCCGAAAAATCGAATCGCGTGATCAAGCAATGGCTGGCCGGCAAGGAGCTGTCGTTTCCCGAGTTGGTGCTGGAGAACGGTTCCGGCTTGTCGCGCATCGAGCGCATCAGCGCGAAAAACCTCGGCCAACTGCTGGTACACGCTTTCAGGAGCCCGGTGATGCCGGAGCTGATGGCCTCGCTTCCGCTCACTGCGGTCGACGGCACGATGCGCAAGCGGCTCTCCGGCGCGGAGGTCGCCGGCCAGGCGCACATCAAGACCGGCTCGCTCGCCGGCGTGCGTTCAATCGCCGGTTACGTGCTCGACAGCCGGGGGCGGCGCGTGGTGGTGGTGTTCATCGTCAACCACACCAATGCCGGCAACGCGCAGCCGGCGCAGGATGCGCTGCTCAAGTGGGTCTACAACCGCTAGGATTTTGTCGGGCTGTAGGTGCGACAAAATCCTGAACTGAATAGATCCCTCACCCGACCTGTGTGAATGTTTCGAGCCTTGGTCTGCAGTTCAAGTTCTGACCGCGGTTGTCTTTCCAAAAAAGCCGGGCTGGGTCCGGCTTTTTTGTTGCCTACAACCCCAGCTCGCACCACAGGGCGTCGACGCGCTTCTTCACCTCCTCGCTCATGGCGATCGGTGTACCCCACTTGCGATCGGTCTCCGCCGGCCACTTGCTGGTCGCGTCGATGCCCATCTTGGAACCCAGCCCCGCCACGGGACTCGCGAAATCGAGCGAGTCGATCGGCGTATTGTCGGCAATCAATGTGTCGCGCCGCGGATCGACGCGCGTGGTCAGCGCCCAGATCACTTCCTTCCAGTCGCGGACGTTGACGTCGTCGTCGGTGACGATGATGAACTTGGTGTACATGAACTGGCGCAGGAAGCTCCAGATGCCGAACATCACGCGCTTGGCGTGACCGGGATATTGCTTCTTCATGCTTACGCAAGCGATGCGATAGGAACACCCCTCTCTGTCGGCGTGGCGTCCCGCTGTCGATCATCGTAACCGGGGCTAATCGACACGACGTGACGCAGTTGGCGACGACGCTGGATTCGATCGTCGTCGAGCGCCCCGGGGAATCCCAGAAAGAAAGAGCAAGCGCGTGTAGGAAACAATCTGCGGATAGGAAATTTAACTCGACGCCCCTTCTGTAACGGAAGCACGCATATCGCAGTGCAAACGTGCTCACGGATGCGGCGTGATGGCGATGATTGTGATCTCGCCTTTCTTGGGACCGTAGCACCAAAAAATGCGGTAAGCGCCGGGCGTGCGGTTCTGAGCGTAAGCCTCGAACACCTTCGATTCGGAATCGTAGGGGTTTTCGATGGAGTCGTATTCGTGCGTGTTCAGGCCGGGGTGGCGCGGGTTCTCCTGGAGAAGTACCACGCATTTTACAATTTGTTTGAAAAGCCCTTCCTGCCTGGAGGCTTTTGACTTCCTGGACTTTTGCCGGTTGTCGAGTGACTTTTGGGCTGCCGCTTCAAGCTCGTGGAAAGTATCCGCTGCGCCCTCGAGCCAAACCAGTGTGAAGGGCATCAGTCCTCAAGCTGCCTGGCGAGCTTCGCGGCTTTTTTCACATCAGGCGGGTTCTTCGCGACGTTGCCCTTGCGGGCCTGATCAAGGCCGCGCCGCACCAAGGCCAAAGCTTTGGGGTTCTCGTAGAGCCACGCTTCGCGCTCTGGAATCACACGGGCGAGCCGGACGATGACCTCGTCGTCGCTCTTGTGCTCGACGATAACAGCGCGGTTCGCGAAGTGGCCGCCGAGCGCCACGCGGCCTTTGGAATCAGTGCTTTTGTGGCGGGCTTGAGTGCGAATTGTCATGTAAATAGTATCGCCTATGGTGGGTAAGTCGTCAAGTGGGCGTTTCCCACTTTCGGTTTTAGATCACACCCTTCGCCGCGAGGTCGCCGAACGATAGGAAAATCAATCCGGCCGCGATTTCGCCGCCCCGAGCCCGCGCACCGGGAGCAGGTGCGAAAGCGCTCGCCGGGTGCGCATAATCGGTCTTATATTCATGCGAGCTTCCCTCTCCCCAGCGAAAAACCGCCATCTGCGCGAGCCGTGAACGGGATCAGCGCTCAGTTGCCGGGCAATGTAGCCCAACGGTGAGAGCAAGGCAAGCGCTAAACTCGCTCCGCGCAGGCCGGAACTTCAGGCTACAGCCCCAGCTCGCGCCACAGCGCGTCGACGCGCTGCTTCACCTCCTCGCTCATGGCGATCGGTGTGCCCCACTTGCGATCGGTCTCCGCCGGCCACTTGTTCGTGGCGTCGATGCCCATCTTGGAACCCAGCCCCGCCACCGGACTCGCGAAATCGAGAGAGTCGATCGGGGTCGCATCGGCAATCAACGTGTCGCGCCGCGGATCGACGCGCGTGGTCAGCGCCCAGATCACTTCCTTCCAGTCGCGGACGTTGACGTCGTCGTCGGTGACGATGATGAACTTGGTGTACATGAACTGGCGCAGGAAGCTCCAGATGCCGAACATCACGCGCTTGGCGTGCCCGGGATACTGCTTCTTCATGCTCACGCAGGCGATGCGATAGGAACACCCCTCCGGCGGCAGATAGAAGTCGACGATTTCGGGAAACTGCTTCACGAGCAGCGGCACGAACACCTCGTTCAACGCGACGCCGAGCACCGCCGGCTCGTCGGGCGGCTTGCCGGTGTAAGTACTGTGGTAGATCGGATCACGACGAGTCGTGATCCGATTAATGGTGAAAACAGGAAAGCGGTCTGTTTCATTGTAATAGCCGGTGTGGTCGCCGAACGGGCCTTCCATCGCCGTCTCGCCGGGGTGGATGAAACCCTCCAGCACGATCTCGGCGCTCGCCGGCACCTGCAAATCGTGACTCAGGCATGTCGCGATCTCGGTTTTGGCGCCGCGCAGCAACCCTGCGAATTGATACTCGCCCAGACTGTCCGGCACCGGCGTCACCGCGCCGAGGATCGTTGCCGGATCGGCGCCGAGCGCGACCGCAACCGGGAACGGTTCGCGCGGATGGGCAAGACAATGATCGCGGAAGTCAAGTGCGCCGCCGCGGTGGGCAAGCCAGCGCATGATGACCTTGTTCGGCGCGATCACCTGCTGGCGGTAGATGCCGAGGTTCTGGCGCGCCTTCCGCGGTCCGCGCGTGACGGTAAGCCCCCAGGTAATGAGCGGAGCAGCGTCGCCCGGCCAACAGGTCTGGACCGGCAGCCGCCCGAGATCAACGTCCTTGCCTTCCCACACCACTTCCTGGCACGGTGCGCGACTCACTTCGCGCGGCGTCATCGCGAGCACCTGCCTGAGTATCGGGAGCTTGTCCCACGCGTCCTTCAGCCCCGTGGGCGGCTCGGGCGCCTTGAGCGAGGCGAGCAGCTTGCCGAGCTCGCGCAAAGCGTCGACCGATTCCTCACCCATACCGAGCGCGACGCGCAGCGGCGTACCGAACAGATTGCCGAGCACGGGGATCGTGTGGCCCTTCGGCTTTTCGAACAGGAGCGCCGGTCCTCGCGCTTTCAGCACGCGGTCGCAGATTTCCGTCATCTCCAGCCTGGGGTCGACTTCGACCGCAATGCGCTTGAGCTCCCCGCGCGCCTCAAGTTGTGACAGAAAATCGCGCAAGTCTTTGTATTTCATCGCGCGCTCACCGGAACATAGGGATGTCGAGATAGAGGCCGAGCGCGAGCCCGGCGAAGATCGCGGCGCCGACCCAGTTGTTGTTGAGAAAGGCCTTGAAACACTGGTCGCGGTTGCGCTCCCTGATGAGCTGGTATTGATGGAATACGAATCCGGCAGCCAGCACAATCCCGACATAATAAAAGATGCCGAGCGATGCCCAGAAGCCAATGAAGGTCATGATCACCAGGAAAACCGTGTGGCAGACCATCACCGCCGCTACGTCAAAACGTCCGAGCAGGATGGCCGAGGACTTGAGGCCGAGCTTCACATCGTCGTCGCGGTCGACCATCGCGTACTCCGTGTCGTAAGCGATGGCCCAGAACACGTTGGCGGCAAGCATCACCCACGCCACCGCCGCGATCGTGCCATGATAGGCAGCGAATGCCATGGGAATGGAAATGCCGAAGGCGATGCCGAGATAGGCTTGGGGCAGCGGAAAAAAACGTTTGGTGAAGGGGTAGGTGACCGCGAGAAACAGCGCGACAAACGCCAGCACGATCGTCAGCCGGTTGAGAAACAGCACCAGGGTGAATGCGAGCGCGACCAGCACCGCCGCGAGCGCAAGCGCTTCAGCCGGACCGACGCGCCGCGCCGCAAGCGGCCGGTCCCTGGTGCGCGCCACGTGCGGATCGAAATTGCGGTCGGCAAAATCGTTGATGATGCAACCGGCGGAGCGCATCAGCACCGTTCCGACCATGAAGATGAGCAGGATGTCGAGACGCAACAGACCGCGTGGCGCCAGCCACAACCCCCACAGCACCGGCCACAGCAGGAGCAGGATGCCGATCGGCTTGTCCAGCCGCATCAGTTGTTCGTAGGCGTCGAGCCGCTCTTTCAAGGTCATGGTGCGAGCTTCACTATCCCCGGCAGGAAAACCTCGGTCACCAGTATAGGCGATTTATGCAGAACGAATAGCGAACGCCGCGCCCACAAGTGCGCCGGCTGGGCACGGAGCGCGGCGCAGGCCTGCCGGTAAAGTTCATGGTGGCGGCTGAGCTTCTTCTGCCGCAACGGATAGCGTCTCACGCGCGGGTCGGCGAAGAGGGCTGCGCCGAGCGGCCGGCTGCCGAGCCGCGCCAGCCGCCGCCACGCGCCGCGCAGCGCGCGCGGATCGATCACGCTGTGCGCGAAGACCACCGGCGTGCGCCGGCATAGCAGATAGACTTCGCGCACTAGCGCGAGCCTGCCGATTCCATCAGGCCGCAGGAAGCTTTCGTCGCGGTTGATGCGGCGCAGCCCCTGGAACACGACTTTCACGCTGAACGCCGGGCAGCGCGCCTGGATGCGGCCGGTGAGCGAACCCCGGTCGGTGAGCCAGCCGCGGAACCGGGCAGCAGAATGGGGCGGCCGGCGCGGCCAGCGGTTGTCGCGCGGAGGGAATTTCACGGCAAGGAATGATTGAAATCTCGCTGCTATTATCGCAGATACGTAAGTCCGTAAGTCGTGAGAGCGGGAGGGCGGGAGAGTGTAAAGCCGTGAGAGCGTGAGGACGGGAGAGCGTGAGGGCGTCAAAGCGTGAGAGGGAGAAATTGCCTTCCTCCACTTACCATCTCACGATCTCACCAATTCACGACTTCACGACTTCACGACTTCACGACCTCGCGACTTCACGACTTCACGACCTCACGACCTCACGACCTCACGACCTCCCGATCTCGCGACCTCCCGACCTCCCGACCCCCCGACCTCACGACCTCACGACCTCACGACCTCACGACCTCACGATCAGTTCTAGACCTTCAAATACTCGTGGCGTTCGCCGAGCCAGCGCGCGACATGCGCCCGCACCGCGGCCGGGTGCTCGCGCAGCATGGTTGCGGCGGTGGCACGTGCCGCCTCGAGCAGGTCGGTGTCGCGCGCCAAATCGGCAAACCGAAGCAAAGGCACTCCGCTCTGACGCGCCCCCAGCAGTTCGCCCGGCCCGCGCAGCCTCAAGTCGTGGCGCGCGACCTCGAATCCATCGTGGTTCTCGAAGATGATCTTGAGCCGCTCGCGCGCGGCTGCGGTGAGCGGGTTCTGGTAGAGCAGGATGCACGTGCTCTTGCCGGCGCCGCGGCCGACGCGCCCGCGCAGCTGGTGCAGCTGTGACAATCCCATGCGCTCGGCATGCTCGATCACCATCAGCGTCGCGTTCGGCACATCGACACCGACCTCGATCACGGTAGTCGCCACCAGCAGCTGGATCGCGCCGCCCTGGAACGCCTGCATCACTCGCGCTTTCTCCTCGCTTTTCAGCCGGCCGTGCACCAGTCCCACCTTGAGTTCCGGAAACGTCCGCTGCAACCCCTCATAGGTCTGGAGCGCGGTCTTCAGTTGCAGCGCCTCCGACTCCTCGATCAGCGGGCACACCCAATAGGCCTGGCTGCCGGCGATGCAGGCGTCGCGGATGCGTTGGATCACCTCGCCGCGCCGCGCCTCCGCGACGAGCCTGGTCGCAACCGGCGTGCGGCCGGGCGGCAGCTCGTCGATCACCGACACATCGAGATCGGCGTAGTAGCTCATCGCCAGCGTGCGCGGGATCGGCGTGGCGCTCATCATCATTTGATGCGGCTGCGCGCCCATGTTGGGCCGCGCGCCCTTCATGCGCAGCGCAAGGCGCTGATGCACGCCGAATCGGTGCTGTTCGTCGATGATCGCCAGCGCCAGGTTGTGGAATTCCACCTCCTCCTGGAACAATGCGTGAGTGCCGACGGCGATCATCGCCTCGCCCGCCGCCACGCCGGCGAGCGCCTGCCGTTTCTCTCTGCTGCGCAAGCTGCCCGTGAGCCAGGTCACGCTGACGCCGAGGTCCGCGAGCCACGCCGCAAACTTGTGATAATGCTGTTCGGCGAGGATCTCTGTTGGGGCCATCACCGCAACCTGGGAACCGTTCTCCACGCATTGCAGCGCGGCGAGCGCGGCGACGATGGTCTTGCCGCTCCCGACGTCGCCCTGCAGCAGGCGCTGCATCGGATAGGGCTGGGCGAGATCGTGCCGGATCTGCGCCAGCGCCTTGTGCTGCGCGCGCGTGAGCTGAAACGGAAGTTTCGCGAGCAACGCGCGCGTAAGTTCGCCGCGGGGTTTCAATGCCGGCGCGCCGGCGGCCCGGCGCCTCTTGTAATGCAGCCGCATCGACAGTTGCTGCGCCAGCAACTCGTCGAACTTGATGCGGCGCCACGCCGGGTGTCGGCGCTCCTGCAGCTCGCCCTGCGCCACCCGCGGCGGCGGGTTGTGCAGGAACAGCACGGCGTCACGGAAGCGCGGCAGCTTGAGCGGAGCGCGCACCGTTTCCGACAGCGTGTCGGACAGATCGCAATCGGCAAGGGCGCGCTCGATCAGGCGCCGCAGCGCCTCCTGGCCGAGCCCTGCCGTGGTCGGATACACCGGCGTCAACGCCTTTGCGACCGGCGTATCGCCGCGCACCACGCGATAGCGGGGATGCACCATCTCGTCGCCGAAAAACCCGTGACGGATTTCGCCGAACACGCGCAGGTGCGTGCCGGCAGCGAGCTGTTTCAGCTGGCTCATGTAGAAATTCAAAAAACGCAGCGTGAGCACCCCCGAACCGTCTTCGATGTGGCACACGAGCTGGCGTTTGGGACGGTACTTGACATCGCACTCGACGACGCGGCCCTCGACGAGCACGCTCTCGCCATGCGGCGCCTGGTTGATCGGATAGAGCCGGGTCTCGTCGTCGTACCTGAGCGGCAGGTGCAGCACCAGGTCGAACCGGGTCGCAACGCCGAGCTTGGCGAGGCGGGTCAGGGTTGAGTTGCTCAACCCTGACAGTGATGGGTGAGGAATGAGGGCCGAAGATCGAGGATCGAGGATCGAGGATCGAGGTTTCGTCTCCACGCGCCCAGCGTTTAAGCGCCTTTCCGCGGCCTGCGATTTGACCTTCATTCCAAGGCCGTCTCCTCGACGATTGCTACTGCTCAACCCTTAATCCTCGATCCCGAATCCTCAATCCTGCACCACCATGATCGCGTCCATCTCGATGAGTGCGCCGCGGGGGAGGCTCGCGACACCGAGCGCCGCGCGCGCGGGGTAGGGTGCGGTAAAGTAGGTCGCCATGATCTCATTGACGCGCGCGAAGTGATTGAGATCGGTGAGATAGACAGTGAGCTTGACGACGTCGTTGAGACTGCCGCCGGACGCGGCCGCCACCGCCTGCAGATTCTCGAACACGCGGCGGATCTGCGGTCCGATGCCGGCAACAAGTTCCATCGTCGCCGGATCGAGCCCGATCTGGCCGGCGAGATACACGGTGCCGCCACAGCGCACAGCCTGCGAATAGGTGCCGATAGCCTTGGGTGCGGCATCGGTGTGTATCACTTGCCTGGCCATGAATGTCTCCCGCGCATTTTGGGCGCTATCAGCATTTACGCTATCATGAAGCGCTCCCGGCAAGATTTCAATCTCCACGCTGCCGTCCGCGCTCGATCCCATGTCCGTTCTCGCCAAAGCCCGCGAAGCCGTGATCGGCAAGCCGCGCGATCCGATGAACCCGGAAACGCGCCGCCACATCGCGCTCATCGCGTTTTTCGCCTGGGTGGGTCTAGGCGCCGACGGACTGTCCTCGTCGTGCTATGGGCCGGAGGAAGCCTACCTCGCGCTCGGCGCGCACACACAATTCGGACTCTATCTCGCGGTGGCGATCGCCGTGACCGTGTTCATCATTTCGCTCGCCTACAACCAGGTGATCGAGCTGTTCCCGAACGGCGGCGGCGGCTACAAGGTCGCGACCCAGTTGATCGGCCCGCACGCGGGCCTCACCTCGGGCGCGGCGCTGATCGTCGACTACGTGCTGACGGTCGCGATCTCGGTCGCGAGCGGGGCGGATGCGGTGTTCAGCCTGCTGCCGCTGGCGTGGCATCCGTGGAAAGTACCGTTCGAGATCGCGATGATCATGGTGTTGATCACGCTCAACCTGCGCGGCATGAAAGAGGCGATCAAGATCCTGTTGCCGATCTTCGTCGGCTT
Source organism: Betaproteobacteria bacterium RIFCSPLOWO2_12_FULL_62_58 (assembly GCA_001772005.1). Taxonomy (GTDB): domain Bacteria; phylum Pseudomonadota; class Gammaproteobacteria; order Burkholderiales; family SG8-41; genus DSOT01. The sequence goes on along the minus strand of MERI01000077.1, from coordinate 8,351 downwards.
CGTCGTGGTGCACGTGGTGCTCATCGGCTACGGCATCTACGCCCACGCCGAGCGCCTGCCCGCCCTGATCCCCGCCACGGTCAACGAAACCACCGCGCTCGCGCGCGAAACCAGCTGGATGTTCGTGGTGGGGACCATGCTGCTCGCCTACTCGCAGGGCGGCGGCACTTACACCGGGCTGGAAGCGGTGTCGAACAACGTCAATACGCTGGCCGAGCCGCGCATCCGCACCGGCAAGTGGACGATGTTCTATATGGCGTTCTCGCTCGCCTTCACCGCCGGCGGCATCATGCTGCTCTACCTGTTGTGGGACGCGGCGCAAAGCCCGGGGCAGACGCTCAACGCCGTCGTCTTCATGTCGGTCATCGAGCACTTCGATCTCGGCAGCCCGTTCGCCAACGCCACGGGGCTGCTCATCGTGCTCGCGCTGGAGGGGGGGCTCTTGTTCGTCGCTGCCAACACCGGATTTCTCGGCGGGCCGGCGGTGCTTGCCAACATGGCGGCCGATTCCTGGGTGCCGCGCCATTTTCGCGAGCTGTCGAGCCGGCTCGTCACCCAGAATGGGATTCTGTTGATGGGTTTCGCCGCCATCGGCGTGTTGATCTGGAGCCAGGGTAGCGTCGCGCTGCTGGTCGTGCTCTACAGCATCAACGTGTTTCTCACCTTCTCGATCTCGCTTTACGGATTGTGCGTCTTTTGGGTACGCAACCGCCGCTCGGCCCCGATCTGGAAGAGGCGGCTGCTGTTATCCCTGGTGGGGCTGATCGTCACTTCCAGCATCCTGACGGTGCTGGTCGTCGAAAAATTCACCGAAGGCGGCTGGGTCACCATCCTGATCACCGGCCTGGTAATAGCGGGCTGTATGGCGATCCGCCGCCACTACGACGGCGCGCGCGCGCAATTACGCACCGCCGACGCTCTGTTTGAGGCCAAGCTCCCATGGGACGACCACCGCCCTGTGCCGCCACTCGATCCTGCAGCGCCCACCGCGTTGCTGTTCGTTGGCAAGCATCGCGGCGTCGGCGTCCACGCCTTGCTGTGGGTACTGCGCCTGTTTCCGGGACACTTCAAGAATTTCGTGTTCGTCAGCGTCGGCGAGGTGGACGCCCAGAGCTACGCCGGCGAGGGGGCGCTGCGCACGCTGCGCTACACCATCGAAAATTCATTGCGCTATTTCGTGCGCTACTGCCATGCGCACGGAATTGCCGCAGAGTTCTACGTCGGCTTCGGCATCGAACCGGTCGAAGAGTTCGTCAAGCTCGCCGAGCAGGTGTTCAAGAAATACCCGAATGCGGTTTGCTTCGCGTCCAAGCTGGTGTTTGCGCGCGTCAATTTCCTCACGCGCTGGCTGCACAACCGCACCCCGCTGGAACTCCAGGAACGACTGCACCTGGAGGGCCGGCAGATGGTGCTGCTGCCGATGAAGGTCGCTTGAAACGGACAGTCCCGGCTGCCGCGTTATTGAGCGTTGCGTAAATGGATGACGATTCATTTTCGCCTCGAATCTCCCTTCTCCTCCCGGGAGAAGGGGCGGGGATGAGGGCTGAGCATTGTCATGTATTTTTGCAATGCTCAGTAAGTGCGCGCGTTCGAACGGACGAAACCGCTCAACGCGCGCCTCGTTCGGCTACGATGGCAGCTTGAGCACGTACTTCGCGAGGATGTTGCGCTGGATTTCGCTCGAGCCGCCGTAGATCGTCCCCGGCCGCGCGTAGTAGAAGGGGCTCAGAAAATCCGTTTCGACGCCGGCGATATCGTGGATGCCGCTCATCACGCCTTCCTCGGCGCCGGTTTCCACCAGCAGATCGGTGAGCTGCTGCCAGGTCTCCATGGCCCAGATCTTGAGGGTGGACACATCCTGTCCCAACGGCTCGCCACGCTTCACCTGCTCGACGTAGCGCCCGTAGAGGGAAGCAAGATCCTCCAGGTCGAGCTTCAGTGCCGCAAAACGATCGACAAAACCAGGATCGTCGAACAAGCCTTTGGCCCGCGCCAGCATCTCCAGCCGCTGAAGGGCGTATTGCGGGCGCCGCGGGCTGCCGATATTGAGCCGTTCGAATGAGAGCAGCGCTTTGGCGACCGTCCAGCCCTGGTTGAGCTTGCCCACGAGCGTGTCGGCCGGCACCCGGACATTGTCGAAGAAGACCTGGCAAAACTCCTCGTGGCCAGCGATGTTGCGAATCGGGCGGATGGTGATGCCCGGCGTCCTGAGATCGACCAGGAAAAAGCTGATGCCCTCCTGTTTCTTGGCCTGCCTGTCGGTGCGTGCGAGAAGATAGATGTGGGTCGCGTCGTGCGCCAGCGTCGTCCAAATCTTCTGGCCGTTCACCACGTAGTGATCACCATCGCGGACCGCCGAAGTCTGCAGGCTCGCCAGGTCCGATCCCGCGTTGGGCTCGGAATAGCCCTGGCACCAGATGATCTCTCCCGACAGCGTGCGCGGGAGGTAGAACTGCTTCTGCGCCTCGGTCCCGAAGTTCATGATGATGGGGCCGACCTGGGTAATCCCCTGATCGGGCGGCCGCGCGACCCCGTGGCGCTCCATCTCCTCCAGGAAGATCACCATCTTTCCTGCGTCCAGCCCCATGCCGCCCCACTCCCGGGGCCAGTTGGGCGCGATCCAGCCCTTTTCGTAGAGCGTGCGCCACCAACCCGCTATCTCGCTCCAACGCACGCGGCGCGGCATGAAGCGCAGATTCTCCGGGTAGTTCTGCTCGCAAAACGTCCTCATTTCGCGACGAAACGCGCCGTCGCTCATGGCGTTGTAATCAGGCGTGTTCGGGACCGTCATGTGCCCTCCGGCGCCGTCAGTTGCGCGTACCGCCGCCGGTGCCACACGGCGTTTCCGAGCCACGCGCCAAGCACCATGGCGCGCTTGAGATAGAGGCCGGCGTCGTATTCGTCGGTGAAGCCGATCGCCCCGTGAAGCTGGATAGCCTGGCGCGTGATCTTCGCTGCCGCCTCCGTGCAACGCGCCTTCAAGCGGCTGGCTAGCGCCGCGCGTTTTCGCGGTTGCGGTTCCGGATCCTGGTCCAGCGCCCGGACGACGTCTTCCAATACGGCGGAGGCAAGCTGCTGCTGGACATAGAGATCCACTGCGCGATGTTGCAGCGCCTGGAAGCTGCCGATCGGCTTGCCGAACTGCACGCGCGTCTTGAGGTAGTCGACCGTCATTTCCAGCGCGCGGCTCATGATGCCGTAAAGCTCGGCGCTTGCGACCACTGCCGTCCGGTCCAACGCGCGTTCCAGCGCGGCGCGTGCCGCTGTGGGCGAGGCGATGATGCGCTCACGCTGCACTGTGACGTCGGACAGCGTAAGCGTTCCGAAATGCCTGCCGTCGGCCAGCGGCTCGAGCGCCAATGCGACGCCAGGCGCGGCGCGCTCTATCCAGAATACGGCCACGCCTTCGTTGGTATTTGCCGAGACCAGAAAACCATCGGCGCCGGCAGCGCCCGCGATGAAACGTTTGGTTCCGTTGAGCCGGTAGCCGCCTTCGAACGGAGCCGACCGGGTTTCTATCGCTGCCACGTCGAGCGTGCCGGAGCGCTCCTGCCACGCGAGCGCGGGTAATACCGCACCCGAGACGATTTGCGGCAGCAGTTCTTCTTTCAGTGCCTCATTGTCGCCGCCGACAAGCACCGTGGTCGCGAGCACCGCTGTTGCCGTGAACGGCTCCGGCACAAGCGCTCGCGCCAGCCCCTCCGCGACGATCGCCGCTTCAGCGAGCCCCAGACCCAGGCCACCGTGCGCTTCAGGCACGAGGATGCCAAGCCAGCCGAGTTCAGCCATTTTGGTCCATACTTCGCGATCGTATTCGGACGGAGTGTCGCGCAACCTGCGCACGCGGGCGATGTCGGTCGCCCGCGCGACGAAGTCGGCGACGCTGTCGCGCAGTATCGCTCTGTGCTCGGAGGCCGGAGAAACTGAGGAAGTCAAATTCTTGTCACGCGGGCCGTTGCGAATGATGGCGCGTCAGTTCGTAATTCTGGTGAAGAATACCGCAAACGTCCTCATGCGAACAGCGCTGCACAAAGAACGCCGCACCCGTCAGTTAACGCGGCTGCTGCAGTTGCTCGATCTCGTGGTACCCGGTGGTAGTCTTTATATGGTCTCCTGGCAATCGGGGCATACAGGGCGCTATCGCCGAACAGCCCGAAAGGCCGATTCCTCGCCCATAGGCGAGGAATTGTTTGATCTCCGCTGCCATCGGATGCGCTCCTTACGCCTTGCGCCAAAGCTTGGCACCGGTCAGTCTGCGCACCAGGGCGCCTCGTTTCCCGTGGCGAATCATGAAGCGGCGCAGCGCCTGCTCAAACGCCTCGCCTTCTTTCCGTAGCGCATACGCTTCGCCCAGATCGACAATGGCGCGCAGCGTCTCGTCATATCCGGACGCCGTGCCGCGTTCTGCCATCTCGTGAGCGGCAGCCCACGCGCGATCAAAATCGGCAGCGAGCGTGGCGAGATAGGCTTCGCGCTGCTGGCGCTGCCTGGCCTTGGCCTGCGCCCTCGCTTTCGCCTCCCGCTCTCGGCGAATGCGGCCAGCATCCTCGGCGAGCGTGCGCAATTCGGCGACGGTACGCCGCCCCACGACGGCAGTTTGCGGCGGCGATCTCTCGCGCTGCCAAGCAAGGAACCGCGTCTTGAGCGTGCGTTCCGCCTCCCGTGCACGCCCCTCCAATAAGAGCCTGAGCGTAGCCCGGCATTCGCCCTCAGGCAGGGCGGCTATCCACTCTCGCGCCGTGTTCCCGTCGCCTTCCTGGTCGCGCGCGAGGTCACTTCCGGCCGCTGCCGCGGCGAGCAGGTCGGGATCGATTTCCAGAAATTCCACCAGCGCAGTTTGTGCCGCGGTCAAACTGGAGAGACCCGGCGGCAGCAACGGTTCGGTTTCATCGTCAGGGATTTCGCCCGCCGCCACGCCGGCGAGCCAGCCCAGGTACAACGGACGCAGGTCACCGCGCAGCAACTCGTCGCGCAGCGGCGCCAGCCGCCCCATCCAGCCCCGGCCATCCTCCATGCCGAAGCGATCGTAGTTCTCACCCTCGGACAACTCCCAGTTAATAATCCAATGGCTGGGCGAGGCATCCAGCGTCAGCGCGTATTCGCTCGCGTAGGGTTGGAGCGTGCCCCGGTCGAAAGTGTCCAGCGGCACTCGCAGCGCCAACCGGCAACTGCACCAGTTGGCGACATAGACGAAGGCGTCGAAGTAGCGGCGCATCCAGGCCGCAGGGTCGCCTTTGAGATCGCCCCAGTGATACTCGTTGATGAAACTCGTCGGGGTGATCGTTGCCCGCGACGAGCGGGCGCGCAGTTCGGCCATCTGCGTCGGAGTGAGCGGCCGGTCGATGGCGATGAACTCGTAGTACTGGTATTCGCTCACGAGGACCGTGCCTTCTCTCTTGACCAGTGCGGGCACGCTCGCAAGTTCTCTGAACACTTGCGGAATTCGGGCGCAACACTCCTGAGCGGAGTCAGGCTGGGGAAACCGGTGGTGCAGGGGTGTTCCTGCAAGTCCATTCAATCTGAACCAGATGGTACCAGATTCGGCATGTGTCCTCAATTCCGATTTCCCTTGGTGCGGTTATCCGCTTAGCACTGCGGTTGCGCTCAGCCGGCGTGTTCACGCATGCTTCGCGCCCCGTTTCGTGTGCGGAGAGTATTTCATGGAGAGCAGGCGATGTGCAGCATGCGGTCAGACGTTTCGGCCGCGTCCACAAGTTCCAAGACAGTCTTACTGTCGCGCACTCGCGTGCCAGCGCGAGCGGCGGCGGCGCTGGCAGCAAGCAAGACGCCGGAACGACCCTGATTACCACGACAATCAGGCACGCGCACAACGCGCGTGGCGTAAGCGCAATCCCGACTACTCGCGCGAATACCGCCACGAGCACCCGAATTCCCGCGAACGCAACCGCACGCAGCAACGCGAGCGCAACGACCGGCGACGCGCGCGCCTGATTGCAAAGATGGACGTTTCAACTCCGGTTTTTCCCATACCCTCAGGCATATACCAGATCAGCCAGGCGCGGCCGACCGGGATTGCAAAGATGGACGCGTGGACGGTGAAAATTACTTTGCTTTCAGAGCCGTACGATCGTCCAGTTGCGTATTGCAAAGAGAGGACGTGATAGGCACTGCACAGTGCGACTGCTACCGTCGCGCGTTTTGATATGCCGCAAGATATGACCCCTGACACAGGATCATCACAGTCCGCCCTGTTCCGGGCAGCCGAGTACGTGCGGATGTCGACCGACCATCAGCAGTATTCCACCGATAACCAGCGCGACAAGATCCGCGAGTACGCCGCCCGGCGCGGCATCGAGATCGTCCGCACCTACGCCGATGAAGGCAAAAGCGGCCTACGCATCGATGGGCGACAGGCCCTGCAGCAGCTGATCAAAGACGTCGAGAATGGCGCCGCCGATTTTCAGGTAATCCTCGTCTACGACGTGAGCCGCTGGGGCCGATTCCAGGACGCGGACGAAAGCGCCTACTACGAATACATCTGCCGGCGTGCCGGCATCCAGGTCGCCTACTGCGCCGAGCAGTTCGAAAACGACGGCTCCCCGGTTTCCACCATCGTCAAGGGCGTCAAGCGGGCGATGGCCGGCGAGTACAGCCGTGAACTGTCCGCCAAGGTCTTCGCCGGGCAGTGCCGGTTGATCGAGCTGGGCTTCCGCCAGGGTGGGCCGGCGGGCTACGGGCTGCGACGGGTACTCATCGATCAGCATGGGTCGATCAAGAGTGCGCTGACCCGTGGCGAACACAAGAGTCTGCAAACCGACCGCGTGATTCTGATGCCCGGCCCGGAGGACGAAATCCGGACCGTCAACCAGGTCTACCGCTGGTTCATCGACGAGGGTCTCGTCGAACCCGAAATCGCGGGGCGCTTGAACGGCATGAAGATACGAACCGACCTCGATCGCGCCTGGACGCGGGCAACGGTGCACGAGGTGCTCACCAACGAAAAGTACATCGGCCACAACATCTACAACCGGACGTCGTTCAAGCTCAAGAAGCTGCGGGTCGTAAACACCCCGGACATGTGGATCAAGAAGGAAGGCGCGTTCGACTCGATCGTGCCGCCCGACGTCTTCTATACCGCCCAGGGCATCATCCGGGCGCGGGCACGCCGCTACACCAACGAGGAGTTGATCGAGCGGCTGCGCGCTCTTTACCAGAACCGGGGGTTTCTATCCGCCCTCATCATTGACGAAACCGAGGGCATGCCTGCCGTCTCAATTTATGCCCATCGCTTCGGCAGTCTCATCCGGGCCTACCAGATGGTGGGCTACACGCCCGATCGCGACTATCGCTATCTGGAGATCAATCGATTCCTGCGGCGCCTGCACCCGGAAATCGTGGCGCAGGCCGAAACGCAGATCGCCGAACTGGGGGGCGAGGTCGTGCGCGATCCGGCCACCGATTTACTGCGGGTGAACGATGAGTTCAGCACCTCCCTGGTGCTCGCCCGTTGCCAGCCCCACGATTCGGGCCGCAACCACTGGAAGGTTCGATTCGATACGAGCCTCGCGCCCGATATCACCGTAGCGGTTCGGTTGGATCACGAAAACAAGGCGCCGCTCGACTACTACCTCTTGCCGCGCCTCGACTTCGGGCAGCCGCGCCTGAGCCTCGCCGACCAGAATCCCGTCGAGTTCGAGAGCTATCGCTTCGACACCCTGGACTACCTCTACGGGATGGCTGAACGCGCGCGCCTGCGGAGAGCAGCGTGAGCAGCCACCGCCCCAGCAAGATTGAGATGATCCCGGTGGAGCGAGTCGATGTCCTCAATCCGCGCGAGAGGAACGGCAGGGTGTTCGAGGAGATCGTGGATAACATCAAGGCAATCGGTCTCAAGAAACCGATCACCGTCACGCCCAGGAAAGGGCCGGACGGTGAGGAACGCTTCCTGCTGGTGTGCGGCGAGGGCCGCCTCAAAGCGTTCAAGTCCCTGGGCGAGACAACGATCCCGGCGCTGGTAATCGAGGCAAGCGACGAGGACGCCTTCATCATGAGCATGGCCGAGAACATCGCTCGGCGCCAACGCCGGCCATTGGAGTTCCTGGCCAGCATCGAGGCCTTGCGGGACAAGGGCTACGACCAGAAAGTTATCGCGGCGAAAACCGGCCTCACGGTCGAATACGTGCGCGGCATCCTGACGCTGCTGCAGCATGGCGAGGAACGGTTGCTGGTCGCGGTTCAGAAGGGTCGCATTCCACTTAATGCGGCGATGGTCATCGTCGGCGCGGGCGACGACGACAAGGCTGTCCAGGCTGCCCTGCATGACGCCTACGAGTCGGGGAAGCTCCGCGGCAAGCAACTGCTGGCGGCGAGGCGGGTCATTGAGCGCCGGC
>MERI01000076.1 GCA_001772005.1 Betaproteobacteria bacterium RIFCSPLOWO2_12_FULL_62_58 | reverse complement strand
TGCGCGCGACCTTGCCCCATTTGGCGATGTCCGCCTTGATGCGCTCGGCGAGCTGCTCCGGCGTGCCGCCGGCCGCAACACCGCCCTGGGCGAGCAGGCGGTCCTTCACTTCCTGTGTTGTAAGAATCTTCAGCACCTCGGCATTCACCTTCATGATGATCTCGCGCGGCGTGCCGGCGGGCATCAGCAGCCCGAACCAGCTGTCGGCTTCGAACCCCTTGAGCGACTCGTTGATGGCGGGCACCTCGGGCAGCGCGGGCGAACGCTTGCTCGAGGCGACGCCGATCGCGCGAATCCGCCCGGTTTTCACGTGCGGCAACGCCGACGGAATGCTGTCAAAGAACAACTGCACGTTGCCCGGAATGAGATCGGCGAGCCCCGGCGCGCTGCCCTTGTACGGCACGTGCAGCGCGGTAAAGCCGCCCATCTGCTTGAGCATTTCCTGCTCGAGGTGCGAGAGCGTTCCCTGGCCCTGCGAGGCGAAGATGATTTCGCCAGGCCGAGCCTTGCCGAGCGCGATGATCTCCTTCACGTTTCTTGCCGGCAGCGTCGGATGCGCAACCAGTATGTGCGGCACGTTGCCGGCGAGCGCCACCGGCGCGAGATCGCGCTCGAGATGGTAGCCGAGTTTGGCATAGGTGCTCATGCCGATGGCGTTGGTTGTCACCGCCGCCATCACCGCGGTGTAGCCGTCGGGCGGAGCCTTGGCGGCGAGTTCCACGCCCAGATTGCCGCCGACGCCGGGGCGGTTCTCGACGATGATCTGCTGTCCCCATGCCTCGGTGAGCTTCTGGCCGATCGTGCGCGTGAGCAGGTCGGCTGCACCCACCGGCGGGAACGGCACGATGATGCGAATAGGCTTTGTCGGGTAGGTTTGTGCGAGCGCGCCGACTGCGCCTAGGGCGAGTCCGATCGCGAAGACCCATGCGAACCTGCTGCTCATTGATGCCTCCCTCTGCGGTAATTTGGAACAGGACGTGAGAGCAGTCGCTACCATATCTCAATGCGCAAACCCGCGCCAGACGCGGCCCGAAACCGGTGCGCGCGGCCCAACAACAGTGCGCAGCGCTTGTCCAGGTGACGTAAACTCACGATTTTTGACAGCCTATTGATCCTTACGAAACCGGATGATAATCCGGATTCGCTCGACGCTCCCCTCTCCGCTCGGGAGAGGGGCGGGGGTGAGGGTCGAGCACTGTAGCGCAGTTACGTAATGCTCGATAGAGGGGTGCCAACGTGGCCTTTGATCTTATCCTGCGGAATGCGCGGCTGGCGAATGGCGATGCCGCGAGCGCAACAGTCGATATCGCAGTCGCCGATGGAGGTATCGCCGCCATCGAGCCTCGCATTTCCGGCGGCGGCGAAAGCGTGGATGCCCGCGGGCGTTTCGTGTCGCCGGGACTGGTGGAGAGTCATTTCCATCTCGACAAGTCAAGGATTCTCGACCGCGTCCCGCCGCTCAAAGACCGGCGCGCGACCGACTACATGATGCGGACCTCCGCGGTCAAACATACCTTCACGGTCGAGGACGTCTACACGCGCGCGCGCGATACGCTCGAGCAGTGCTTGCTGAACGGCGTCACCCACATGCGGACGCATGTCGAGGTCGACCCCAATGTCGGCCTGCGCGGATTTGAGGCAATCGAGCGCCTGGCGAAGGATTACGCCTGGGCGATCGACCTTCAGCTTTGCGTCTTTCTCCAGGAAGGCTGGACCAATGTTCCGGAGGCCGAGGCGAACGTCGTCGCGGCGCTGAAACGCGGGGCGCAGGTGATCGGGGGCGCACCGCGCTACGACGCCGATGGCCCGGGGCAGATCCGGCGCATCTTCGCGCTCGCAAAGGAGTTCGACGCCGACGTCGACATCCATCTCGACGGCGGCTACACGACCCACGACATGGCCATCTATCTGGTTTGCGACCTCGCCGACCAGATCGGCTGGGGCGGGCGCGTCGCGATCGGCCATGGCAACAAGTATTCGTGCTTGCCGGCGGCGGAACTGGAAGCGCTCGGCCGGCGGCTCGCCGATTCCGGCGTCGCCGTGACGGTGCTTCCGGCGACCGACCTGTTCACCAGCGGACGCCATCTGGAGCACAGCGTCATCCGCGGCGTCGCGGACGCCAATGCGCTAGTCGCGCAGGGGGCGAACTGCGCCATTGCGACCAACAATGTGCTGAACCCCTTCACGCCATACGGCGATTGCTCGCTGGTGCGCATCGCGAACCTGTACGCGAATGTCGTGCAGCGCGGCACCACGGAAGATCTGTCGGAGTGCTTCGCGCTGGTGACCAGTCGCCCCGCGCGCATCCTTCGCAAGAGCGATTACGGCATCGCGCTCGGCAATCCGGCTGACCTCATCGTGTGGAATGCGAAAACGCCAGCGGAGGTCATCGCAACCGTGGCGCAGCCCCTGCTGGGCTTCAAGCGCGGCCAGCGTGTATTCACGCGCGAAATGCCAACGCTACACCGTCCTTCCAGGAGCGGGTAACAAAATGAACCTTTCCCCTCCTTGTCAAGGAGGGGTGGCACCGAAGGTGACGGGGTGGTTGAAAAGCGCCGTCCTTTCCGGGAAGGATAGACAATGCGAATCGCTTCCATGATCTCAAGATGCTGCATCCACTCGATCTTGATCGCTTTCGCGAGCGGTCTGGGCGCGGCAAACGCGCAGGGCCAGGGAAAATGGGACACGCGCGCATCCATGCTATCCCCGCGCACCGAGGTCGCGGCAGTCGAGCTTGGTAGAAAGATCTATGTCATCGGCGGTTTCGGAAAGAGCGGCGATCTCGTCGAAGAGTTCGATCCGGCGACGAACGCCTGGCGGCGCCGCGCGTCTCTTCCCGTCCCGTTGCACCACGTCGGCGCTGCAGCGGCCGGAGGAAAAGTCTACGTGATCGGCGGCTACAGCGGCCGGTGGGATGCCGTGGACACCGTCCATGAGTACGATCCTTCAGCCGACAAGTGGCGAACGCGCGCGCCCATGCCTACAGCGAGAGGCGCGTTGGCGGTAGGCGTGGTGGGCGGCAAAATTCTTGCAGTGGGCGGAGTCGGGCGCGACCGGAGAAACACCGGCGCCAACGAGCAATACGACCCGGCGTCGGACCGGTGGACGAAGCACGCGCCGCTGCCGACACCCAGGGATCACCTTGCGGCCAGCGTGGTCGATGGCAGGTTCTACGCGGTCGGCGGTAGAGTGGACGGAAGCTATGCGAAAAACCTCGCCGTGAATGAAGAGTACGATCCGAAAACCGACCGCTGGCGCGCGCGTGCGCCGATGCCGACCTCGCGAAGCGGCATTGCCGCTGCTGCTTTGGACGGGAGAATTTTCGTGTTCGGCGGCGAATCTCCGTCGGGCACGTTCAACCAGACCGAATCGTATGAGCCTGCCAAGAACGAGTGGCGGTCCTGGACGCCTATGCCGACGGCCCGGCATGGATTAGGCGTGGCGGTGCTCGGAAAGCAAATTTACGTGCTGTCGGGCGGGCCGACGCCGGGCGGGAGCTACTCGTCGACGAACGAAGTCTTTACGCCCTGATCGCCATTTATAAATAAATCCCCTCTCCCCCAGTCGTGGGGGAGAGCCTGCGTAGCGGGCGAGGGGGCCGGGCCAGGGTGAGGGGGAAGATGAGTGGCGCTCTGTTACGAGTTCTTAGAACGGACTCTATTTTGGCGACGCCTTGCGGCCGCGCACCACACCGACATGGACAAATTGATCGAGATCGCCAAGGCCGGCCGCGCTGAGCTGCACTCGCTGTTCGAACAGGACCGGACGTAAGTTGGCAGCCATCATTTCCACTGGCTTTTAGTCCGGATTCTTGGTTCGAGCCTAGGTCGGGGAGCCGAGCGGGGCTCGAACCCCTCCCGCAATCCTATTGAAACGATCTCCTGCCAGTATACGGATCTGATCGTCGTATTCTGCCGTTCCACGGATTGGAAGTCGCGACCTATGCTTACCGTGACTGTCAGATCGAGTTGCGACGACGACATCTTATTCATTTCGGGTGTCGCGTCACGCGAGCTGCCCCACCCCGCGCGAGCACCGCCGCTTGGGGCGGTTAACCTTCGCGGCTCTACATACGATCTGTTATCGTACGTCAAGTTTTCCGTGACGCACTACACCGGACGGAAAAGCGGTGCCAGTCATCGATCTGACAGGAAACGGTGAAACGCTCGAATCCACCTAGTCGTGACTGGCGGGCCGGGCTGCCTTTCTTCTATGGCTGGCTCATCCTGGCCGGCAGCCTGGTCGCGCTGGGGCTCACCTACTCCGTCATGTACTCCTTCTCGGTGTTCTACGTGGCGCTGCTGGAGGAGTTTGGGTGGGGGCGCGGGGAAGCGGCCGGCGTCTATTCCGTGTTCACGATCGTTGCCGGCGTCGGAGCCTTGGGGGCGGGTGCTCTCTGCGATCGGTTCGGACCCGGCCGCGTGATTGCTTGCGGCGGGATCTGGCTGGCAACCGGGTTGCTGATCTGCAGCCGAGTCTCCGAGTTGTGGCATCTCTATCTCGCCTTCGGGGTTCTGGCCGCTTTCGGAGTGAGCTTGGCCGGATGGACGCCCTGCGTGATCATGGTGAGCCGGTGGTTCTCGGTCCGGCTCGGTCTCGCTCTCGGCATCGCCTCGGGCGGGATCGGCGTTGGGATCATGGCGGTGGTGCCCCTCGTTCAGGTCCTGATCAGCAACTTTGGGTGGCGCGCAGCCTACGTTTCGCTCGCCGGCATAGTGTTTCTCGGTCTGCTGCCGGTGGGCCTGTTCGTGCTTCGGGGACGACCTGAGGACCTGGGTCAGAAGGCGGACGGCGTCGGATCAGGCTCCATTGACCCGAAGAAAGCAGGCAAGCCACGCGCCAAGAAAGAGATGGAGGTGGTGGACGCGGAGTGGGCCGGCCGGGAGTGGACTGTCAGCACGGCGGTTAGAACCATGCGCTGCTGGCTGCTGGCGGCGGTCAAGCTTCTCGGTGGCATCGCGACTCAGATGATCTTTGTCCATCAGGTGGTCTACCTGGTGGAAGGGGGTTATGACAGGATGCTGGCCGCCTCCCTCGTCGGTCTGATCGGGCTCCTGAGCGTAGCGGCGAAGGTCTTATGGGGATGGTCGGCCGACACCATCGGGCGGGAGATGACCTACACCTTGGGGTGCGCGGCCATGGTGTTGGCCGTCGCGCTGCTCGCGCTGACGAGGGTGGTGCCGTTCCCGGGGATGGTCTACCTTTATGCCGTAATTTTCGCCATGGGCTACGGCGTTTCGGCGCCGCTGTGGCCCGTCGTCACCTCCGACCTGTTCGCCGGGCGTCACTTCGGTTCGATCTACGGTCTCATCGCGCTGTTCAGCGGCTTCGGGAGCGCTCTGGGGGCGTGGTTGGGCGGCTATGTCTACGATCTCACGGGCAGTTACATGATCGCCTTCGGGGTGGCGGTCGCTGGCAGCTCAGCCAGTGCGGGTGCGCTGTGGATCGTTGCGCCCCGCAAGGTGAGAAGGGTCCGGAGAAGTTTGTCGACCTGAGTGGCAGGACACGGGTGGTGCGCCGATTCCGGGTGGCGGACAATGGCGCATATCCCTTACCCGACGCGAGGAGCCGCAGATGACGCGCAGCCGCAGGGTCGCTCTGACTTTCGTATTCGTCGCCGCGTGCGCGCCGTCGTTTCCACCGGTTGCGCTCGCGCAAAACTGGCCTACGCGCGCGGTCCGCATCGTGGTGCCGTTTCAACCCGGAGGGGGTACGGACATACAGGGGCGGCTCCTCGCAAAGAAATTCACCGAGAGCATGGGCCAGAGCTTCGTGGTGGACAATCGCAGCGGCGCGGGCGGGCTGATCGGCGCGGAAATCGTCGCGAAGGCGGTGCCGGACGGATACACGCTGCTCTTCTCGTCGGCCTCGCTCGCCGTCAATGCGGCGCTCGTCAAGAAGCTCGCTTTCGATCCGCTCCGGGATATCGCGCCGGTGAGCCGGCTGAGTTCGGCGCCCCTCGTGCTGGTCGTGCATCCCAGCGTGCCTGCGAGGACGGTGCAGGAGCTCGTGGCGCTCGCGAAGAAGCACCGCGGCAAGCTCAACGCCGCATCCAACGGCAGCGGCACGACCAGCCATCTCGCGATCGAGATGCTGAAGCAATACGCGGGCATAGACGTGGTTCATGTGCCCTACAAAGGCGGCGGGCCGGCGGTCACCGCGATGTTGGCCGGCGAAGTGGATCTGCGATTTGCGGGGCAGCTCGCGGTGCTTCCCTACGTCAAGGCGGGTCGCGTGCGGCCGCTCGCAATCGCCTCGGAGCGCAAATCCGCGATCATGCCCGACCTGCCGACGCTCGCATCGATTTATCCCGGCTTCGATGCGGACAACTGGTATGCGCTGTTTGCGCCCGGGCCGACGCCGAAGGAAATCGTCTCGAAGCTGCATGCGGAAGTGGTGAAAGCGCTGCAGGCGGGCGACATGCGCGAGGTGATCAGCAAGGATGGCGCCGAGCCGGTGGGAAGCACGCCCGGCGAACTCGCGGCGTACTTCAGGCGCGAAGTCGAGAAGTATGCGAGAGTGATCAAGGCGGCGAACGTGCAGTCGGAGTGAGCCGTCCCCGCGCGCTTGATCCATTGCCAGAACAGGTCGCCCCGGAACAGCACGCTAGGTCGGTTTCATGTTGGAAAGGTCCCACGAATTCTCGACGCGGACCAAGTCATGCGACATTAAAAAGACGCGGCGGATTTGCCGCCGCGTCAAGTCGGTCGCCGCGTGGGCGACCGATAACCGGGGCAGGAGGAGGAAAACCCCGGTTGAAGAAGCTCGGCGGGCGTCGGTCGGAATCGACCATGAATTCAATCGCGCTCGCCCTCAGTTTCGTTTTATAGCGCAATAGCCATGAACCCGTACTGACGTACATCAAGCAACTTGTCCTTAATTAACGGGAGGCCTTTTCAATACTGGGATGGCCAGAACCAGGTTTGGAATCCGGCGATTGACGGCTTCTGCCCGGTAAGCGTTCGTCCGCAAATAGCCAGTTTGCGACCCGCAGCCCAAACTCAAAATCACCCTGAACGTTGGATGCCCGCTCGCTGAATCACTTTCAGCCATTTCACAAACTGTTCCGCGTTCAGTTCGCCAAGCTCGCCCGGCGTCGATGTCCGTAATTCAATGCCTTCGTGTGCGAGCCGCTGTTTCACGTCCGGAGCCGGCAGCCTCTGCACGATCTCCTGATTCAGCCTTTGCACCACGTCCGCGGGTGTGCCCGCGGGCGCGACGACGGAGTAGAACTGCTGCAGCTCGAAGCCGCGCAGGCCCGATTCGTCGATCGTCGGTATGTCGAGGGCGAGCGCGGTGCGCTTCAAGCTGGTGACGCCGAGCGCCCTTACGCGGTTGGCGCGCACCGGCGGCAGGGCCGTCAGAAAGTTGCTGATCATGACAAACGTTTCGCCCTGCAGAAGCGACAGCATCGCCGGCGCGCCGCCCTTGTAGGGAACGTGGATCATCTTGACCTGCGCCATCGCCTGGAACAGCTCGGTGCCGAGATGCGCCG
>MERI01000075.1 GCA_001772005.1 Betaproteobacteria bacterium RIFCSPLOWO2_12_FULL_62_58 | reverse complement strand
CATGGCTACATCGTGCATCACTGAAACCACCACTAAACCGCTGAACTCATTCAGCTTCAGTTACTCAACTATGATCGAATCCGAAGGAACTTCGGACTAGTGAGTCGCTAATTCACCGCACAATTTTGGACGTAGGCCGGGGTACGCGCAGCGTTCCCCGACGTCAACTTGGCGTCAGGTAGCCGCCGCTGCGGCAACCTGACCTACACCTTTTCGACACGAGGGGCTCCAAGGATTGTGCATCGAAATAATGATTCATAACGCTAGCTTGCGGGCGGCGGCACGTAGCCGGGGATCCTGGCGACGTCGACTTCGTCGATCTGTTCGGGATCGAGAAACTGCTTGGCGTAGGTCTCGTAGACCTTTTCCCACATGAAGATATCGAACAGATCCGGGTCGATGTGTCCGTTCAGCTTGAACCTGCCGAGGATGGTCAGCGATTCGGTGAGCGTCTTGCTCTTCTTGTACGGCCGGTCCTTCGCGGTCAGCGCCTCGAAGATGTCGGCAATCCCCATGCAACGCGCCTGAACCGACATCTGCTCGCGGGTCAGTCCGCGCGGGTAACCCTTGCCGTCCATGCGTTCGTGGTGGCCGCCCGCGTATTCGGGGACGTTGGTCAGGTGCTTGGGCCACGGCAACGCCTCCAGCATCTGGATCGTCACCTCGATATGATGGTTGATGATCTTGCGCTCATCCGCGGTGAGGGTGCCGGCACGGACCGTGAGGTTCTTCAGCTCTTCCGCGGAAAGAAAATCGGCGTAATCGCCGTCCGGGCCGCGCCAGCGGTATTTCCCGGCGATTCCCTGCACACGCGCGATATCCTCGTCGCGCATCAGCTCGCCGCCGATATTGGCGCGGCGCAGGAACTCGCGGTCGTCGTCGACCGCCTTGAGCCGCGCCTCCAGCTCACGTTGCCCCGCCTCGCCTTGACCGCCGGTCCTCAGAAACTCGAGCTCGATATCGCGCTTCACCACCTCGAATCGCGTGTCGACGAGGCCGATGCGGTCGCAAATCGTCTCCAGCTTGGTCGCTTTGTCGACGACGTGAACCGGGGTCGTCACCTTGCCGCAGTCGTGCAGCAATCCCGCGATCTTCAATTCATAGCGGTCGCGGTCGCTCATGGTGAAACCCTTGAGCGGACCGGCGTTGCAGTTGTTGACCGCTTCCGCCAGCATCATCGTCAGCGCCGGCACCCGGGCGCAATGCCCGCCGGTGTAAGGCGATTTGTCGTCGATTGCGGCGTTGATCAGGTTGATCAACGACTCAAACAGGGTCTCGAGATGATTGATCAGGAGGCGGTTCGTGAGCGCGATCGCCGCCTGTGAAGCGAGCGATTCCGCAATGCGCTGATCGACTTCCGAGAATGGAACGACCTCGCCGCTCGCCCGGTCCTTGGCGTTCAAAAGCTGCAGCACGCCGATGATCTCGTTCTCATGATTCTTCATCGGCACCGTCAGAAACGATTTCGAACGGTAGCCGGTCTTCTTGTCGAAATTCCTGGTCCCCGAGAAGTCGAAGCCTTCCTCGGTGTAGGCATCGGCGATGTTGATCGATTTGTCGTGATGCACGGCGTAGGCCGCGACCATGGAATGGTTCGGCTTGCCGGAGTCATCGTAGAGCTTGACCGGAAAAAACGGGATATCCACGCCGCTCGTGCCGCCCATCGCGATGCCGAGGGTGTCGTTACGCATGATTTCGAATCTGAGCGCCTGCCCCTCGGTCATGCGGTAGAGCGTGCCGCCGTCGGCATTGGTGATGTCCTTGGCCGCGGTCAGGATGGCCTCGAGCAGCCGGTTGATATCGCGTTCCTTGGACAGCGCGATGCCGACCTGGTTGAGTTGCTCGAAGCGCTGGAACAACTCGACGTTTGCTGGCGCTCGCATCTGATTCATGATCGACCTCCAAGCAGCCTGTCGGACTTAACAGCCCGCACAGGCTGCTAACTCACTTGATACAGACCGCACGCACCTGGTGGATGTCGGTGATACCCATCATAACCTTCTCGATGCCGTCCTGCTTCAGGGTGCGCATGCCGCTGTCGAGCGCGGTCGCGAACATCTGCGCCACGCGCGCGTGCTCTTGAATCTCCTTCTTGATCTCGTCGGTGCCGAGCAATAGTTCGTGCAGGCCGACGCGCCCCTTGTAGCCGGTGTTGCCGCAGGTGTCGCAACCCTTGGCAGTGTAGAGCGTGAACTCGCCCTTGTCGTTGGCAAAGCTCTGTTTCCACTCCTGGAACACTTTCTCGTTCTCGCGCGCGGCGTTTTCCTTCCACGACTTGGTGTTCTGCAACTCGAGCGTATATTCATTCAGCAGCAGATTGACCTCCTCTTCGGTTGCGGCGTGCGGCTGCTTGCACTTGGCGCACAGGCGCCGCGCCAGGCGCTGCGCCAGGACCCCCAGCAACGCATCGGCGAAGTTGAACGGGTCCATGCCCATGTCCAGGAGCCGGACGATGGATTCGGGCGCGCTGTTGGTATGCAGCGTGGCGAACACCAGGTGGCCGGTGAGCGAGGCTTCGATGCCGATCGTCACCGTTTCCTTGTCGCGCATCTCGCCCACCATGATGATGTCCGGGTCGGCGCGAAGGAAGGCCCGCATCGCCGTGGCAAAAGTCAGCCCGGCCTTGGGGTTCATCTGCACCTGGCGCAGGCCCTTCTGGGTAATTTCGACCGGATCCTCCGCGGTCCAGATCTTGGTGTCCGGGGTATTGAGGTAGCTCAACACGGAGTGCAACGTCGTCGTCTTGCCGGAGCCGGTCGGCCCGCACACGATGAACAGTCCGTACGGCTTCTCGATCGCCCCTTTGGCCATCTTGAGGTTGCGTGGAGAGAGGCCCAGCTTGTCCAGCGGAATAGGCTCGCCGGCGGCAAGAATACGCATCACGATGTCTTCGACCCCGCCCTGCGACGGGATCGTCGCCACCCGCAGCTCGATGTCGAGCGGGCCGAACTTCTTGAACTTGATCTTGCCGTCCTGCGGCTTGCGGCGCTCCGAAATGTCGAGGTCGCACATGATCTTGAGCCGCGCCGCCAGCGCGTTGCGGTAGCTCGCCGGCACCTGGATGTAGGGCGACAGCGCGCCGTCCTTGCGGAAGCGGATTTCGGTCTTGCCCTTGCCGGGATAGGGCTCGATGTGGATATCGGACGCGCCCTGCTGGTAGGCGTCGATGATGACCTTGTTGACGAGTTTCACCAGTTCGTTGTCGCTCGCCGCGGAAGCGATATCTTCTCCGGCCTCGGCATCCGGCTCCTGGTCAAGGTCCCCCAGCAAGTCGCCGATGTCACCGCTGTCTCCGAACATCCCGGCGCCGAATATCTGTTCCAGGGTGGCGATGAACTCGCGGTTGGTGGTGACCCGGTAGACGATCTTGCTCTTCGGATAGACGTTGTTGACCATCTTCGATGCGCGGGTCTTCTCCGGGTCGATGGCCATCACGACGATGCCGTCCCTGGTGTCTTCGAGCGGAAGCCACAGGTTGGTCTCGCAGAATTCCCGGCTCATGTTCCGGGTGAGGTCCGGCGGCCTGATGCGATCCTGCTTGAAGGGCTCGTACGGCACGCCGAAGTAGCTGGACAGCGCATCCCCCAGCGCCGGCACCTTGACCTGGAATTCATCGATCAGCACCGTCTCGATATCGAGGTTCTTGCGCCGCGCCGAACGCTGCGCGAGCTCGAGCTCCTCCGCCGAGATCACCGCATCGACCACCAGGCCGTCATACTTGGTGCGCACCTGCGCCATCGGGCCCTGGCGCTGGCGGAACGCGATCGCGAGCGTCTCGCACAACTGCACCGCCCCTTCCTCCATGATCGGCGGGAACGGCTGCCCGGTCTTGGAGTTGATGATCTGCACCACGCCGATCAACTCCTTGGTCTTGGCGTCGACCACCGGCGCGACCAGCATCTGCTTGGTGCGGTAGCCGGTCTTGGCGTCGACCGCCTTGAGGAAGTTCAGCTGCGGGCTGTAGGACTTGAGTTCGGCGTCGTCGTAGACATCGCGGATGTTGATGACGCGTTTGTTGACCGCGACGAAGCCGGCGATCGACTGCTCGCTGATCGGCAGCTTGATGTCCTTGAAGGAATTGAGCCCGGTCTTGACCTTGGAAATGATCGAGCCCTTGTCCTCGCTCACCTGGTAGATCGTCAGGCGGTCCGCATTGAACAGGTTGCACCACTCCTGGGACAGCTCCAGGATGATCTCGTCGATATACTTGGTCGCGTGTATCCTGTTGGTGATGGCCTGAAGCTTCTGCTGGAAATTCAGCTTCTCAGCCAGGTTTTCCGGGGCCGCCGGCTTGTTTTGGAGTACGGTACTCATTGCCACCTCGCCTCTGTCAATCTGTTAGGCACTCTAAAATTCAAACACCTGGCTGTGTTGCAGCATCCGCGGTTTCCACTTGGCCGCACATTCCTCGACCTCCCGCATCGTCAGCTCGATCTCGCCCGGCTTCAAGTGCGTGATGTAGATCTCGGCCGGGCGCTTGA
Source organism: Betaproteobacteria bacterium RIFCSPLOWO2_12_FULL_62_58 (assembly GCA_001772005.1). Classification (GTDB taxonomy): domain Bacteria; phylum Pseudomonadota; class Gammaproteobacteria; order Burkholderiales; family SG8-41; genus DSOT01. The sequence continues at coordinate 10,372 of MERI01000075.1, read as the reverse complement.
GCTTGGACAATTCCTCCGCCAGCATGCTCGGACACAAGTGCTTGGACGTGATCGCCAGGTCCTTTTCACTGTTGCAGAACGCCGTTTCGATGATCAGATAACGCAGATTGTCGACCCGGTTCACCTCGCGCCACAGCGGGTCGTTGGTGGTCGTGTCGCCGGTGAAAACCAGGCTCGCTCGGCCCGAATCGATGCGGAAGCCCACCGCCGGCACCACGTGGTTGGCCGGCAGCGGCGTGATCCGGCGACCGTTCAATTCGACGGTCTTGCCGAGAGTTATTGTCTCATAACGCAGCACGGGATTTTTCGCATCCGGTATCTGCGCGAAATCGGGCCACAGCAGCCAGTTGAACAGGTGCTCCTTGAGAATTGCGATCGTTTCCGCGGTGGCATGCACGGTGATCGGCTTGTTGCGCATCCAGCCCACGGTGTCCGCAAGGAACGGGATCGAGCTCACATGATCCATGTGTGAATGGGTGACGAAAATGTGGTCGATCAGCGACAGTTCGGCCACGAGCAGGTCGCCCACACCGGTCCCGGCATCGATCAGCATGTCGTGGTCGAGCAGCATCGACGTGGTGCGCAGGTTGCCGCCGATTCCTCCGCTGCAGCCGAGTATTTTCAGTCTCATTGTTATTTGGTTTCAAAAGTAAAGGCGCCATCCCACTCCGAGCCGGGCGGATGGGCGCGCAAAAACGCGATGCGCTCCAGAAATGTCTGGTAGAGCCTGCGGTCTGGCGACATCTTCTGCAGATCGAGCAGTTGCCGTTCGGCCATTTCCCAGTTCTGGCTGCGATAAAGTTCCAACATTTGATGAAACGACTCGATTTCGTCGAGCCGGGCCGGGTCGACCTCGTCCCGCAGGCCCAGGGGCTCGAAAATAGCCACTGCCGCGTCCTTGCCCTTGACCCGCACCCGGTCGATTTCCCGGAAAACGACATCCGACACCCCTGCCCTGGTGTCTTCGCCGACTATGATATCAGCCCCATATACCTTTGTGAGGCCCTCCAGCCGCGAGGCGAGATTGACGGCATCGCCCATAACCGTATAGGCGAGGCGGATTCTGGAGCCCATGTTGCCCACGCTCATGCGCCCGGTGTTGAGCCCCACCCCGATATGGATCTCCGGCCAGTTCCTGGCCTTGAAGCGGGGCTGCAGGTCCTTGAGCGTTTTCTGCATTTCCAGCCCCGCCAGGATGCCGGTGCGGGCATGCAGGGGGTCCGGCAGCGGCGCGCCCCAGAACGCCATGATGCAGTCGCCCATGTACTTGTCGATGGTGCCGCGATGCCGGTAGATGACCTCGGTAAGCGGCGTCAGGAACTCGTTCATGAGCTGCGAAAGCGCTTTCGGATCGAGGCCTTCGGAAATTGTCGTAAAGCCGCGCACGTCGGTGAACAGCACGGTCATCTCGCGCGATTCGGCTTCCATCGAGTAGTGCGCCGGGTCCCTGGACATCTCGTCGACCAGTTCCGGCGGCACATACTGGCCGAACAGCCCCGTGATCTGCCGCTTGCCGCGCGCCTCGACGAAGAATCCGTAGGCCATGTTGAACGTGAACAGCAGCAGGATCATGACCAGGCCCGCGGCAATCGGCAGCACCACGTTGCCGAAATGGAACACGGCCAGGTTGGTCGCGAGCATGAGCGACAACACCAGCACGGTGGTGAGCGTCGCCTTGAACGGGCCGAGCAGCGGCAGCAGCCATGCCATCGCCAGACCCGCCAGCACGAGCAACGCGAACTCGGCGCCGGCGGCGTAAGGCGGCTTCTGCTTGATGTTCTGGTCGAGGATGCCCGCGATCAGGTTGGCATGCACCTCGACCCCGGGATAGACGGAATCGACCGGGGCAGCGCGCAGGTCAAGAAGCCCCGGCGCCGTGGTGCCGACGAGCACGATCTTGCCTTTGAGATCGGCGAGATCGATGCGTTCATTGAGCACGTCCACGATCGAAATGTACTTGAAACTGAACTTGTGGCCGCGATATGGCACCAAAGTGCTCACTCGTTCGTCGACCGGGATCTTTAACGGACCGACCTGCAACTCTTCGAGGCCGGCGTAGTCCTTGGACAACCCTTCCTTCAGGAAATCCGGCTTGACCGGCGGGAATCCCAGCAGCGCGCGCACGACGGCAAGCGACAGCGGTTCGTAGTAGGCATCGTTGTACTCGGCCAGCATCGGCACCCGCCGCGTAATGCCGTCGTCGTCGGCCCACGGGTTGAAATGCCCGGCGCCGGCGGCAGCTTTCTGGAGTTCCTCGAGATTTGCGGTGTAGCCGTTCCAGGACGTGATGCCGATGTTACGGCCGCTGAACGTAGCGGCAGGCAAGACCGGATCGGGCAGCCTGCCTTTCTTGGGCGCATGCTGCGGATCGTCGCTCGAGAAGGTATAACCGAGGACCACCGGGCGCCCCTTCATGCTGCGCGCGAAGATATCGTCGTATCCGAGTTCGGGCTTGATCCGTTCCAGGGCCGACCGGAACTGCGCGACACCTTTGAGCTCGCGCTCCGCCAGGCGTTCAAGCACGCGGATGCCCGAGGAATCATCGCGTTCGGCGAACACGACGTCGAAGCCGACGACGGCAATCCCGTATTTGTCGAACAGCTTGTCGAGCAGCAACGCGAGGCGGTCCCGCGGCCACGGCCAGCGTCCCTCGCCGCCTTTTTCCCGTTCCAGCAGGCTTTTCTCATCGATGTCGAGAATGACGATGCGGTCGTCGACGGTACGCGGCATGGTAAGCCGCAGCCGGGCGTCGTAGATGATCGCTTCGAACGTGTCGAGCGCCGGGATCCGGTAATGGTCGAGCGCATGACCCAGAAAAGCGACCACGATCGCGAGCCCGATCACGATCCGCACGAGGTGTTTTTTCAAGCTGCTTTCCCCTACCTGTTTCGATGTGCCACCGAACGGTCTGCCGCCCTTCCGCCTGAGGAGAAGGGGAAAGAATTTCTGGGACAGGACACTCCTATTACAGCGTCATGAACCAGCGGATTCCCTCCCCTTCCATCCCTCACTCCTGACCTCTCTCCCAAAGGGAGAGAGGAAGCTCTCCCGAGGGGAGAGAGGGGACTCGAGCCTCCCTTCTCCCCTCGGGAGAAGGGTCGGGGATGAGGGATGGAAGGGTCGGGGATGAGGGACCGGGAGGGCTAGCAGCCTGTCGGACTTGGCGCTTGGACAGGCTGCTAACAGCAAAACCGCCCGAGGGTTTGGGAAAAGCTGAATCTCATGATTTCTCCTGGCCCAATGCTGGAAACGGGAGGGGGTCAAATTCATGTCTTCATAGCCTTTCTTTGCCGTTTTCTTGCGGGCGGTTTTGCTTTAGGAGTTTGTCGAACCCAAGTCCGACAAACTCCTAGGGTGGGGATGGGTTTAGTGTGACAGCGATTCTCAGCATGATCCCACCCCCATCCTGACCTTCCCCCTGAGGGGGAAGGAATGTTCCGATCCGTGAACCTCACGACACAGTAGAGCTATTTCGTCTTCAGGAAAAACCCCATCTTCACACCGGCCAACTCGATCACATCGTGGTCGTTGAGCGGATGCGCCTGCACGTCGAGCGTCTTGCCATTGACGACCGGGAACTGCTTGCCCTCGACGTGAGCGATGAAGTAGCCCTGCGGACGGCGCGTGATGACGGCGACCTGCACCCCCGGTTTGCCCAATGTGGTCAGATTCTTGGTTAACTCGAGATCCCTGCCGGCGCTCGGCCCGTTCAGTATCCGGATCGCTGCCAGCGACGGGGCCGCCGCGGGCTTGGGCGGCGCACCAGCAGCAGCGGCCGGCGCGGCGGCCGCGGCAGGGCCGGCTGGCGCCGCCGGCGTCCTCGCGCCGGCGGGCGCGCGCAGAATCATGGTCTTGTCCATATCCTCGGCCGGGGTCCGCGCGGCCGTCTGCGCCGCCGGCGCCGCCGCGATGTACTTCAGCTTGTACTTGCCGATTTCGATCACATCGTTATTCTGCAGGATGTACTTCTTGACCGGATTACCGTTGACCAGCGTGCCGTTGGTGCTGCCCAGGTCTTCAAGGAAAGAATCGTTGAGGATCGTCATGACGCGGGCGTGTTCGCCGCTCACCGCCAGATTCTCGATCTGGATGTCGTTCTGCGGTTTGCGCCCGATCGTAATGCGTTCCTTGTCGAGAGGAACCTCTCTGATTACCGATCCTTCCAGACTGAGAATCAGTTTCGCCATGGTGGTATCCCCGCCGCTTTAAAACCAGGACTTCAATTTTTTCAACCAGCCGCTGCGCGCCGGAAAATCCTTGAGCACGCGCACCAGAATAACCGAAATATTGTCACGGCCGCCGTTATCGTTGGCCTGCTGAACCAGTTGCTCCGCCGCCAAAGGCAGGTTGGCCTTGAGCGAGGAGAGCGTGAGCTCGATTTCCTCGTCTGTGACCATGTCGGGAAGTCCATCCGAGCACAACAGGTAGATATCGCCCGGCTGCACGGCGTAGGTATGGACTTCGGCTTCGACTTCCGGATCGATCCCGACGGCACGCGTGACCAGGTTCTTGTTCGGCGCGTACCGCGCCTGCTCCTTGGATATCATGCCGCTATCGATTTGTTCCTGCAACAAAGAATGGTCGCGCGTGATCTGCTCAAGAGCATCACCGCGCAAGCGGTAGAGGCGCGAGTCGCCAATGTGGCCGACCGACAAGCGGTTGTCGTGCCACAGCGCGATCACCAGCGTCGTTCCCATTCCGGAATACTGCGGCTGGCTCTGCGCCGCCTGATAGATGGTGCCGTTGGCTTTCGCCGCGTGCTCGCTCAAGAGGCGTTCCATTTCCTTGCCGTTCAGTTCATCAGGCGCTTTCCCGGCAAGCGCTTTTTTCATCTCGGTTAAAATCAGCTCCACCGCGATGCCGCTCGCCACTTCACCCGCATTGTAGCCACCCATGCCGTCAGCCAGCACCGCCAGCCCCATTTCAGCGTCGGCGGCGATGCTGTCTTCGTTGTGCGAGCGCACCATGCCGGGATGGGTGGCGGTCGCGATCTCGAGGATGGAACTGAGGTTGACCATCGTTCTGTCAGGGACGGACTGCCGCGGCCGCGTGTTCCCGCCCTGGGGTCAGACTCGCCAGGCACAGTCGCAGCACTTTGGCCATCATATCCCCGCTCTGAAGGCGGCTCTCCGGATCCTTGGCGAGCGCCTTGTTGATGATCGCCACCACGCAAGCGGGCAGCTTGGGGTTATAGGTGCGCACATCTTCGTGCTGCTCGTTGGCAATCTTGAACATGAGCTGCGCCATCGAGTCTCCCTGGAACGGCAAGTAGCCGCACAGGAGCTGGTACAGCGTCACGCCGAGGGAGAACAGGTCGGAACGGCCCTCGATCTTCTTGCCCGAGAGTTGCTCTGGCGACATGTAGGATGGGGTGCCCAGCACCATGCCGGTCTTGGTCTTCGAGGAGTCGGTGATGCGCGCGATGCCGAAGTCGGTGACCTTGACGGAGTCGCTTTCCGGCTCGTACATGATGTTGGCGGGCTTGATGTCGCGGTGTACGACGTTGTTATTATGCGCGTAGCCCAAGGCTTCGGCCACGCGCGCGATGATCGAGAGCGTCTTGTCGAGCGGCAGCAGGTTATCGGGCTTGGTGTAGGGAACGAGATCCTTGCCCTTCAGAAACTCCATCGCGATATAGGCGAGATCGTGCTCGTCGCCGGCGTCGTAGATGGTGACGATATTGGGATGCGTGAGCCGTCCGGCGGTCTCGGCCTCGCGGAAGAAGCGCTCTTTGACCTCTTTGAGCTCGTCAGCCTCGAACTCCTGCGACAGGGCCAGGGTCTTGATCGCCACGACGCGCCCGATCTTGGGATCCTTGCCAAGATAGACGACACCCATCGCCCCCTTGCCGAGTTCCTTTTCCACCTGATAGCGGCCAAGCATCGGTTTCTCCACCCCGCCGCCGGGCAGGATCAAGGTGCCGCCAGGGTGACCCTGCCCGCCGCCCAGGATCACGGTTTCTGACATCGCCTTGGCACGATTCAAACGGCTCTCCAGGTCGCGGAACCTGGGATTGTGCTCGGCCATGTAGCGGAACACCGATTCCGCTTTGTTGAACTGGCGCTTGCGCTCGTAGTCGAGTCCCAAATTGTAGAGAACGTCCATGATCCCGTCGTCCAGGGGCAGCTTGCGAAAATAGTCGAAGGCCGTATCGAGTTGTCCCTGACCCTGGTAGCCGAGTCCGAGCATGCGGTGGCTTTGCGCGAGGTCCACATCGGAGCGCTCTTTGCCCTTCTCGGTCACCAGAAAGCGCTTGGTCGTGAGCGCCAGGTGCCCGATGAGGAGCAGCGTCACCGCCGCCATCAATTGCAGCCACATCAGCTGCGTAGTGATCAGCACGAAATGCACGGCGATCAGCGCGACAAAGATCGACGCTGTGAGAATCGCGGCAACGCTCGCCTTGAGCCGCGGCAGCAGCAGAATGATGTACAGCGCCACCAGCAGGAACGCCAGCTTCTCGACCCACACGCCCCACGGCGGCACGACGAAGAAATGCTCCTGCAGGATCGAGGAGACCGCGTGTGCGAGCATCAGTACGGGCGGCATCGCCGGCGACACCGGCGTCACCGAGGTGGAGCCGACGCCCAGGGCGGTCGGGCCGATCAGGACGATTTTGTCGCGATAATTCTTGGGCGGGATCTTGCCCGTGTAGACGTCGTAGAACGAGTCCGCTTGGAATGCGGGCCGGCCGTCGCGGTCCTTGTAAAAGTAGGTGTACATTTGCAGCGCCGGGTCGGTGCCGATCTTGAGCTTGGCGAGCGAGACGCCTTCGCCGAGCCGCACCTTGATGTCGGGGACGCCCAGGTTCAGACTCCTCGCGGCGATCATCATCGACAGCGAAGGGTAGTACTGGTCGAAGTAGCCGAGCACGAGCGGCTCGGTTCGGATGCCGCCGTCGAGGTCGGGATTCGCGTTGAGGTGGCCTAAGCCCGCGGCGGCCTGGCCGATCGCGTCGATTGGGATCTGCACCGCGGCGGTCGGCAAGGGCAACGTGTCCGGGCTGCCTTGCACGCCGGCGATCGCGTTCTTCTGCGCGAACGGAGGAAGCGGCTTGTCGGGCTTGCCGCGCGGCTCGCCGAGCGTAAACGCCATCGGCAGCAGGACGTTACCCGCCTTGGTGTAGCTCTCCGCGAGCTTGCGGTCGGGGTTGAGCGTTTGTTCGGCCTCCTTCAGCAGCGTCACGAGCGGCGCCATCGGGCCGCTCGTCGGCGCTTCCGCGTTGGGGTCAGCGGGGGCGTTGGGATCGACCTGCGCTGTGCCCTTTGTCGCCTGCTCGAGCAGCTTGGTGATGTAGTGGTAGCCCGGGTCGATCTGTGGTTCGCTGAAGAAGACGGTATAGCCGACCACCTTCGCCTTGGCGCCGGCGAGGATGTCGGTCATCTTGGCGTGGATCTCGCGCGACCATGGCCAGCGCCCGATGTTGGCGATGCTCTGGTCGTCGATCGCGATGACCGCGATCTTATCGGACGGCGCACGCGAAGCCGCCCGCACCCCCATGTCGTAGGCTTTGCGCTCCAGACTCTGGACCAGGTCTCCCTGGGCCGCGACGAACATCGCGATCGCTACCGCGACTCCGAGGAACCAGTCGGATTTCCAGAAATCCAGTTTTTTCATCCCGTTCCCTGGTTTTTTTGTCTATTTGTATAGGGTTAACGCCGATCACTGATTTATTCTACGATATTTAGTGGGAAAGTACATGTTTTTTGGCAAGCGACTAGGAGTTTGTCGGACTTAGCCCCGACAAACTCCTTTAGCAGCCTGTCGGACTTAACAGTCCGTACAGGCTGCTAACCCATGGCCGAAACGCGGCCAAAAAACCAAGGCCGCAGCGCTGCTGCGGCCTTGCAGAATCAGATTGAATCAGCGGGCGGTCAGCCGCCGAAGATCGCGCCATTGGAGAGCCCGTTCGCGCGGGCGAATTCGCCGCCTGATACCTTCTTGCCGTCCTCGCCGCGTGCACGCAGCACTTCGACGATACCGCCTTGCGCGGTAACCTTAAAACTCGCCTCGGTCACGTCCGACACTTCCCCGAGCTTGCCGACTACGTCGGCGAAGCGCCGGAACACGATTCTGCGGGCATCGAAGATCTGCACCTTCCTGCCATTTGCGGTAGTCCACGCGCCGGGCGCAGGGTTGCAGCCGCGGATCAGGTTGTAGACCTGGTCGATCGGTTTCGCCCAGTCGATCTTCGCTTCCGCGCTCCTGCACCAGCCTTCGTAGGTCGCCCGCGACTCGTCCTGCACGACCTCCTTGTGCTCCCCGGCGACCACCAGGTCCGCGGCTTCGAGCATGGCCTTGATGCCCATCGGGAACAGCTTGTCGAAATACACCGAACCGATCGTGTCGTCGGGCCCGATGTCGCACTCTTTCTGCAGCATTACCGGGCCTTCGTCGAGTCCGTCGTTAGGACGAAAGATGGTGAGCCCGGTCCGGGTCGCACCCTGTATGATCGGCCAGTTGATCGAGGACGGCCCCCGGTGTTTGGGCAACAGCGAAGGGTGATACTGGATCGTGCCGTGCTTGGGGATGGCAACGAATTCCCGCGGCGCAAACTGCAGCACATAGGCCATGATGCCCAGGTCGACCTTGAGTCCGGACAACGCCTCGTGCGCCTCCGCGCCGCGCAGCGACTTGAACTGGAATACCTTAAGCTTTCTTTCTTCAGCCGCGGCCTTAATCGGATCGGCCTTGGCGCCCGGTTTCTCCGGCGCGCAGAACACGCCCGCGACCTCGTCGCCGCGCGCGAGAAAAGCATCGAGCACCGCCTTGCCGAAATCCTGTTGCCCTATAATTGCGATTTTCATTGCGCCTCCGCTATCTTGGTCTTCGGTGGCGCAGAGAACGCACCCGCCTCCTTTTTTGCCGCGATCTCGGCATCGCTCCAGCCAAGCACCTCTTTCAGGATCTCTTCGGTGTGCTCACCCAGCGTCGGCGAGCGCTCGATCTTGGCCGGAGAGGCGGAGAGCTTGATCGGCATGCCGATGTTGTACCACTTGCCGCGCTGCGGGTGGTCGAGTTCGACATACATCTCGCGCAACCTGACGTGCTCGTCGTTGGCGAGGTCTTCCGTGGACATGATGGGGCCGCAGGGCACGTCGATTTCGTTCAGTATGCCCATGAGCTCGCGCTTGGTGTGGTTCAGCGCGAATTCGCCGATGATCTCCCACAAGTCTTTCTGATGCCTGCGGCGCGCTTCGATGGTGGCGAACATCGGATCGGTCGCCAGATCGGGCATGTGCACTTCCGGGCCGATGCGTTTCGCGAGCGCGTCCCACACGGCCTCCTGCACGACGATGTAGATAAAGTCGTTGGTCCCCCCCGGATTGCAGCGGATGGCATTGCCCAGCTGGCCTCCGCCGGAATCGTTTCCCGCGCGCGGCACCGCCCCCATACCCTGGTGCGTGCCCACCGAGTACTCAGGCAGCGGCCCGCGGGCGAGACGCTGATGATCGCGCCACTTGACCCGGCACAGGTTCATGATGCCGTCCATCATCGCCACTTCGACATACTGCCCCTGGCCCGTCTTCTCCGCATGACGCAAAGCCGCGAGCAGCCCGATCGCAAGGTGCAGCCCGGTTCCCGAGTCGCCGATCTGCGCGCCGGTCACAAAGGGGCGGCCGGGGGGAACGCCGGTGGTGCTCATCGAGCCGCCCATCGCCTGCGCCACGTTTTCATAGGCCTTGAAATTGGCGTAGGGTCCCGAAGATCCAAAACCCTTGATCGAGCCCATCACGATGCGCGGGTTGATTTCGTGTACCTTCTCCCAGCCAAATCCGAAACGGTCGAGCACCCCGGGACCGAAGTTCTCCATCAGGATGTCGCTTTTCTTCAGCAGGTCGACGAACAACGCCTTGCCGTCGGGTGATTTCATATTGACCGTAATCGAGCGCTTGTTGCAATTGAGCATCGTAAAATAGAGGCTGTCCGCATTCGGCACATCCCGGAGCTGGCCGCGCGTCGCATCGCCATTCGGCGGCTCCAGCTTGATCACGTCCGCTCCCATCCACGCCAGCAGCTGCGAACACGTTGGCCCCGCCTGCACATGCGTCATGTCGAGAATGCGGATTCCCTTGAGTGCTTCCATTCTGATCTCCAAAATTCTGCGGCAGATGAGTGCTACCTGCCCTCGCTCAACGGCTTGACTTATTTCTTTTTTGCGCTCGGATTCAGGCTCGTGATGCGACCGCTTTCGGTGCCGGCGGTTTCATCGATGACAGCATTGATGAGCGTGGGCTTGCGCGAGCGGATGGCTGCTTCCATCGCCTTGCGCAATTCGGCCGGGGTCGTGGCGTGCACGCCCACGCCACCGAAGGCCTCCATCAGCTTGTCATAGCGTGCGCCCTTGACGAACACGGTGGGTGCCACATCGGGG
>MERI01000074.1 GCA_001772005.1 Betaproteobacteria bacterium RIFCSPLOWO2_12_FULL_62_58 | reverse complement strand
CCTGGAGGGCGTGATGCTCGGCAAGATCGAGCCTCCACGCATCTCGTGAACGGCGCGGCGGCGCCCGAATGGTGGCATGCGATGCTGAAGATATCCCTTTGCGTTCTTTCGTTTACTTCGCGTACCCCTCAAGTACCCCTCAAAGGGGTATTGAAAACAATGGCACTACCTTAACGCAATTTGAGTGAATTACGCGGCATAATGGCCCAACACCCTCTGTCATTCCCGAGCAGTCGGTTAGGTTGTCATTCCCGAGGAGCTTGTCCCCGAGTGTTCTAATCGGGGATCGGGAATCCAATTTACGCATTGAACATGTGGAGCCGCCGTATGGGTTCCCGTTTTCACGGGAACGACACAGCAAGCTGTCATTTCCGTGAAAACGGAAATCCAATGTTCCGTGAAAACGGCCACCCTTGTCATTCTCGTGGCGGAGCCTGCCCCCGAGTGCTTAAATCGGGGGGGAATCCAATTTACGCATTGAACAGGTGGAGCCGCCGAATGGGTTCCCGTTTTCACGGGAACGACAAAGACGGCTGTCATTTCCGTGAAAACGGAAATCCAATGTTCCGTGAAAACGGCCACCCTTGTCATTCTCGTGGCGGAGCCTGCCCCCGAGTGCTTTAATCGGGGGGGAATCCAATTTACGCATTGAACATGTGGAGCCGCCGAATGGGTTCCCGTTTTCACGGGAACGACAAAGACGGCTGTCATTTCCGTGAAAACGGAAATCCAATTTACGATATGAACATGTGGAGCCGCCGTATGGGTTCCTGTTTTCACGGGAACGACATACCTTCTGAGCCATGATCGTACGTCCGCTTAAGGTAGTGCCATTGGGGCCTGGCCGTGGCAAACGCCGTTCGCTCGCGCCACCTCGATGAGAGATCTCGGAGCCTTCCTGTTCCCCCGGCGGCACGCGCTGCTGATCTGGCAGTTCGCGCAGCGCGACGTGCTGGCGCGCTACCGCGGCTCCACGCTCGGCCTCACCTGGGCTTTCGCGCAGCCGCTGCTGATGCTGGGCGTCTATACCTTCGTGTTCCATGAAGTGTTCAAGGTCCGCTGGCACGGCGGCCAAGGCGGAGGCGTCGAGTTCGCGCTGCAGGTGTATGCGGGACTGGTGGTGTACAACATCGTCGCCGAGTGCGCCGGCCGCGCGCCGAGACTGGTGCTCGACTACCCGAACCTCGTCAAGAAGGTCATCTTCCCGCTCGAGATCCTGCCGTGGACTACGCTGCTGGCGAGCGCCTTCCACGCGGCCATCAACTGCCTGGTCCTGCTGGCGGCGGCGGCGTTGCTGCGGGGCTCCCTGACGGCCAGCGCGCTCGCGCTGCCGCTGGTCCTGTTGCCGCTCGTGCCGGCGCTGCTCGGAATCTCGTGGTTTCTCGCCGCCCTCGGCGTCTTCGTGCGCGATGTCGGCCAGGTCGTCGCGCTCGCGCTCAACCTGCTGCTGTTCCTGAGCCCGGTGTTCTACCCGCTGTCCGCCCTGCCGGAACGCTGGCAGGGTTGGCTGCTGCTCAACCCGCTCGCAGCCGTGATCGAACAAGTGCGCCGCGTGGTGATCGAGGGGGCGTGGCCCGACTGGAAGCTGCTGGCGCTACAGTTCGCGGCGGGCGTGATCGTGGCCGCGCTCGGGGCACGCTGGTTCGCCGCGACGCGCAAGGGATTCGCCGATGTGTTATGAGAATTGTCATTCCCGTGGCAACGGTGCAGGCTGTCATTCCCGTGGCAACGGTGCAGGTTGTCATTTCCGTGACAACGGAAATCCAATTTGCGGTTCCGGCGGCTGGACACGCCGCATGGGTTCCCGCTTGCGCGGGAACGACACAGCAAGCTGTCATTCCCGTGGCGGAGCCTGCCCCCGAGTGCTTTAATCGGGGGGGAATCCATAGTGCAGCAATGACAAAGGCGTACTACGTTTACATTCTCGCGAGTGAACGCTATGGAACGCTCTACGTTGGTGTAACCTCAGATATCGTAAAACGAGTCTGGGAGCACAGAGAGGGATTTGTCGACGGCTTCACAAAGAAATACGGCGTAAAGCGACTCGTGTGGTTCGAGACTCATGAAGACGTGACAGCGGCCATCACCAGAGAAAAGCAGATCAAGAAGTGGAATCGCTCCTGGAAGATCGAACTGATCCAGGCAAGTAACCCGCACTGGCACGATTTATATGATGGACTCACTGAATAGGGGCCGAATGGGTTCCCGATTTCTCGGGAACGACAAAGGCGGCTGTCATTTCCGTGAAAACGGAAATCCAGTTTGCGGTTCCGGCGGCTGGACACGCCGCATGGGTTCCCGCTTGCGCGGGAACGACAAAGACGGCTGTCATTTCCGTGGCAACGGAAATCCAATTTGCGGCTTCGGCGGCTGGACACGCCGCATGGGTTCCCGATTCCTCGGGAACGACAAAGACGGCTGTCATTTCCGTGAAAACGGAAATCCAGTTTGCGGTTCTGGCGGCTGGACACGCCGCATGGGTTCCCGATTCCTCGGGAACGACAAAGACGGCTGTCATTCCCGAGGAATCGGGAATCCAATTTACGATATGAACATGTGGAACCGCCGCATGGGTTCCCGTTTTCACGGGAACGACACAACAGGCTGTCATTCCCGTGGCGGAGCCTGCCCCCGAGTGCTTTAATCGGGGGGGAATCCAGTTTTGGCGCCAGTGCCCAAATGATCCAGGAAACTAATCGTGCCGCGCCGGCGATCCGCGCCGAGGCGCTGTCGAAGTGCTACCACCTCTACGGCCGTCCCGCCGACCGGCTCAAGCAACTGCTCTGGCGCGGGCGCCGGCGCTACTACACCGAGTTCTGGGCGCTGCGCGACGTGGACTTCGAACTCCAGCGCGGGGGGGTGCTCGGCGTCATCGGGCGCAACGGCGCCGGCAAGTCCACGCTGCTGCAACTGGTGAGCGGAACGCTCACGCCCACCGCCGGCCGGGTCGAGCGCTCGGGACGCATCGCCGCCCTGCTCGAGCTGGGTGCGGGGTTCAATCCCGAATTCACGGGCCGCGAGAACGTCTTCCTCAACGCGGCGACGCTGGGCCTGTCGCGACGGGAAATCCGGGACACGCTGGAGGACATCATCGATTTCTCGGGCATCCGCGAGTTCATCGACCAGCCGGTGAAGACCTATTCGAGCGGGATGTTCGTGCGCCTCGCGTTCTCGGTGGCGACGGCGGTGAAGCCGGACGTGCTGATCGTCGATGAGGCGCTGGCCGTCGGCGACGGCGCCTTCGCGCGCAAATCCTTCGACCGCATCCTCGAGCTGCGCGATGGCGGCACGGCCATCCTGTTCTGCTCGCATGCGCTCTACCAGGTGGAAGCGCTGTGCTCGGAGGCGCTCTGGCTCGAGCACGGCCGGGTGGCCGCGCGCGGGCGCGCCGCGGACGTCACGGCGGCCTATCGCGAGAGCCTCGAAGGCGGCGAGGCGGCCGCGGCGTCGCATTCGACGGTCGCGGTGGATGCGCCGGCGCGCATCGCGGGGATAACGCTGCGCGTCAACGGCGAGCCCCTGGCGCCGGAGGGCAGGGTGCGCAGCCGTCAGGACACGCTGTCCGTCGGCGTATCGTTTATCGCCAACGCGGCGCTGCCCGCGCCGAGCCTCGCCGTCTCGTTCTCGACCACGGACGGACGGATGGTGTGCGGTGTCGGTAACGTGAACGACGGCCAGCCGGCGCTGATGGACGCGGAGGGGAAAGGGCGTATCGAGGTGGCGTTTCGCGAGCTGCCGCTGCTCAAGGGGCGTTACCGCGTGAACGTGGTGCTGGCCTGCGAGCGGGCCCTCCACGTCTACGAGAGCGTCGATGGCGTCGCGACGATCGAGGTCATGCAGTCGGACCTCGAGCAGGGGCTCGCGCACTTGCCCCACGTCTGGAACCGCGCGGCGGGCCTGCCTGCGCAGGCAGGTGCGCCGGGATGATGGCGCGGCTCGTCAAGGCGCTGCGGCTGTTCGTCGTCTACCCGCTGTTCTCGCTGCTGCCGCCCGCCGTCGCCTACCGGCTGGCGGCATTCGCTTACCGTTTCGATCCGGTGCTGCGCCGTCCGACGCGGCTGGCCGCGGCCCAGGGCATGCGGCGGGTGCTCGCCGAGGCGCAGGACCCAAGCCGGTTGAGGCGCCTAGTCGACGCCTACCAGGCCATGCTCGGCCGCGAACTGCTCGATGTTTATTACCTGCCGCGGCTGTCGGCGCGCAACATCGACCGCTGGGTGGACATCGAAGGACTGGAAGCGCTTGCGGCGCCGCGGCCCGACGGGCGCGGACGCGTTCTCGCGATGGCGCATTTCAGCCGCCCTTCGCTGCTGTTCGCGGCCTTGAGTCTCAAGGGCGTGAAGATCCACGTTCTGACGCAGGCGATCGACCGGACCAATCCCGAACTCGACGCCATCGACCGGGCGTTCCTGCGCTTCAAGGTCTGGGGCAATTGCCGGCATCTGCTCGGGCGCTGGATCACGGTCGCCGAGAATCCCCGCTTTCTCTACGAGCGCCTGCGCGCCGGAGACACGGTGGTGATCCTGTTCGACGTGCGGGCGGCGGGAGGGCCGACCATCGACGTGCCCTTGCTCGGCCACCGGCTGCGCCTGCCGCAGGGCATCGTGCGCCTCGCCGCACAAACGAATGCGGCGCTGCTCTACGGGGCGATCCGCGACGAGGGCTGGCGCGCGCGCATCCGCATCCAGGCGCTGCCCGAGGGCGAGGCGACGGCGGCCTTCGAGGCGGCCGTCGCAACGCTCGAGCGCGAGGTGCGCGAGGCGCCGGCGCAATGGTGGCAGTGGAACGTTTTCGACTACCTGCTGGCGCCGTCCCCAGAGGAGCCCTCCGGGGAAACGCAGCCGCATTGACCGGCGCAAGGCGCCGCCGCGCCCTTGCCCCCATCCCAACCTTTCCCCGCAAGCGGGGGAAGGGGGTTACCGGATCGGCATTCGTTGCCCTTGAGGCCAACCTTCCCCCGCACGCGAGGGAAGGGGGCAGGTATTTCGCCAGTCGGCGGATCGCGGTCAACCTTCCCCCGCACGCAGGGGAAGGGGTATCCGTGGAGATGTGGAGATACCGATATGCGCTCCCTCCCTTGCGCACAGCGCGGGGGAGGTACACGCCTTCGCTCCCTCCCTTGCGCACGCAGTGTGCGGGGGAGGGGGTAGGTGTTTCGCCGTCGCTCGCCCCCATCCCAACCTTCCCCCGCACGCGGGGGAAGGGGTATCCGTGGAGATGTGTAGATACCGATATGCGCTCCCTCCCTTGCGCACAGCGCGGGGGAGGTACACACCTTCGCTCCCTCCCTTGCGCACAGCGCGGGGGAGGGTTGGGGAGGGGGCAGAATATCCGATAATCCACCCCATGCGTAATCCCGTTGCACAACGTCGCGCCCGCACTCTGAGAAATCAGGCGACGGACGCCGAGCAGCACCTGTGGCACCATCTACGGCGCCGCCAACTTGGCGGGTATCGTTTCCGCCGCCAGGTGCCAATCTGCGGCTATATCGCCGATTTCGCGTGTCTCGAGGCGAGGCTCGTAGTCGAGCTTGATGGCGGACAGCACCAAGAACGGCATCGCTACGATGAACGTCGCGACGGCCGAATCGAAGCGCAGGGATTTCGCGTGCTCCGATTCTGGGATAACCAGGTGTTTCAGGAAACCCAAGCGGTGCTGGAGGTTATCTTGCATGCCTTGAAATCGACCTGCCCCCATCCTGACCTTCCCCCGCAAGCGGGGGAAGGAAACTGAAGCTCGATCCCAACTGTGGGATGTGTAGATACCTCTGCCCCGCAAGCGGGGGAAGGAAACTGAAGCTCGATCCCAACTGTGGGATGTGTAGATACCTATGCCCCGCAAGCGCTTAGGTTGTCATTCCCGTGAATGAGCCTGCCCCCGAGCGCCTTAATCGGGGGCGGGAACGACAAGTGTTGTCATTCCCGAGGAATCGGGAATCCAATTTACGCATTGAACATGTGGAACCGCCGTATGGGTTCCCGCTTCCTCGGGAACGACAGACTCTTTGGGTTCCCGCTCCCCGCATTCGCGGGGACAAGTTTCGCGGGAACGACAGTCAGGGACACTTTGCAGTCGGCTTCAAGCCGACATTTATTAAACTCCCCAGCTTACAGCCGAGAGTTGCTTACTTGCTGCCGCCCTTGCTGCCGGCGCTATCGTCCGACCGGCTGGGCGGCAGGCCGCCGCCGCTCAGGACCCGGGCGAACTCGCGCGCCAAGGCGTCGTCCTCGCCGGCATCGGACTTGTCTTTAACCACCTGTTTCTTCTTGCGCGCGGCATCGGCGATGCCGGCAAGCGCTTTTGTCAAGTCGTCCATAGCTGCTCCTTTCGGTTGCGCCGGCGGCAGGGGCGCGCCGCCCCCGCCCCGCCGGCTCACGGGGCGCGCCCGATCTTGGGCGCATGCTTGGCGTTGAACCAGCCGCGCTCGAACACGATCATGCTCTCATAAAAAGCGACCGAGTGGGTACTGCGGGTGAAGTCGTCGGGCGTTACGACGCCACGCGCATGGTCGGCATTGAGACGGTCGACCAGCGCCTTGGCATATTCGACGATCGATTGCGGGGCGCGGTAGCCGCCGCCGTATTCTTCCCAGTAGGCGGCATGCGTGTCTTCGATGATATAGACGCCCGACTTCGACAGGCGCGGATAGAGGTAATCGAAGGAGGCGCGCATGTGATGCATGATGTGGCTGCCGTCGTCAATGACAATATCGGGCGCGCCGACCTCCTCGATCACCCGCGACAGAAAGCCCGTGTCGCCCTGGTCGCCGATGTGGACGGAGATCTGGTCTTCCTCGAACGCCTTGCATGCGGGATTGAAGTCGATGCCGACGATGCGCGCATAGGGACCCAGGTAGCGCTTCCAGAGTTGCAGCGAGCCGCCCTCGCCGCAGCCGATTTCGATGAGCGTTACGGAGCGGTTGACCCAGGGCGCGAGGTAGCGTTCGTAGACGGGAAAGTAATGCGTCCATTTGTGCACCACTCGCCCGGTGTGGGTGAGAAAATCGCGATAGAGACCCATAGGCATCGATTATCCTCTTTTGCAATTTTCCCGGTGTTCTCTGTGTACCCCTCAACGGGGTATTGAAAAGAACCCTCTGTGGCTGAATTGCCGTTTTCAGGATAATGAGTTTGCCGGGGCTAGGCCCGACAAACTCCTAGCATAGGCGCCGCCTCGTGCGGCTGCGCGAAGATGCCGAAAAGGTCGTGGTAGAGCTGCCACGGCGCCCGGGAAACAATGGGCGCCATGTCGTCGAGAGCGCGCTGGATCAGAATCTCCGGGTCGCGCTCGAATACCGGCGGCCCGAGATGGAGTTCGTGCCTGCGCCGTTCGGGGTCGAACAGAATCGTCATCGCATGCAGCGGCCGGCCGGTCATTGCGGCCAGCCGGCCCGGCCCCAGATGCAGATGCAGGCGGGCGCCGAGAAAGTCGAAGCGGCCGGAGCGCTGCTCGAACCCGGTTTCGCGCACGTCCATTGCCGCACCGAGGAACTTGCCTTCCTTGAGCCAGCGCGTCAAGTTGGTGGCCGGCTCGTCCGAAAAGAACAGCGGCGCGCCGAACAATCGGGCCGAACGCTCGTGCACGCCACGCCAGAAATCGGCTTCGGCGGGCGGCAGCAAGGCCAGATTGCGCCGCGACGCGATCAGGGTGTATGGTAAGCCGAGTTGGTGCACCAGCGCGCCGCCCGAGAGGAAGAAGCTGCCAAAATGCAGGAATGCGAGAACCCCGCCGCTGTCGCGCCGCAAGTGTTCCGCGCCGCGGAGCGCGATGAGCCGGCGCGCGTAGCGCGGGGAGTAAAGGTGAGTTTCGGCGCGCATGAGCCGCTCGAAACTGGCGTGGTCATGGCCACCGGCGAGAACGGGCGGCCTGGGGAAAAGGGAACAGACGAGTCTGGAAAGCACGCAGTACCGGCGATGGAGCTAGGAGTTTGTCGGACTTGGCCCCGACAAACTCCTAATGCAAAACCGGCACCAAGAGAATTGCAGAAGAGGATGACCGATATACGAATTCACCCGCGCTTTTCCTTAAATTCGACCGCTTCGGCTGGGTTTATTATGAATGGTCAGCCGGTTTTGCTGTTAGCAGCGTGTACGGACTGTTAAGTCCGACAGGCTACGATAGCGTGAGCCGAACTCTACCACGTCCCGCGCCATCCCGCGGCCGATAGTCCGACAGGCTGCTGAAAAGATGGTATCGTTCGCGTATTTTTGGCGTAGGGAAGCCTTGATTAAGTCGTCCTCGCGAAGCCTGCCCTCGAATGGGTTTATCGGGGGGCGGGGACCCAATTACGTCCTGAATATTCTGGATTCCCGTTTGCACGGGAATGACAGCTCCCGCCGAGGTTACTGGTTTGGTGCCAATTTTGAAGTCCAGCAGAGACGACGCCCACGGAAAACCCGGAAGAAACAAAACCATTCCTTCCCCCTCAGGGGGAAGTTCACGGAAAAAAACATTCCTTCCCCCTCAGGGGGAAGGTTAGGATGGGGGTGGGGTAATGCTAAGAATGGCTGCCACAGTAAACCCATCCCCACCCCCGGATCAAGTCCGGGGCAAGCTCTGGGCCTCCCGGTCCCTCATCCCCGACCCTTCCATCCCTCATCCCCGACCCTTCTCCCGAGGGGAGAAGGGAGGCTCGAGTCCCCTCTCTCCCCTCGGGAGAGAGGCGGGAGTGAGGGAAACGAGAAGGGAGGCTCGAGCTTCCTCTCTCCCTTTGGGAGAGAGGTCAGGAGTGAGGGATGGAAGGGGAGGGAATCCGATTGTTCATGACACAGCAGCACTAGGAGTTTGTCGGATCTAGGAGTTTGTCGGACTTGGCCTCGACAAACTCCTGATGCAAAACCGGCGCCGGGAAAATTGCAAGAGAAAATGATTGATCCTGCCTCGCTCGCCCCCGCCGTGGCGGTCGCCGCACGCGCGCAGCCCGAGCGGCTGACCAACATCGAGGGCTGGCACGAGCACATACCCTTCGCCTTCGCGCTGATTGCCCTGGCGCGCCCAAGCGTGCTGGTGGAACTCGGCACGCACAAGGGCGATTCGTTCTGCGCGTTCTGCCAGGCTGTCGCGGAACTCGGCGCCGGCACGCGCTGTTTCGCGGTCGACACCTGGCAGGGCGATCCGCACGCGGGCATCTACGGCGAGGAGGTGCTCGCCGAGCTGCGCCGGCACGTCGAGCCGCGCTACGCCCGCTTCGCGACGCTGATGCCGATGCTGTTCGATGAAGCGCTGGCGCGCTTCGCCGACGGCAGCATCGACGTCCTGCACATCGACGGCCTGCACACCGAGGAGGCGGTGCGCCACGATTTCGAGACCTGGCTGCCGAAGATGAGTCCGTGCGGCGTAGTCCTGTTCCATGACACGAGGGTCGAAAGGGAAGGGTTCGGGGTACGGAAGGTCTGGCAGGAAGTCGCGGCGCGTTACCCGAATTTCGAGTTTTTCCACGGTAACGGTCTGGGCGTGCTGCTGGTCGGCGCGACGCCGCCCGCGGCGCTGCTCGAATGGTGCCGCGCCGAGGCCGGCGCGCAGGAAACGCTGCGCGCGGTTTTCCGCAAATTCGGCGAGCGCGTGCGCATCGGCCGGCATCTCGAACTCTACCAGTCGGCGAACGCCGAGCTGTGGAAACGGACGCAGCAGGCCGAGGCGACCCTGGACGGCGCCGTACGCCAGCTCGCCGATACGCAGAAGCAGGTGGGCGAACTGTGCCTCCAGGTTGGCGATGCCCGCACGGAAATCCTGCGTCTTGGCGACCTCGTGGCCGCTTGGGAACAACGCGCGGCGAGGGCCGAGGCCGAGCTCGCCAAGGTGCTGTCCTCGCGCGCCTGGC
This sequence comes from Betaproteobacteria bacterium RIFCSPLOWO2_12_FULL_62_58, assembly GCA_001772005.1. Classification (GTDB taxonomy): domain Bacteria; phylum Pseudomonadota; class Gammaproteobacteria; order Burkholderiales; family SG8-41; genus DSOT01. The sequence goes on along the minus strand of MERI01000074.1, from coordinate 4,624 downwards.
GCGCGACCGCGCCCCTGCGCCGTGTCGCCGCGTGGCTCAGGCGCGTCGCATGAAGGCATCGGTCGTCATTCCAACCAAGAACGGCGGCGCGCTGTTCGCGGAGGTGCTGGCGAGCGTGCTGGCGCAGGAGACGCCGTGGCCGTTCGAGGTGCTCGTGATCGATTCGGGCTCACGCGACGCGACGCTCGCGATCTGCGAGCGCGCGGCCGGCGTCAGGGTGCACGTCATCCCGAGCGCGGAATTCGGCCATGGCCGCACGCGCAACCGCGCGATCGGCCTGACGAGCGGGGAGTTCATCGCCATGCTTACCCACGATGCCAGGCCGGCCGACCGGCACTGGCTGCGCGAGCTGGTGGCCGCCGTCGAACAGGCGCCGGATATCGCCGGCGCCTTCGGCCGCCATCTGCCCTATCCCGGGCGCGATCCCTTTCTCGCGCGCGATCTCACGCACCACTTCGACAATTTCGCCCGGGGGCCGTCCGTCGTGCGCCTCGACGATCCGCAACGCTACGCCGCGGACGTGGGCTACCGGCAGTTCCTGCATTTCTTCTCGAACAACAACGCTTGCCTGCGGCGCTCGGTCTGGGAACGCATACCGCTCCCCGATGTCGATTTCGCCGAGGACCAGCTCTGGGCCAAGGCGGTCATCGAAGCCGGTTACGCGAAGGCTTACGCGGACCGGGCGCGCGTGTTCCATTCGCACGAATATCGTGTCTGGGAAACGCTGCGCCGCGCCTACGACGAGGCGCGCGCGTTCCGCGGCTCTTTCGGCTACCGCCTGTGCCCGTCGATCGCGCATGGACTGGCGCAATCGTTGCGCTGCAGCGTCCGCGATTATCGCTATCTGCTGTCAGAGGGCCTCGCGACACGCTTCCCCGAGTGGCTGGTGAAGATCCCGTTGTCCCACCTCGCGCGCCAGGCCGGCTATTTTATCGGCGCCGGGGCCGGCGCCGGGGCATCGACGCTCGACAAACTGTTCTCGCTCGACATGGCGAAGAAACGGCGATGATGCGCCGCACGCTCGCCCGCGCACGCCGCTTGCGCGAGCTGCAACAGAGGATCGGGACACTGGCGACGGCGCGGCATGTCTGGCGGCGGCTCACCGAGCGCGCGCGGCTCACACCGGTCGATGTGCTGGGCTTCTATCGCTTTGTCACCCAGCCGCCCTTCGGCGCGCCGTTGCCCGCGGACATGAAGCGCAAGACGATCGCCTGGTTCATCCCGGATTTCGATGTCGGTTCCGGCGGCCATCTGAACATCTTCCGCCTCGCCTGGCATCTCGAAGATCTGGGCTACGAATGCCGCATCGTCATCGTCGGTCCCTGCCGCTATCCGTCGGCACAGGCGGCGCGCGACGTCCTCCGCCGGCATTTCTTTCCCTTGGCCGCCGAAGTATGGCTGGGCGCCGACACTATCCCGCCGTCGTATTTTTCCGTCGCGACGAGCTGGATCACGGCCTATTACGTGCGTGCCTTCCAGGGCGCCGCGCAGCGGATTTATTTCGTCCAGGATTTCGAACCGTTCTTTTTCCCGGCCGGCAGCGAGTATCTGTTCGCGGAGAATACCTACCGTTTCGGATTCTACGGCATCACCGCGGGGGAATGGCTGGCCGGCAAGCTGGCCGCCGACTACGGCATGCGCACCCGGGCGATCGGTTTCGCCGTGGAGCTCGATCGTTATTCGCCGCGTCCGCGGCGCGATCCGGAAATCCGCCGGGTCTTCTTTTACGCGCGCCCGCCGACGTTGCGGCGGGCATTCGAATTCGGACTCCTCGTGCTCGCGGAGGTCGCGCGCCGGCTGCCCGACGTGAAGTTCGTGCTGGCCGGCTGGGACGTCGGCCACTACGTAATCCCGTTCGCGCACCTCAACGCGGGCAACGTCGCGCTCGCGGAGCTGCCCGATCTTTACAGCCAGTGCGATGTCGCGCTGGTGCTGTCCTGCACCAACCTCTCGCTGTTGCCGCTCGAGCTGATGGCGTGCGGCTGCCCGGTTGTCAGCAATCGCGGGTCACACGTGGAGTGGCTGCTGAATCCGGATATCGCGGTGCTCGCCGATTTCACGGTGGAGGCCCTGAGCGAGGCGGTCATCGCGCTGCTCGCGGATGACGCGCGCCGCCGGCTATTGGTTGACCGCGGCATCGAGTACGCCCGCCGCGCCGATTGGCGCAAGCAGGCGGAGCGCTTCGCGGCAGCGCTCGAGGACAGCGTATCTCAAGGCATTCCGACGGGCGATACGCCTGCCGCGCCGGGATGCCGGGCGCGCTCCGCCCAGCAGCCTGCCGGACTCGATCGTCCGCACACGCTGCCGAGCGCGAAAACGGCCGACAACCCATGACAACATCGGGAGCTGGCCGATGAAGTGTTTGATTTTGGGAGGACGCGGGTTCCTTGGCAGCCATCTCGCGTTGGCATTGATCGGGGAAGGGCATCGCGTCCGCATCTTCGATCGTCCGAACACGGCGGCGGCCCTCCCGGCGCCCGGCGCCGAGTTTGTGAGCGGGGACTTCGTCAACAGCGAGGACGTCGCGGCGGCTCTGGAGGGGTGCGAGGTGGCATTTCACCTGGTCTCCACCACGCTTCCCCAGAGCTCGAACGACAATCCGCTCTACGACGTCGAAACCAACCTTGTCGGAACGCTGCGGCTCCTGGAGCTGGCGCGAACCTGCGGCACCAGAAAAATCATCTTCTCGTCATCCGGCGGAACGATATATGGCGTGCCGCAAAAAATTCCCATTCCGGAAAGCCATCCTACCGATCCCCTGTGCTCGTACGCGGTAAGCAAGCTGGCGATCGAAAAGTATCTGCATCTTTATTCCCACCTTCATGGTTTGAACTATAGCGTCCTGCGCATCGCCAATCCCTATGGCGAGGGGCAATCGCCGCTCCAGAAGCAGGGGGCGATCGCCGTGTTCACTTACAAGGCGCTCCGCGGCGAGCCCATCCAGATTTGGGGGAACGGCGAGGTCGTGCGGGATTACGTTTACGCCGGGGACGTGGCCGAGGCTTTCATCAAGGCGGCCCGCTACCCGGGCGCGTACCGGGTCTTCAATATCGGCGCCGGCCGGGGCTGCAGCCTCAATGAGTTGTTGAGCAGGCTGGAGGCCTTGCTCGGGCGGACCATCAAGCGGGATTATCTGCCGGGACGGCGGTTCGACGCGCCGGCCAACGTGCTCGATATCGGGCTTGCGCGAACGGAGTTGGAGTGGACGCCCCATACGCCGCTCGAAACGGGCATCACCCGTACCGCCGAGTGGATAACGAAAACCTTTGGCGTTGGCTGATCCGCCGGGGAGCATGACCGCTTCGTTTTGGGCGGACGATGCCCAGTCCCCCCTCGAGGATTGCTTGTAATGACCGGCGAACCCGTTTGCGTCGTGATCGTCAACTACAACGCGGGCGAGATGCTCGTTCGCTGCGTGCGGTCGGTGCTCGCCTCGACGGTGCCCGTCCAGGTGTACGTTTCGGACAACGGTTCGACGGACGGCAGCCTCTTGAACCTCCGGTCGGCGCTGGGCGACCATCCCTTCGTCAACGTGATCGAGAACCGCGCCAATATCGGTTTCGCCAGGGGCAACAACGTCGCTTTGCCGTTACTCCGGTGCGATTACCTGTTGTGCCTGAATCCCGATGCGGTTCTCGCCGAAAACTGCCTGGAAAAACTGGTGACGGCGGCGGAGCGGCGAACCGAGTTCGCCTGTTTCGCAAGCCGCATGATCCAGAGCCGGCGACCCGACCTGCTGGATGGCGCGGGCGATGCCTATCACGTCAGCGGCCTGGTGTGGCGCCGCGGACATGGTTCATCGGTTGACGAGAGCCCTTACGCTCATCCGATGGAAGTATTCTCCGCGTGCGCGGCCGCGGCATTGTATCGGCGCAAAGCGGTTGAAGCGGTCGGAGGATTCGACGACGATTTCTTCTGCTACCTCGAGGATGTCGATCTCGGGTTCAGGCTGAGGCTCGCCGGCTACCGCTGCCTCTACGTTCCGGATGCCCGGGTCGCTCACGTCGGCTCGGCGACGACCGGCAAGGACAGCGACTTCGCGGTTTACCACGGGCATCGCAATCTCGTCTGGACCTACGTGAAGAACATGCCGGGCTGGCTGTTCTGGCTATATCTTCCACAGCACATCGCCGCGAACCTCTGTACCATCGTCTGGTACGCGATCAAGGGCCGCTGGCGCGTCATACTCAAAGCCAAATGGGATGCGATCGTGGGGCTTCGCGGGATGTGGAGCAAGCGGGGGAAGATACAAGCGCGGCGCGTGGTCGGCGCGTGGGAAATCCGGAAGATGCTGGAGAAGGGTCTGCCGCGCAGGCGGCGGTGATAAATCCCGGTTGTCGTTCCCGTGAATGAGCCTGCCCCCGAGTGCGTTAATCGGGGGCGAACCCAATTTGCGAGCCGCGTAAGTGGACCCGCCGTATGGGTTCCCGATCCCCGATTAGAACACTCGGGGACAAGCTTCTCGGGAACGACAGACTCAAGCGGTCAGGTTGTCATTCTCGTGAAAACGGGAATCCAATTTACGATATGCACATGTGGAGCCGCCGTATGGGTTCCCGTTTTCACGGGAACGACAGATTATTTGGGTTCCCGCTGGAGCCTGCCCTCGAATGTTTTAATCGGG
>MERI01000073.1 GCA_001772005.1 Betaproteobacteria bacterium RIFCSPLOWO2_12_FULL_62_58 | reverse complement strand
ATCCGAAGTAGGATGCATGAATTATTACGCATCTCCTCGGGAAAGTCCAGAAAATTCACGTGCCTATCCCGCGTATGTCAGGAGCCCTGAAGTTGCGTTGGTGACGCTAGCCTCTAAGGGGTTCGGTGCTGTCGCTCAACACACGTGCCCGGGCGTTTTCGATATGTTCGCGCATGGCATCACGTGCTTTGCCGGAATTGCCGGCCCTGATTGCATCATAAATCCTTCCATGCTCTTCCTGCACGATTTGCAGGCGCTCCATGCTTGCATGCAGGGAAAGGCGTCTCGCGACACTTATTCCCTGGAAGATCGTATTAGCTAATGCCTTCAGGGTGGTCGTAAAGAGGCTGTTCTTGCTCGCTGCGGCGATTGCGTTATGGAACCGGATATCGGCTTTGACTCCGACGACTTTTCGCCGGATCGCGTCCTCGAGATCCTCCAGTGCCAGCCTGATCTCTTTAAGATCCTTATCCGTCCTTCGTGCGGCGGCCAGTGCAGCGGTCTCTCCCTCCAACGCAATCCGAAACTCAAAGCAGCGCATCAGATCGGCTATCCCCCCGAGCGGCGCAAGCGTGAGAAACCGCTGGCTCGGCTTACGTTGCACGTAGGAGCCCGATCCCCTTCTCGAAACGATCACCCCGTCCGCGCGCAAGCGCGAAAGCGCCTCGCGCACGACGGGACGCGATACGCCATACGCAGTCGCGAGTCCGGTTTCCGATTCCAACCGCGCTCCCTCCGGGATTCTACCGTTGATTATCGCAGCCATGATCTCTTCGTAGAGCTGATCCGCAAGCTTCAACGGCTTGATTTTCCTGGTGTCCTGCAACACCGACGGTGTGATCGGAACACGCGGAGTGGCGCGACTTCCTTTATTCGATCGTCGGATTGCCTGAGAGGCAGCACGCGAACGATTCTCAGCCACGACGTTCAGCTTCATAGTATGTGGGATCGTGCATCGACTGAAAGCAAATGACTGCCTGATGGAGCCGAAAAGTTGTCAGACTACTTAACAACATTAGCAAATTGCCTTACACTTTGCAATCCGACAGGAAAAACAGCCTGGAATCTCAGGATCCGCTTCCCCAACTTGATTGAACAGAGAAGGAGGACTCAATGAAGCTTTTCCGGACGTGTCATTCAACCTGGCGCGCGCAGGGGTGTATCGGGTTGGCCGTGCTATTCATGGTCACCGGATATGGCGCGGCTTTCGCGCAGGAATGGCGACCGAAAGACAACGTGGAAATTGTCGTGCCCAATACTCCGGGAGGAGGAAATGACAGCGTCGCACGGTTGATCCAGAGAATCCTCCAGGACGGCAAGCTGGTCGAAACAACGAGTACTGTTGTGAATAAGCCTGGCGGCGGCGGTAACGTGACGCTTGCCTATATCGGACCCAAGGCGGGCGATGCACATTATCTGGGGATCGCCTCGATTACGCTGCAGCTGAATCACATCACCGGACGATCGCAGTACCGTTACTCGGATTTCACGCCGATCGCGAACATGATCGGCGACTATGTAACGTTCGCCGTAAGGGCCGACTCTGATCTCAAGACCGCAAAGGATCTCTTGGACACACTCAAGAAGGATCCGGCGTCTCTTGCCGTAGGGGTAACGGCGGTTGGGGGGGCAAACCACATCCCGCTCGTCTTTGTGGCCAAGGCTGCTGGTAGCGACGCCAGGAAGGCCCGCACCCCCGTATTCCAATCGACCTCCGAATCCGTATCGGCACTTCTTGGTGGCCACATTGATATGATTCTTTCCAGTGTGGCGATAGTTGCGCCTCACGTCGAAGCAGGCCGTATTCGCGTTCTGGCCGTCACTTCCGGTAAGCGTGTCGGGGGGGTGCTGGCGCAGGCGCCCACGTGGAAGGAGGTCGGCGTCGATGTCGAATTCAGCAACTGGCGTGGGTTGATTGGCCCCAAGGGGCTCACCCCCGCGCAAGTCGCTTATTGGGACGACAGATTGGGGAAGGTGGTGGCGTCAGATGAGTGGAAGGCCACCGTTGAGAAGCGCCTTTGGGCGAACGAGTATATGAACAGCAAGGAGATTAGAGCCTACCTGGAGCGGACTGACGCCCAGCTCCGAACGGCACTTACGGATCTTGGGCTGGCGAAGTAGGTCCGCAGGCATATCACTTTCAGGGCTACACATGCAGCTAAAGGACATATCAGGCGTCGACGTGATAGTCGTGGGAGCAGGCAATGCCGCGATCTGTGCGGCGCTGGCCGCTCACGAGGCAGGGGCAAAGGTGGTCGTGCTCGAGAAGGCACCCGAGGCCGAGAAGGGTGGAAACAGCTTCTTCACCGCGGGGGCGACGAGATTTGTATTCAATAATCTCGATGAGCTGCGGGAGGTGCTGGATGTAAGCGAGGACGAGGCACGCACAGTCGATTTCGGGACGTATACCGAAGAGAATTTCTTCGACGACATGGGCCGCGTCACCCAGTACAGGTGCGATCCGGACTTGACGGAGATTCTTGTGCGCAACAGCCGCCGAACGCTGGCCTGGATGAAAAGCAAGGGCGTGCGCTTTGAACCGATGTATGGACGGCAAGCACATAAGGTTGACGGAGGATTCAAGTTTTTTGGCGGACAGGTATGCGCTTTTTGGGGCGGCGGAGCCGGTCTCATCGATTCTCTGCACACCATAACGAAGAAAATTGGAATCCCCATTCTGTACGAGACGGGGGCGGTATCGCTGCTCAGTAAGGACGGCCGGATATGCGGTGTCCTTGCAGAGCAGGATGGGAGACAAAGCGAGATAAGCGCTGGCACGGTTGTGTTGGCTTGCGGTGGTTTCGAGTCCAACGCCGAGATGCGGGCTCGCTACCTGGGGCCGAACTGGGATTTGGCGAAAGTGCGAGGCACGCGATTCAACATGGGAGGCGGTATCAGCATGGCGCTCGCCATGGGCGCGATGCCGTGCGGTCATTGGTCGGGAGCTCACGCGGTGGGCTGGGACGTGAATGCGCCAACGTTTGGAGATCGCGTCGTAGGGGACGGCTTTCAAAAGCATAGCTATCCCTTCGGAATCATGGTTAACGCCAATGGCGAGCGGTTCGTGGACGAAGGGGCTGATTTTCGGAACTTCACTTATGCGAAATACGGCCTGGAGGTGCTGAAGCAGCCTGGAATGTTCGCGTGGCAGGTGTTCGACGCGAAGGTGGATCCAATCCTTCGAGACGAGTACCGGATTCGACAGGTTACAAAAGCGGAGGCGGCTTCACTCGAGGAATTGGCGGGCAAACTCGAAGGAGTAGACGGGAAACGGTTCCTGGAGACTGTCGCCGAATACAACAAGGCGGTGCGCCAGGATATTCCCTTCAATTCCGTCATCAAGGACGGCAGATGCACCAAAGGGCTGAGAATTCCGAAGACGAACTGGGCCAACACCATTGACGCTCCACCGTTTCAGGCTTACGCAATAACGTGTGGAATTACGTTCACATTCGGTGGAGTAAAAGTCTCTCCCTCGACCGCCGTTGAGAGCATGTCGGGAAAGCACATTCCCGGCCTATATGCGGCAGGTGAAATGGTAGGCGGACTGTTCTACTTTAACTATCCGAGTGGAACGGGCCTCGTATCCGGGGCTGTTTTCGGTCGGATAGCGGGGACCGAGGCGGCGGGTTACGCAAGGCGGGCCCAGCGTTAGACTGTTTCCCTCGACGGATGACGACATCCCGGGGCGGTTTTCCCATTACCGCACGACAACTTGGTGAATGAACATGCAAGATCTCTTCCGCGCGACACAGACCTTCGACATCGGACGTGGTAAACGAGGCACTCTCTATTCCTTGCCAATGCTCGAACGTAACGGAATCGGCAAGGTAAGTCGACTGCCGGTCTGTCTCCGTATAGTACTCGAGGCGCTGGTGCGTAACTGTGATGGCCTGTGTGTTACGGAAGCGCAGGTCCGGGACCTCGCCAATTGGCAGCCGCGGGGGACGCGTGTCGCGGAAATCCCGTTTCTCGTTGGCCGCGTCGTATTGCACGATGTCGCCGGCATCCCCGCTTTGGGAGACCTCGCCGCCATGCGCAGCGCGGCAGTGCGCATGGGGAGGAACCCGGAGCCCATTGAACCTCGCGTGCCGGTTACGATGGTGGTGGATCACACCGTCGCGGTGGATTACCACGAGACACCCGATGCAATCGAAAGAAACATGCGTCTTGAGATCGAGCGCAACGAGGAGCGGTTTCGATTCGTAAAGTGGGCGATGGGGGCTTTTCGAACTTTGAAGGTGATCCCGCCCGGTTACGGCATTCTTCACCAGGTCAATCTCGAACATTTGGCTCGCGGGCTGCTCTCAAATGGCGGCATCTATTACCCTGACACGTTGGTGGGCACCGATTCGCACACGGTGATGATCAATGGCATCGGGGTGGTGGGTTGGGGTGTTGGCGGCATCGAGGCGAGCGCCGCCATGCTTGGGCAGCCGATTTATGTCTTGACCCCGGACGTCGTGGGTGTCCATGTGCATGGGCGGTTGCGCGAAGGGGTCACGACCACTGATGCCGTCCTTACCCTGACCGCAACACTCCGAAAGGCTCGAGTGGTATCGGCATTTGTGGAGTTTTTTGGCGAGGGAGCCCGAGACCTGTCGGTTCCGGACAGGGCGACGCTGGCCAACATGGCGCCGGAGTATGGCGCATCCATAGGATTCTTCCCGCCGGATGAGACTCTCTGTGGTTTTTTCCGCGCGACCGGGCGCACGGAGGAGGAAGTGCTGGCATTCAAAAACTACTACCTGGCGCAAGAAATGTTCGGTACCCCGGCCGCGGGGGACATCGATTACAGCCGCGTCGTAGAGTTCGACCTTTCGGCGATCAAGCCATGCATCGCGGGGCCCAGACGGCCGCAGGACAGGATAGAGCTGACGCAGGTGAAGGAGCGTTTCAACGAGTGCTTGAAGAAACCGGTAACGGAAGGCGGATACGGCAAGAACCGCGCGATGGACGGCAGTTCTCGCCCGGACAAGCTGTCCGTTGGCCATGGCTCAATTCTGATTGCCGCAATAACTTCGTGCACGAACACTTCGAACCCGGCTGTGATGCTCGCAGCAGGACTGCTCGCAAAAAAGGCCGTGGAGCGAGGTCTGCAGACCAAGTCATGGGTCAAGACGTCGCTTGCCCCCGGCTCGCGCGTGGTGAGCCACTACCTGGAGAAAACGGGGCTGCAGAAGTATTTGGACACTTTGGGTTTCCGGCTGGTCGGTTATGGCTGCATGACTTGTAATGGCATGTCAGGCCCGCTGATTTCACCCTTCGAGTCCCAAGTGGCGGAAAGCGATTTGATTGGAGTTGCGGTCCTCTCGGGGAATCGGAATTTTGAGGCCCGGATACATCCTGCGCTCAAAGCGACGTTCCTGATGAGCCCGCCGCTGGTAGTGGCCTACGCGCTCGCCGGCCGCATTGATGCAGACCTGATGACCGAGCCGTTGGGCACAGCTAAGGACGGATCAGCGGTCTACTTGAAGGACCTGTGGCCGAGCGCCGACGAAGTGGCAGCACTCCTGCCCGCTGCCTTTGATCCGGATGCTTTTCGGAAGCTTTACAGCGAGTTTACGAGCAACGAGCTTTGGAATGCCATCCCCGCGTCAAGTGGAGAGGTGTTTTCCTGGGATTCCACTTCCACTTACATCAAGGAGCCGCCATTCTTGGAAGGCATGAGACCGGCCCCACCCGGACTGCAAGACATAAAGGGTGCAAGAACCCTCGCTCTTCTTGGCGATTCCGTTACCACCGATCATATCAGTCCTGTGAGCGTGATCCTGCCGAACTCTCCGGCCGGCCAATACCTGCAGACCCTGGGTGTGAAGGTTGCTGACTTCAACTCGTACGGCGCCCGTCGCATTAACCACGACGTGATGATGAGAGGGACTTTTGCCAATCCGCGGATCAGGAATTTGATGCTGCCCGGAACGGAGGGTGATATCACGCGGCATCAGCCGAGCGGCACGCAAGCGTCGATATACGACGTCGCAATGCGATACAAAAAAGAAGAGATTCCGCTGATTCTATTTGCCGGACACGATTACGGCATGGGAAGCGCCAGAGACTGGGCAGCCAAGGGCACGCAATTGCTCGGGATCAAGGCTGTCGTTGCACGGAGCTTCGAGAAAATCCATCGCACCAATCTCGTGTGTTTAGGCGTCCTGCCCTGTCAATTCGAAGACGACACGAGCATTCAATCGCTGAAGCTGGATGGCACCGAAACCTTCGGCCTATTGGGTCTGAGTGACGATGTGCAGCCTCGGCAGACCATTACGCTATTCATAGAGCGGGCTGACGGAACAAGCGAAACAGTTCCACTCGTGTTGCGCGTTGATACGCCCATGGAGGTCGAGTACGTCAGGCACGAGGGAATCCTGCCTTATTTGCTGCGGTCCTTCCTTGGTTCGAATCGCGATATTCCAGCGGCTGCTTAGGAGTTTGTCGGGCCTAAGCCCGACAAACTCCTAGGTCTGCATACTCCCGGTCATGGCGTTCGGCCATGACTTTGCGACAGCCGATCGTCGAGTGCCTCGATCCAGTGTTTGACGGGAAGTTCGGTGGCTGTCTGTAGATGCGACTGGCAGCCGATGTTGGCAGTCAGGATCTCTGCCGGAGATTCGGCGGTGAGCGCCTTGATCTTGTTGGCGAGCAACCGCTGCGATAACTCCGGCTGCAGGATCGAATAAGTGCCGGCGGAACCGCAGCACAGATGCGCGTCCGGAACGTAAGTGAGACTGAAGCCGAGATCCGCGAGCAGCGCTTCGACCTGTCCTTTCAATTTGAGGCCGTGTTGGAGGGAGCAGGGGGAATGAAACGCTACGAGTTGACGAGGGATGGGAGCGCGTCGAGGGGCGGAAGAGGGGCCCCGCTCCATAGCGGGGATCTGATCCCCGGTGGCGCGCAGGGCGGCCGACGTACTGGAATTGACATCTTGGGACGACGCATCAGAGGTCGCCGTTGAGTGATGAGTGATGAGCGGCTTAAGCCGGCCTTGCTCAGCTGCGATGACTTCACTGATGTCCTTCGTGAATTCGGAAACGCGCCGGGCTTTTTCGGCGTATGCCGGGTCGAAGGACAGCAGGTGGCCGTAATCCTTGACCATCGTGCCGCAGCCGCTCGCTGTCATCACGATCGCCTCCGCGCCCCGTTCAATATAGGGCCACCACGCATCGATGTTGCTGCGCATGAAGCCGCGCGCTTCTTCCTGCGCACTCAGATGGAATGACACCGCGCCGCAGCAGCCGGCATTCGGCGCGCGCACGAGCGCGATGCCGAGGCGGTCGAGCACGCGCGCGGCGGCGGCATTGGTCGCCGGCGAAAGACTGGCCTGCACGCAGCCTTCCAGCATCAGCATCTTGCGCGCGTGATTGGTCCGCGGCCGGGGCCTGGCCGGCGCGGCGATCAGCGGCACCTTGCGTTTGAGCGCGGCGGGAAGATGCGGAACGGCGGGAGAGAGTCAGTTTACTTACAGCGGGAGATGGTGCGAGCGCAGTCATGGCATACCTCCTGGGTTGTCAGTACTGCCCAAGAATGGTACGCCTTTTCAAAAAAAGTGGTTCGACGGCGGAATTCGTGGGTGATTATGGCTTAGCTGCGGTTTTTCTGCTCGTTAAGGAAACGGTATAGTTTTCGGCAAGTGGCGTCGAAGG
>MERI01000072.1 GCA_001772005.1 Betaproteobacteria bacterium RIFCSPLOWO2_12_FULL_62_58 | reverse complement strand
CTCTTCCGAACCGGCGCCGAAAACGCCGCGCCTGCGGTGGTACTTGAAGCTGCGGCCGACGACGCTGACGCCATTGGCGAGCAGCGCCGAGGCGAGCGTGTCGCCCGCGTAGCCCTGAAGCGCGCGGCCGTTGAAAGTGAACGAGTATGGCCGGCTGCGGTCGATCAGCCCGCCGTCCGCGAGCCTGTGGCGCTGTGTGCTCATGGTTGCACAGGCCGCCCCGCAGGAGCGGTCAACAGCACCTCATGCGTGAGCGTGTCTCGCCGCACGCGTATCCAGCGACGGCAACCGGCGCTGTGCTGCCACAGCTCGTCATGCGGCCCGCGTGGGTTATCGCGGATGTAGACATAGCTCGCCCATTGCGCGTCCGATGCCGCCTGCGGATCGCTGGGGCGAGCCATGTCGCCGTCGCCGCCGTAGGTGAACTCGGTGACGTCGCGCGGCCCGCAGTAAGGGCAAGGCAGGAGCATCATGCTCGCGTCGCTCGTTTTTTCAATGCACCCACGGGTACGGGCCGCCGCCTCTTTCGTCGATCGTCCGGCCCAGCCCGTAGCGATCGAGCGTGTAGGCGGCGTTGAGCGCGTGCGGCTGGTCGTGCGCGATGGTGTGCGCAAAGCACCAGCCGGAGGCCGGCGTCGCCTTGAATCCGCCGTAGCACCAGCCGCAGTCGATATAGAAATTGTCGAGCGGCGTCTTGCCGATGATGGGACTGCCGTCCATGCTCATGTCCATCACGCCACCCCAGGTGCGCAGCATGCGCAGCCGGCTGAAACAGGGAAAGAGCGCGAGGAGCGACTGCACGGCATGCTCCACCGGCGGCAGATTGCTGCGCTGGCCGTACGAGTTGTACATGTCGAGATCGCCCCCGAGCACGAGCTCGCCTTTGTCGGACTGGCTGACGTAGAAATGCACCGCGCCCGAAGTGACGACGGTGTCGAGTATCGGCTTCACAGGCTCGGAAACGAGCGCCTGCAGCACGTGGGTTTCGATCGGCAGGCGCAGGCCGGCCATGCCCGCTACGTGCCCCGAATGACCCGAGACCGCCAGTCCGATTTTCTTCGCGCGGACGTAACCGCGCGTCGTGTCTATGCCTTCGATGCGGTTGCCGTTGCGCCGCAGTCCCGTGACTTCGCATTGCTGGATAATGTCGACGCCGCGTGCGTCGGCGCCCCTTGCATAACCCCACGCCACCGCATCGTGCCGCGCCGTGCCGCCGCGCCGCTGCAGCAGTCCGCCTATGATGGGATAACGCGCACGCGGGGAGCAGTCGAGGAGCGGCACCATCCGGGCCACCTCTTCCCGCGTGAGGAACTCCGCGTCGATGCCATTCAGCCGCATTGCGTTTCCGCGGCGCGAGTATGCGTCGAGATCCGCGTAGCTGTGGGCGAGATTCAACACCCCGCGCGGGCTGTACATGACGTTGTAGTTCAAGTCCGCGGACAGCCCTTCCCACAATTTCAGCGAGTGCTCGTAAAAGTGCGCGTTCGGGTCGAGATAATAGTTAGAGCGCACGATGGTGGTGTTGCGCCCGGTGTTGCCGCCGCCGATGTAGCCTTTTTCCAGCACGGCCACGTTGGTGATGCCGTGGTTTTTCGCGAGGTAATACGCCGTTGCCAGGCCGTGACCGCCGCCGCCGATGATGACGACATCGTATTCGGATTTCGGCTCCGGGCTGCGCCATGCGCGCGGCCAGTTCTCGTGATACGAAAACGCGTTACGGACGAGGGAATATATCGAGTACTTCAACAACTTCGATGGCGCTTATTGAAAAGTATCCGCATCAAACCAGCTTCACCCCCACTCGTCAACGGAGAGCGTGGATCACGGCGGCACTATTAATGTGCCTACGAGAAATCATTAGCCGTGCTAATGCAAGGCCAGGCGGCCGGAGCGTGCCAACCACCGGTCTTGCTCTGGGCGGGAAGATCGCTTTAAGCTCTCACGAATGAATGAACCGGGAGGAGCCGTTGAAAATTACACGAATTTCCGCTACGCCGCTGGCGGTTCCGTTCAAGCAGACTCATGTCACCTGGACCGGGGCTTACTCCGCCAAGTCAACGCTGTTGATCGAGATCTTCACCGACGAGGGTATTGTCGGTCTGGGCGAAGCGCCTGGTATTCCCTTGCCGGAGATGGTGGCGATGATCGTGGCGGAGTTCGAGGAGTTCCTGATCGGACGCGACCCGTTCGAGATCAATGCCTTCCAGGAACAGGCGCTCAATTCGCAGTCGAAGGCAGGGCTTGTCGCCATGACCTGGAACCGGTTTCGCAACGTCGCGAACAGCGCCTTGGGGGGGATCGACATGGCGTTGTGGGACATAGTGGGCAAGGCTACGGGTCAGCCCTTATGCCGGCTGCTGGGCGGAAAGTTGCGCGATCGCGTCGATATGTTTGCCTGGGTTCATCGCAAAGACACTGACGAGATGGTGAAAGAGGCGCTCGAGTTTCAGAAGCAGGGATTCCGTGCTTTCTACCTCAAGATCGGGCTTGGGCTACAGCGTGATATGCAGGACATCGCCGCATTGCGGGAGGCATTGGGTACCGAAGCACTCATCCGCGGCGATGCAAACGGCGCGTGGACGCCCGTGCAGGCAGTCCAGGAAATTCGGGCGCTCGAGCGGTTCGGGCTCGACTGGGTTGAGCAGCCTGTGACGGAAGACGACTTCGACGGCTTCGAGCGCGTGAGTCGCGCCGTGGCGGTTCCGCTTTGCATCGACCAGGGGGTCAACACCAACCAGCTCGCCTACCAGGCCATCTCGCGACGCCTGGCCGACGTCGTGTGTTCCGATCTGCACCGGGTTGGCGGTTTAATGGCTTTTCGCGAGCTGGCGGGGATGGCGCGGCTCGCCAATATCGGAATCTGCCGCCATGCAGGTCCTGAATTCGGAATTTCCGCAGCCGCGCACTTGCATCTGATCGCCACCATTCCGAATCTGACGTTGGGCAACCAGACCTATGCGACGACAATTGCCGACGACATCGTCAACGAAACGGTCTCGGAGTTCGAAGAAGGTGCTTTGCCCGTGCCGGATCGGCCCGGCATCGGCGTGACGCTGAACCCTGACAAGGTGGCAAAGTACTCGAAGATGTATCGGAAGATGCGCGAAGCCCGCTGATCACTAGCGGCGCGGCCAGAGTTCGGCAAAAAGGTCGCGGCAGGATGGAAGCTGCGCGAGTCCATGTAGCCGCCGGAGCAGCGCATCGGCGGCCGCTTCGGTCAAGAGAGCGGCAGTACAGGACATAAACTTCTCGTGGAGGCGGGCCGCCGGCATCGGTTTGATTGGCATGCCGGTCGCGGCCCCGTTGTTGCGCGTCAGCCTGCGGCCGTCGCGCAGCATTACGTGCACGATCGCGCCCTCGGGATGATCGCGACGGTCGCTCTCGGTAGCGAGGAGGGCGTCGTTGCGCGTCATGGTGACCTTACGCATCGCGCTGCGCAAACGCGGGTCCCGCAGCAGACTGTCATCTAGGTGATGGGCGGCGAAATCGCCGAACGTCAGTATGCAGCCGACGGCGTAGGGCATGCTGAACTGCGCCTCGGTGACGGTGCGCGGATCGTCGTAACGCAGGCTCACCGCGACGAGCGGCGTTACTTCGCAGTGCACGGCAACGACATCTTCCGGGGCGAGCTGGTTTTCAATCATCAGATCGGCGACCGTTTCCGCCGCGGCCTGCGTGGCAGAGCAAGCTGGAAACAGCTTGAAGGCGACGCCTGGATCGATGAGCGCGAAGCGCGTGCCCACCCTTAACGCAGCCGCATCGAACGTCCCGGCGGCAATGAGCTGTACGAATCCATTCTCGTGTTCGAAGGCATCTGCGGGCGCATCGTGACCGTCGTGGGCGAACCACGCGGCCTGGACGCCGGTCTGGGCCGCGCGACCGAGAGCGAGGGGCTTTGCTGCCGTGCCGATCATAGCGCGCATCCCTGTCGCCTGGCACGCTGCGAAGCTGACCGCGTGCCGTGTTTTCTCGCGGTCGAGTCCGAGCGCTTTCGCCGCGCCGGCCGCGGCGCCGATCGCGCCCAGGACGCCGCTCGTCCACCAACCATCGAAGTAGACGCGCTCCGGAAGCGCGCGTCCCAAGGCGTACTCGATTTCAACGCCTGCAATGAACGCTTCCAGGGCGCATTCTCCGGGAACGTCAAGCGTCTCGGCACATGCCAGCACCGCCGGCCAGACCGCGGCCGAGCCGTGGACGATTCCGGCATAGGAGGTATCGTCGAAGTCCAGCGCGTGGGCCGCGGTGCCGTTGGCGAGCGCTGCGCCGCTTGCGGCGCAGGCCGCCTCCTCACCCCAAACCCGGGCGCATCCGGCGGCGTAGTCCCGTGGAAGGCTGCGCCGCACCGCGCGTGCGGTGGGATGACTGGTGCCTGCCAACCCCACGCCGGTAGTATCGACGATGCAGTCAAGCGCCGCGCGCACGACTTCCGATGGCAGATCGCGAAGCCTGATGCCGGAGACCCAATCCGCAAGTTGGCGCGCGACAGGGATCATCAGCCACCCTGCGTGCGGCGAACGATGTCGTCGTAGAGCGCGCGCTTGATCGAGATGCCATCTCGCGCGGTGCGAGCGCGGTTCGCATTCCGTTTGTCCCCGGGAAGTCGCGTGCCGGGCTGGTTGAGGATGGCCGTGAATAACGTTTCCAGGCGCTCCGAAAACGCCGCGCCAACGAATACCGAAGGATCGAGCGCAATGAAGAACTGACCGGTGCGCGGAGGTCCACCATTGTTGTCGGCGAACGAAGCGGCGTTGAACGAGAAGTTTGCCCCGGTCATTCCGGCCGCCATGATATCCACCAGCAGGGCGATGCCGGCGCCTTTGTGGCCGCCGGCGGGCAGCATCGAGCCGGCAAGCGCGGCCTGCGGGTCATTGGTTGGTTGACCGTCCTTGTCGAGGGCCCAGCCCGTTGGAATGGGTTTTCCTTGTTGCGCGTGAACCATCACCTCGCCGCGCGCCACGACACTGGAGGATTGATCGATCACGACCGGAGGAGCATTCTTCCGGGGCGCCGCGAAAGCAACGGGGTTGGTGCCGAACAAAGGCTTTTTCCCGCCCCACGGGGCGATTGCCGCAGGCGAGTTGACGTAACCCAGCGCGACGAGGCCACGATCCGCAATGCGTTCGACATGGAAGCCGACGACGCCACAGTTGTAAGAGTTGGTGACGGCGAGCGCGGCGATCCCGTTTTCCCTCGCGAGCGGAATCAGGCGTTCAAGTCCGGCATCAATTGCCGGATGGGCAAATCCTTCTTGCGCATCGACGAGCAGCGCGCCCGCCGCGCTCCTGCGAATGCCCGGCTCCGCACGCCCGTTGACTTTGCCGCATTTCGCATGCTCGCAGTATGTTGGCAGGCGCAGCAGGCCATGACTGTGGATGCCTTCGGCCTCCGCCGCCACGATCGATGTAGTCACCGACCGGGCGTTAGGTTCACTGATATTGCTCGCGAGCAGCGCCTTGTGAGAGAGCGCCGCGACTTCTGCCAGCGTAAGGTTGACCCGGTCCGCACTCATGGATTCGTTCCGGCGTTGCCGGCTATTCCACCCGCACACCGGCGAGTTCGATGACTTTCTTCCACTTGGTCACGTCGGCGCGGATGAATTCGGTAAACTCCTCCGGCGTGCCGGTTGCGAGATCCCCGCCTTGCGCAAGCAGCTTATTCTTGATGTCCGGGAGGTTGAAGATGCGCACCAGCTCCTTGTTTAGCTTCTCGACGATGTCCTTGGGCGTACCCGCGGGCGCCATGACACCGTACCAGACATAGACTTCATAGCCCGGCAAACCTGCTTCAATCATGGTCGGAGAATCCGGCAGTTCGCGCATGCGCTCTCGTCCCGTGGTAGCCAACACCCGCACCTTGCCTGACCGATAATAAGCCAGGGTGGATACAACGCTCTGTATTCCCATGTGCACGCGCCCCGTGACGAGTTCAGTGGAGGCTTCCGCCGGGCCCTTGTACGGGATGTGGACAATTTTGACGCCAGCCAAGTGATTGAACAGTTCCATCGCCAGATGGCTTGGCGCCCCGATGCCGGAAGACGAGTAGTTGAGCTGGCCCGGCCGGGCCTTTGCGAAAGCGACGAGATCTTTCACCGTCCTTACTGGTACCGAGGGATGAACCGCCAGCACGCTGGCCGCCCGGACGCCCAGAACAATCGGTGCAAAGTCCTTGATCGGATCGTATGCCAGATCCTTGCGCAGGCCGGACGCGGTTCCGATGCTTCCTACCGATCCCATAAGCAGCGTATACCCGTCCGGCGTTGATCTCGCGACATAGGCCGCTCCAATGGTGCCGCCGGCACCGGCCCGGTTTTCAACGAAGACAGGCTGTCCCCAGCTTTCCGCGAGCTTGGCTGCAAGCAGGCGGCCAACGATGTCGGTGCTGGCGCCGGGGGAAAACGGCGCGACCAGCTTGATGGGTTTGGCAGGATAGCTTTGGCCCGCGGCAGGCCACGGCACGAGGATCGAAATCAAAGCGAAGAAACAAGTAATGCGGCAGGCATGCATGAGCCTTTCCTCCCTCTATCCGGGTGCACGTTTCACGTCAGATCGAGTGCCACCGTTTGGTCGGGGGCGTTGAGTGCGATAACTTGATCAAACAGGCCCTGGGTCGGCCTGTCAATCGTTCCCGCGGACCATAAATAACTTTACGAGACATCATAAGTTCTGCTAATTTCGCCGGTGCGGCACCGGGCGCAGTGTTCTCGCCGTGAAATAGAATGACACAATTCATATGCCGGCTCGCAGGAAATTGGACTGCAACCTTCAGTGGCTGAGGATTTTTGTGGCTGTGAGTGCGACCGGCAACATGACGGCCGCTGCGCAGCGGCTTGGGTTGACGCAATCCGCGGTGTCGCAAGCGATTCGACAACTGGAGGATACACTGGGTGCCGTCCTGGTCGATCGAACACAGCGACCGTTAAAGCTGACCTCGGCCGGCTCAATGCTGCAGCGGCGAGCGGCGTCGCTGGTGGAGGACGCAGAAGCGCTAGTGACGTTGGTGCATCAGGCGGGGTCGAGCAAGATTCCCGAGTTGCGCATCGGCATCGTCGATTCGTTCGCGGCGACAGTGGGCCCGCGGTTGATACGGGCGTTGCTCAACACTGCCCAGCGCCTGTCGTTCCATTCCGGCTTGGCGCACGATCAGGCGGAAGGACTGCTTACCCGCAACCTCGATATGATCGTCGTCGGCGATGCCCTCGACGACGTGGATGGGCTGGACCGGTATCCCATCCTCAGCGAGCCGTACGTCCTGGTGCTGCCCGAGCGTATGGCGGCGGAAGTGGACATAGCGGATCTTAAGCATCTGGCGGCGAGCCACGCGTTGATCCGTTTCTCTGCCCGGTCGCAAACGGGCGATCAGATTGAGCGTCACCTGCGGCGGCTCAGAATCAAAGCGCCGCGGCTGCTGGAAGTGGACGCGACGGATTCCTTGATCGCCATGGTCCGGGAGGGTCTGGGCTGGGCGATCGCAACCCCACTGTGCTTGTTGCAGGCGCGCTCGCAACTGGAGGGCACCAAAGTGTTGCCGTTTCCCAGCACGGGGTTGCTGCGACAGATTCATTTGATTGCCCGCTCCGGGGAATATGGAACCCTTCCGGAAAAGGTGGCTCAACTCGCGTGCGATATCCTGCGCACTTACTGCGTCCCCGAGTTGACCAAACTTGCGCCGTGGCTCAGGCAGCAGTTAATCGTCGGGTGAGCCGCGGGAGAGCCTGGATCACTTGGCGCCGAGCAGGCGGATCGATACGTTAGCGAGGAAGAGCGCTGGACCAACATGAAAGCAACCGCTCACGACGCACAAACAAAAATAGCGCAGTTTCACCGTGAAGCTCTGGTGATCGATGCGTTGACGCCGCTTTACGTTCTCGACGAGCCCTACGTTGCGGGACTGGTGGAGGGCGGCGTCGACGCGGGATTCCTGAGCGTTGCTTCGCCCCAGCCATGGGATGAAGTGCTACGAAGGACGGAAACAGCACTCGCAAAAATTGAAAAAAGCGCGACGCTGACACTCGCCACTTCGGCCGCCGACATCAGGAAAGCGAAACAGCAGGGAAAAATCGCGCTGGTGTTGATCACCCAGGCAGCCGACATGCTCGAGAAGGACCTCAAACGCGTCGGCATTCTGTATCGTCTCGGTTTTCGGGTGCTCGGTATCTGCTATACCTTCGCCAACCTGCTGGGCTGCGGCTGCGGAGAGATCAAGGACGGCGGTGTCACGTTCCTGGGCAAGGACTTCATCGCGGCGGTCAACGAACTTCCGCTGATGCTTGACGTTTCGCACGCCGGCCATCAGACCTCGCTCGACGCAGTCCGGTTGGCGCGGGCGCCGGTCGTTACCCACGCGAACGCGTACGCAGTGACGCCGAACGACCGTAACAAGAAGGACGATGTGCTGGGTGCGGTCGCGGATAAACGCGGAGTGATCGGGCTAAACGCTCTGCCGAGCACCGTCGCGCCGCAGTACCCGGGCCTCGAGCACATGCTCGGGCACGTCGACTACATCACCGGCAAGTTTGGCATGGACTGCATGGGATTGGGTCTGGACTATGTCGAAGGTTTCAAGCGTGAGGGCAAGGTGCTGCCTCAATCCGTCAGGAACAGGACGCTGCGGCCGGATATCTTCGGCTCGGTCGACGACTTTCTGAATCAGGCATATGCAAAGGATCTGGAAAGAATCGAAAAGCTTCCCAACCTGACCGCCGCGCTTCTGGACCGCGGATACACGCAAGATCAGGTGCGCGGCATACTCGGTGAAAACTGGCTTCGGGCATTTGAGCGTTTCGTAGGATAACCAGCCTTCGGAAAGGTGAGACCATGCAAGTGACAATGCAAGAGAACAGATGCGGAATACGGGCGGTTGTTGCTGCCGTCATTCTGGGAGTCGCGGCATTCGCAGCGGACGCAGCCGAAACCTATCCCACGCGGCCAATCCGGGTGGTAGTGGGCTTCACCGCCGGCACGACAACCGATTTCACCGCACGTCTGCTTGGGGAGGCCCTGTCACAACGCTTCGGACAAAACGTGGTCGTAGAGAACCGCCCGGGCGCGAACAGCGGTCTCGCCAACCAACTGGTGGGCCAGTCTACGCCCGATGGCCACACGCTGCTGATCGGCACATTGAGCCTGGTGACAGGTCCCATGCTTTACAAGAATCTGCCGTTTGATCCGAAGGACTTCGCACCGGTAAGTCTGGTCGTGCTCTCGCCCAACGTGATCTGCGTCTACCCGGGTGTTCAGGCGCAGTCGATCAAGGAACTCATCGTACTGGCGAAGTCCCAGCCCGGCAAGCTCCGCTATGGATCATCGGGGCGTGGAAGTTCCGCTTTCCTTACCCTGGAACTGTTCAAATCAATGGCCGCCATTAATCTCCAGGAAATTCCGTACAAGGCAACCTCTCAGGCGGTCGCCGATACCATGGGCGGGCAAATCGAAATCTATCCGCCGAATCTCGTGTCTGCCATTCCCATGCTAAAGACGGGAAGGCTGCGGGCTCTCGCCGTGACGAGCGCGAAGCGCTCGCCGAGCCTGCCCGACGTCCCGGCGGTGAGCGAGGCTGTGCCGGGATATGACGCGACCACGGGTGTGTATGGCATTCTGGTTCCCATCAAGACTCCAGAGGCGATCATCGAACGTTTGCATCGGGAGATCGCCCAGGTCACGCACTCGGCCTCGTTCAAGAACGAGATGGGGAAGCGCGGCGGTGAAGCGTTGGGAAGCAGCCCGCAGGAATACTCCGCCTATCTAAAGCGGGAACGGGACAAGTGGGGCAGGCTGTTCGCGCAACTCGGCATCAAGCCGGAGTGATCTGCAAGGGCCGCTGCCTCTCGCCCCACGTTCCACCGCAAACGGTCTCGAAAATCGAAACGTCGATCGGATGCTCTCGGTACGAGTGAGAGCAGCGATGCAGACCGTCCTGAAGCGTGCGGAGGTCCTTGCCGCGTGATGGACGAGGGGATGACGCCGTATCATTGATCGACTTCATACCCGGGTAGTCCGGATTCGGCAATGGTCGGTAGCTCCGGCGCGGCGGGAGACCGCTCGCAGGCGGATACCCCCAGATGCCGCAGGCGGTCGGCCTTTACGTGGGATCGCGTACTGAGCAGCGTGCCAAATCCGATCTGAATATGTCCGGCGAGCACATCGGTGATCACCGCCGCGCCGCTCTTGTATGGAACGTGCACCAGTTTCACGCCTGCCAGGTGGCTGAACATTTTTTCCGCGAAATGCGCAGGCCACCCGTGCCGGATTGGCGGATATCCTACGCCCGTTCGCCCGGATACTGATGCCCCCGCACGACGTAATCAACCTCGTTCGCCGAGCCGTATTTTTTCTCGAGCTGATCTTCGGGCAGGAATTGCGATTCGAGTTCGTTGATGAACGCGTATCCCATCAGCTCGCTGATCTCATCCGCGCTCGCCACGAGGTCGGTCCGTTCGGCAGGCTGGTCGGAATCGAGGCTGTCCTTGAATGCCTGCAGGGCGTTTTTCATCCCCTTGATGGCGGCCGCCGTGAGCATGCGCGAGTAGCTCACGCGCGCGACGCCGATTTTTGCCAGGCGTTTGACCGACACGATGGGCGTGGTTGGCCGCCCGCGCAGCCCCAGGCCCATGCTGATGCTGACGGGCGCCTTGACTTCATCGACGAAGCGCTGGATCTGATCCTCGGAGCGGATCGCGTCGGGGTAGAGCATGTCGGCGCCGGCCGAGAGGTAAATTCTGGCGCGCCGGATTGCGCCTTCGATGCCTTCCACGGCGATCGCATCGGTGCGCGCATTGATGATGAAGTCGGGATCCGTTCTCGCCCTGATCGCGGCCTCGATCTTTTTCGCCATTTCGTTGGCGCTGATGAGCTCCTTGCCGCGCATGTGGCCGCAACGCTTCGGGATCACCTGGTCCTCGATGTTGATTCCCACCACGCCGGCTTCTTCGAAGTACTGGACGGTGTGATAGACCGTAACGGCGTTGCCGTAGCCGTTGTCGGCATCGGACATGACGGGGATCGAAACGCTGCGCGCGATGTGGTGACACGCGTCGACGTTATCCCGCAATGTCATGATGCCGATGTCCGGCTGGCTAAGCCGCGAGTTGGCGAGCCCTGCCCCGGTGGTAGAGGCGGCCTGGAAGCCCGCCTGCTCGACCAACCGCACGCTGTAGCCGTCGTAGACGCCGGGCGACACGACGAGGCCCTGCTTGAGCAATGCCCGCATGCGCTGAGTCTTGGTGGGAGCCATGGTGCGTGATCCTCGGGTGATTGGGGGAGAGGGGGGTAAGAAGTTTGATGTGCTGCCCGTCAACGCTCAATCGACACGTGCGCCGGACACCTGCACGACTTTTGCCCACTTCGTGAGTTCGCTCTTGAGGTGGCTCGCAAGGTGCACGGGCGAGGAGCCGATGGGCTCGAAGCCGTGGCGCACGAGCTGTTCGTTGACTTCGGGCGCATTCACGGTCGCGGCCAACTGCGCGTTGAGCTTATTAACGATCGCTGCCGGCGTGCCGGCCGGCGCCAGCAGAGCGTGCCAGCTGGAAGCTTCGAATCCCGGCACGCCCGATTCCGCGACGGTCGGCGCCTCGGGCAGCGCGGGGGAGCGCTTGGCTCCGGCAACCGCGAGGGCACTGATTTTTCCGGCCTTGATATTGGGCAGCGCTCCCGGAATCGTTGGAAACCACAGCGAGACCTGACCCGACAGCAGATCCATCGTGGCCTGGCTGATCACTTTGTACGGCACGTGGGTGAGGTTGATTCCCGCCATGCTTTTGAACAGTTCCATCGTCAGATGCCCCGAGCTCCCGCTGCCGGTCGATGCGTAGTTGATTTTCCCCGGTGCTTTCCTTGCCAGCGCGATCAGCTCTCTGACGTTCTTCGCCGGCAGCGACGGGTGCGCCACCAGCACGTTTTGCAGCGAGGTCAACAGCGTGATCGGGGAGAAATCCTTGATCGGGTCGTACGGCAGCTTGCGGTAGAGGCTCGCATTGACCACCAGCGAGGCGCTGCATATATAGATCGTGTAGCCATCGGGCGCCGCTCTTGCCGCGAGCTCCGCGCTCACGTTTCCGCCCGCGCCGGGGCGGTTGTCGATCACAACCTGCTGTCCCCAGGCATCGGTGAGCTTTTGGCCGATCAGCCGCGCCGCAAGATCAACGCTGCCGCCGGGCGCAAAGGCGACGATCAGCCGGATCGGCCGCGCCGGATAGGATGGTGCGAAGGTATCGGAAGCCGCGGCATTCAGCGTCAGCGCACACAGCGCCGCGCAGAACATTACCTCCGATAAACGCCGTTTAGCCGTTCGCTCGTTCACACATTAACACGTTCATCGGCGGTTTCTGGTTTTGACGCCCCCTTATTTCTCGGGCCCGGCATAGATCCCCGCCGTGTCCGGGAACATGCACTTGACGATCTTGAACTTCGAGATGTCGACCGTCGCGTCCATGTGCAGGAACACCGCGGCGTCGCGAAAGTGCTTCTCGATGCCGAAGTCGAGCATGATGCCGTTGCCGCCGTGCAGCTCCACGGCGTGCTTGCACACCTTGAACACTTCCTCTGAAGCGAACAGCTTGACCATGTTGACGAGCGCCTCGGCGTCCGGCGCGCCCTCGTCGACCGCGCGCGCGGCTTCATTCATAAGCGAGCGCACGGCGCAGATGCTGGTGGCCATTTCGGCGAGCCGGATGGCAACGGCCTGATGCTTGATGAGCGTGCGGCCACCCTGGACATAGTTCTGCACGTAGTCGGCGGTCTTTTCGAATGCGGCCACGGCAATGCCTAGATTTTTCGAGGCCTGGATGATCTTGCCGGGGCGGAAATAGACGCCGGCCTTGGTCAGTGCGACGTCCTGCACCAAGCAGTGGTCCTTGGGCACGGCGCAGTCTTCGAACACGATTTCGCCGTTGTTCATGAAGCGCCCGCCCAGCGTCTCGTTGCAGCGGGCGACGCTGAGTCCGGGCGTGTCGCGCGGGACGAGGAAGCTCGAAGTGCCCTGGGTCATTCCGGCGCCCGGTTTGGTCGTGGCGTAAACGACGTAGAGTTTGGCGTCGTAGCCGTTGCTGATGAACTGTTTGCGGCCGTTGATCACCCACTTGTCGCCTTTGAGCTCCGCGCGGGTGTGCATCATTGCTTCGGGCACGTCGTAAGGCAGCCAGCGGTCGGAGGCCCCGCGCGGTTCGGTCAGACAGTGCGCGAGCAGGAACGACGGGTCTTCGGCAATTCGCGGAAACCAGCGCTCCTGCAGATGACGCGGCGCGACGTTGCGCAACAGCACCGAAACCTTCCAGATCTGGACCAGCTTGTCGGAGAGCCCTGCATCGCCGCGTGAGATTTCCTCCGAGATCATGGCGAAGGTTTGCACCTCGGATTTGGGGTCGACCGGCGTGCCGCCAAACTCCTCCGGAATGCCGAGCGTGCGGATGCCGATCTTGTGCGCCTGCTCGAGAATCTCCGGCGGCAGGCGATCTTCCGGCGTCATGCTCCACTCGCGTTGCCAGTTCTTGCGGATGAACGGGGTGACGTAGTCGTCCACGAAGGCGCGGCAGGCATCGCGCATCATGCGCTGCTCTTCGGACAGTCCGCGATCGTTCGTAATCATGATTTGAGCAACAGTCGTCCTGAAGCAATGCTGGCTGGCGATCTCCGCTTGAGTCGCCGTGGTTGGGTACGATATCCGAATTGACCCATTCGCGCCACCCGTTATCCATGATGTGAACTTTGCCGTCACATCAGCGTTATGGATGGACAGGTCGCGGGCCCGCGTTTTAAAGTTAGGTCAATGGTGAACGGTGAACAGGTGAAACCGGGCGCGAGTCCCGAGTTCCTATTGATCTTTGCATAATCGACTAATAAATGAATGTCGTCCTCGCCCCCGATTAAGGCACTCGAGGGCAGGCTCCGGCGGGAACCCAAATAGTCTGTCGTTCCCGCGAAGGCGGGAACCCATACGGCGGCTCCACATGTTGAATTCGTAAATTGGATTCCCCCCCGATTAAAGCGCTCGGGGGCAGGCTCCTTCACGGGAATGACATCGACCTATTACGACTGTTAGCCAATTATGCAAGGCTCGATAATTACTGAATCCTGAATTCTGAAGTTACCGCATCCGGAGAAAAGAAGCATGGCCGCAAAATCCGCCAAGGCATCCCAGCCGAGGAACTACAAGCTCATCGTCGAAAAGGACGTGCAGATCCCGATGCGGGACGGTGCGATTCTCTTTGCCGACGTGTTTCGTCCCGACGGCGGCGCGGAGCGTTTCCCGGCCATCATGAACATCAGCGTCTACCAGAAAGACAAGCTGTGGGTGCCGCCGGCGGACCTCGAGGAAGAGGCCAATCCCTACATGAACTGGGAGACGGTCAATCCGCTGTGGTGGTGTCCGCGCGGCTACGCCTGCGTGCGCGTGGACGCCCGCGGCGCCGGAAGATCCCCCGGCAAGTCGGAGCCCAGTTCACACCAGGAAGGGCTGGATTTCTACGATGCGGTCGAGTGGATTGCCAAGCGGTTGTGGTGTTCCGGCAGCATCGGCACGGTCGGGATCTCGTATCACGCAAGCTCCCAGTGGCGCCTGGCCAATCTGCAGCCGCCTTCGCTGAAGGCGATCATGCCGTGGGAGGGGCGCGCCGACCAGTACCGCGACCAGGCTTATCACGGCGGCATTTTTGCACTGGGGTTCATCGGCAACTGGTGGCTCACGCACACGGCGCACCATTTGCTGGGGCGCCCGCGCAGCTACAACCCGGATGCGTTCCACAACGACATGATGTGGAATTACATGCGCAACGACCTCGATTCCGAATTCTGGCGCATGTCGAGCGCCCGCTGGGACAGGATCACGGTGCCGATGTACAGCGTCGGCAACTGGGGCGGCTTTTCGATGCATCTGCGCGGCAATACCGAGGGCTATATGAACGCAGCGTCCAGGCACAAGAAACTGCGCATCCATACCGGCACGCACTTCCACCCGTTCCACTCGGAGGAAGGGCGCACCGATCAGTTGCGCTGGTTCGATCATTGGTTGAAGGGCATCGACACCGGCATCCTGGATGAGCCGCCGGTGAAGCTCGAGATTCGCACCGGCGGAAGCCAGGAGCGATATGCATTCC
Source organism: Betaproteobacteria bacterium RIFCSPLOWO2_12_FULL_62_58 (assembly GCA_001772005.1). GTDB lineage: Bacteria > Pseudomonadota > Gammaproteobacteria > Burkholderiales > SG8-41 > DSOT01. The sequence goes on along the minus strand of MERI01000072.1, from coordinate 2,138 downwards.
GCTTCGAGAACGAGTGGCCTCTCGCCCGGACCCGGTGGACCCGGATGCACTTGAAGATCGACCGGGAGGCCTCGAGCGAGGTCCACGCCGTGGAAGGCGAACTCGTGAAGTCGCCGCCGAAAAAAACGGCCAAGGCGACTTATTCGGCGAGCGGCGTAACGCGAGCCGGCGTGGCACCCGGCTCGTCGCTGGCAACCACCCACGGAAACACCGGCCGCACCGGTGTCTCGTTCGAGACTGCGTCGATGCGGGAAGACACTGAAATTACGGGACCGATCGTTCTGAACCTGTGGGTGTCGAGCACCGCGGAAGACATGGATATCTTCGCCACCATCCGCAACATCGGTCCCGACGGCAAGGATGTGTGCGAGGTCGGCCAGCACGGCCAGCCGATTCCGTGCGTGACCAAAGGCTGGCTGCGCGCCTCGCACCGCAAGCTCGACGCCGAACGCTCGCTGCCGTATCGCCCGTATCATGCGCACAACGAACGCTGGTGGCTGAAAGCGGACGAGCCGGTCGAGTGCCGGATCGAGGTGTGGCCGACATCCATGGTGTTCAAGAAGGGACACAAATTGCGCCTCGACGTGCAGCCGCGCGACGGCGTCGGCAGCGCGCCCTACACCCATTTCCACGCGGATTACAATGCCGGCGCCGAAAATACGATCTACGCCGGAGGAGACAGGGCGTCGTACTTGGTGTTGCCGGTGATTTTTCCGAAAGAGTGACGAGATACGGGTGACGAGATACGGGTGACGAGATAAAGGTGACGAGATACGGGTGACGGTTTACGGTTTTCGTCACTATTAACCGTCACCATTAATCGTCACTTGTTTGGCACCGTTCGGAGTGACCCAGCATTCACCCATCTGAGGCAAGCGAATGAGCGAGTTCAAGAGCGAGGTCCGCGACGGCATGCGGATCGACTGGGATGTGCCGATCGCGATGGATGACGGTCTGGTGCTGCGCGCCGATATATACCGGCCGGTTGCGGAGGGACGCTATCCGGCCATCGTGAGCTACGGGCCATATGGCAAGGGTTTGGCATTCCAGGACGGCTACAAGACCGCGTGGGAGATCATGTCGCGGGAAAATCCGGACGCGGTCAGCGGCACCAGCAACAAATACCAGAGCTGGGAAGTGGTGGACCCCGAGAAATGGGTGCCGGACGGGTATGCCTGCGTGCGTGTGGATTCGCGCGGCGCGGGGCGCTCACCGGGTCACCTCAGCCACAACAACGCGCGAGAGAACCGGGATTTGTGCCAGTGCATCGAGTGGTCCGCTGCGCAGCCCTGGTGCAGCGGCAAGGTCGGTCTGAATGGCATTTCGTATTACGCGAGCAGCCAGTGGCGCGCTGCGGCACTGCAGCCGCCGCATCTGGCGGCGATTTGCGTGTGGGAAGGCTGGGTCGACAACTACCGTGACTCCAATCGCCACGGCGGCATCATCTGCGTCTTCCGCAAGAACTGGCAGGACATGCAGGTGAAAACTGTGCAGCACGGGGTGGGCGAGCGAGGCGCGAGGAGCCGCGTCACGGGCGAACTCGTCTGCGGCCCCGAAACGCTTTCCGACGTGGAGCTGGTCAAGAATCGCGAGGACTTGTGGGCCAGCGTGCTGTCTCGTCCGCTCGACGGCCCGTATTACCGCGAGCGCTCGGGGGACTTGTCGAAAGTCGTGGTACCGCTGCTGTCCGCCGCCAACTGGGGCGGGCAGGGGCTGCATCCCCGCGGCAACTTCGAAGGTTACATGCGCGCGGCATCGAAGCACAAATGGCTCGAGGTGCACGGCGGTTCGCACTGGGCGCCGTTCTACACCGATTACGGCGTGAAGCTGCAGAAGCGCTTCTTCGACTATTTCCTGAAGGGCATAGCCAACGGCTGGGACCGGCAGCCGCGCGTGCAACTGCAGGTGCGCCACCCGGGCGAGAAGTTTGTCCTGCGCAACGAAAACGAATGGCCGCTCGCGCGCACGCAGTGGACGCGCTTTTATCTCGATCCGCAGGACATGCGCCTGTCGCCCACGCCCGTCGCTGCGGAGCGGTCCATAACTTCAGGGCTCCTGACATACGCGGGATAGGCACGTGAATTTTCTGGACTTTCCCGAGGAGATGCGTAATAATTCATGCATCCTACTTCGGATAT
>MERI01000071.1 GCA_001772005.1 Betaproteobacteria bacterium RIFCSPLOWO2_12_FULL_62_58 | reverse complement strand
ACCTGTCCACCAAACACATCGGCGGCAAACACCGACTCCACCATTTGTGCAAGGCCATCAATTTGCTTTCTCATGTCCACGGGCTCGACACACACATACCGGCGCGGTACTTTAGCAACTTGGGGCTGCCGAGTTTGGCAGCGAGATAACAATTCAATTCATCGAACCGCCGTGTACGTGATCCGTATGCACGGTGGTGTGGGAGGGAGGGGCCGTGAGGCTTCTTCCTATCCCGATTAGGCGCCATGCAGCGCAGTCTCCGCGTACGGCTGGCTCTGTATCTGCAAGAGCGGCGCAACTTCATTGGGGTTGGCGCGATAGCTTTTGGGATGCCGTGCGCTATAGCGGAGCTTTGGATGTTTGGCGAGTACGGTGGTATAGGTTGGTGGATCTTCTTGGTATTGCTCGCGATCCCGGCTGCATGGGCATGGGCGTACTTCATGTGGGCGGCGTTAGAGGACGACATTCGCAAAATATTCGCTCGCTCAGCAGCGCAAACTAAGGAGGGTAGCTAACGCATGAGAAGTACTCAGCGAGCGTTGACGCCTATGCACACTGGAGGTACGGAGATTCTGTTATCCAGGAACTTCCGTTTGTCCGTAAAGAAATCGACGGCGATTTCGCCGCTCATGAAACAGCTTGCCGGCTACGTCGCCGCGGCGCCGCGCAAGGCGCTGCACTATGGTTCCGTCACCCCTCGTGTTACTCTTATCGGAGGGGCGTCACATGGTGACCGGCATTTTCAACCTTGACTGACAGCGGCTATGCTAGCGGACTATCTTAGGAGGATTAGCGCTTCCAAGCGGACTCCCCCGTTCGCCTTGGCGATCGCCCTGCTGAGTTTCGCATTCGTGGTCACCGTGGATTCCGTGACGACATACGAACTGAGCTTGAGTTCGTACTACTTGCTGATCGTTCTCGCTGTTGGTTGGTTCTGCGGGGCGCCCTGGGCCGCTTTGTTTGCAGCTCTCTCCATGTTTGCCGAGGTGCAACTCGGCCGTCAGGCCGACTACCCGTTATCAGACCCCGTCTATTTTTACGTCAGTATCGGCAACAGGCTGTTCGCGTACCTGCTGGTCGCGCTTCTCATCTCCATCATTAGGACGCTTTACGACCGGGAGATCTCGATGGCGCGAATCGACTACCTTACAGGTATCGCCAACGCCAAGGGGTTCAATGAGCAGCTTGCGAACGAGGTCGCACGACATCGGCGCAATCTTAGTCCTTTCTCCGTCGCCTATATCGATTGCGATAATTTCAAGGCGGTTAACGACAATCACGGCCACGCCGCCGGTGACAGAGTGCTCAAGCTGATCGCGGAGACATGCCGATCCAATTTGCGAAGGACTGACGTCGTGGCGCGGCTTGGCGGAGACGAGTTTGCAGTGATACTGCCACAGACCGGGGAATTCGCGGCTCTTCAAGCCATCAATAAGTTGTCCAAACAACTGGCGTCCGTCATTGCGGAGAATGAATCGCCAGTGACCTTGAGCATCGGGGTCGGCATCTTCTTGCGTGCGCCCGAGAGCGTCGAGCAAATCGTGTCGTTTTCGGACCAACTCATGTACCGCGTCAAGACGACCGGTAAGAACAAGATGTTGCATCGCGTTTACGACCCCGAAAAGGCCGAGGCGAGCCCACCGGCCCGGGTAAAGGTTGGTTAAAGCTTTTCGTCTTCAATCGAGCCACTTCGAGGTTGCGGCTTCGGCGAGCGCAAAGGCCTGCGTGCCGCCGCCGACCACGCCTGAATAGCGCGAGAAAAAGAGATAGCCGTCGAACGGCGCGGTGAGTTCCTCCAGTACCTGATAGCTGTAGAGGTCGATCACCTCGCCGAGCTTGATGCCTTTCTTGACGAGCTTGCCGAGATCATCGGGACGTTCAAAACGGGACACCAGATAGCCGCTGTGCCTGGGCCGGATTTCGCGCCGCGCCTTGAGATCGAAATGGAGTTGCGCCGGCGGCTTCATCGCGCCCTTGAGCATGCTCATCGCGACCATGATGCCGCGCAGGCCCGCGATCGCCTGTCCGGTGTAGAGCGCGGTATTGTCGGGCCCGAGGTAGGCGCCGCCCATTTCGGGGTTGGCGGTCGGGATGCCGCGACTGTTGACGTAGGCCGAGGCGGTGCCGGTGAGATCGTTCGCGTGCACGAACGGCATGCCGAAGGCACGCGCGAGCTCGAGCGAGCGCTGCTTCACCTTCGGCTCGGCCTTGGCGTCGTAGTCTACGCGCGCCTGTAACCGTCCGCCGCTGCCGCCGGAGTGAAAATCGATCAGCGCATCGACGTGGTTCAACACGTGCCCGGTGATTGCCGCGGCGATCATCTGCGTCGTGTTGCCGCGCGGGTTGCCGGGAAACACTTCGTGCAGGTCGGTGCGGCCGTGCTGCTCCGGCGTCTGCCGGCCGAAAGCAGCGGTTGCCAAGGGGTTTGCGACTGAGATTACGGCGAGCCGGCCTTTGAGCTTCGCGGTATCGATTTCGCTCAAGAGCCGGCGAATCGCGGTCGTGGGCAGAAACTCGTCGCCGTGCACGTTGGTGATGATGCCGAGCGTCGGGCCCGGGTTGCGGCCGGTCACGACGTGCAGCGGCAGCGTCAGCAGCGCGCCGTTCAGCATGGTGGTGACTTCGATGCGGGTGAAGAAGCGGCCTTCCTTCTGCCCGGCCCATAGCGGCAATTGCTTGTCGTTCATTGTGTCTTACTGAGGCTCGTAGATGTAGTTGACACCATTCACCCCCACCCTAGCCCTCCCCCTAAAATGGGGAGGGGAGAAAATCCCCTCTCCCCTGCGGGGGAGAGGGTTGGGGTGAGGGGGAATCGGCATCGACAGTGTTGTGTATCCTGATCTGTCCCAATAGTGTAGCGCCCGTTCAGTTGGAGAAACGGAACATCAGCGCCGGCTCCTCGAAGCGGCCGCGCTCCTTGCGGACGCGGCTCGCCATCGCCAGCGCGTAGGGCGCGGCTTCGAGCAGGATCGCCTGCTGGAATTCGTTGAGTCTGAGTCCCGCGCGCGCCGCCATATCGAGCGCCAGCGCGCGTGTCTTCGCGTCGATGTCGCCCGCCTGCGGCTCGTTGCCCTTGGGCGTCAGCGGCGGCGGCTTGGCGCTCGGTGCAAGTAGGGGGCGGTTCGCGCGCCACGCTGTCGCCTGTTCGTAGGCGTAACCCACGCGCAGCACGGTCGGCTCGTCGAACGGCCGGCCGATCACCTGCATGCCAAGCGGCAGCCCGGTTTTCGAGAAACCGTTGCACAGCTCGAGCGCAGGTCCCGCCGTCACGTTGGATGGGGTAAATATGTTGGAGCGCTGCCAGAAATTGAGCGTCCTGTGCGCGTCGAGCCGCGGCGCCGGCCCGAAACCGGCGGTCAGCAGCACGTCGTATTTTTCATAGAGCCGCCGGCTTTCATGCATGATGCGCCGGTGCTCGCGCGAAGCGGCGACGTAGTCCGCGGACTGGAACAGGCACGCGGGGAGAATGCGGCCCAGAAAGTCGCGGCCGAAATCGCCCGGGCGCGCGGCCAGCTCCTTGTAGTGGATGGAGAAAATCTCCGACTCGGCGATGATGACCTTGACGTCGAGCGAGTCCATCATCGGTCGCGAGCGGCAGTCCTCGACCTTCGCGCCGAGCTTCCTGAAGACCGCTGTCGCCTCGTCCATCGCACGCCGCAAGTCTTCGTGCGCGGGCAGGTCCTCCTCCCAGTAGTGCCGCAGCACGCCGATCCTGATCCCCTTGATGTCGCGCTTGAGTGCGGCGCGATAATTGGGAACGCGGCGTTCGATGCTGCCGGCGTCGCGCGGGTCGTAACCGGCGAGCGCCTGCAGCACGATGGCGCAGTCTTCCACCGTCCACGTCATCGGGCCGCAATGATCGAAGGTGAACGAGTTGGGGATGACACCCGTGCGGCTTACCAGCCCGTAGGTCGGCATCAATCCGACGATGCCGCAGAAGGAGGCCGGTCCGCGTATCGAGCCGCCCGTGTCGGAGCCGAGCGCAAACGGCGCAAGCCCCGCCGCGACCGCCGCGCCGGCGCCGCTGCTTGATCCGCCCGTGAAGTGTTCGAGGTGCCACGGATTGCGCGCCGGCGGCCATGGCAGGTCGAACGAGGGCCCGCCGTGCGCGAACTCGTGGGTTGCTAGCTTGCCGAGCAGCACTGCGCCCGCTTCATAGAGCTTGCGCGTCGTGGTCGCATCTTCGCTGGGGATGTTGTCGATGCAGACCCGGGAATGCCCCGAAGTGAGGATGCCCCTGGTGTTGTAGATGTCCTTGAGCCCGAACGGAATGCCATGCAGCGGGCCGCGGTAGTTTCCTTTTGTGATGTCCCGCTCCGCCTTCTTTGCCTGCTTCACGGCGAGATCGGCGGTGACCGTGATGTAGGCGTTAAGTTGCGGATCGAGTGCCGCGATGCGGTCGAGGTGCGCCCGTGTGAGCTCCACCGGCGAGAGCTTGCGCGCTTCAATCATCCTGGCGGCTTCGGCGACGGTCAGGAAGTGTAAACCGGAATCCATTCGCGCCTACCTCGCCGGAAACGCCTTGCGGTAGAGCTCGAGATCGATGTACTTCATCGGGTCGATGAGTTGCCTCTGCGGCGTTTGGTGCATGTTGTTCTCCCTGGGCGAGCAGGATACCATGCTCCCAGCGCTTGCCGCGCTCCATAATGGCGCCCGGCAGTGGCGCGCAATGCTTGAGAGGAGACCATGACAACGCCCAGAGGCAAAGCCGCAATCGCTGCTGCCGCAACTTTCGTCAGCGTTATCGTCCTGATCAAGGCCGGCGGCGCCGGTGCCGCGGACTGGGCACCCAACGACAAAGTCGTGCTCGTCACCCACGCGACTCCCGGCGCCAGCATCGATGTTTTTCTACGGACCGTGGCGGACATCTGGACCAGGCACAAGCTGGTGCCGCGCCAGACTGCGGTCGAAAACATCACCGGCGCGGGCGGCGACAAGGCGCGCCGTCACGTGGCGGTACAAAACAGCGGCAACACCCACATGCTGTTCGGTTACACGCCGCAGATGATGGTCGCGCCGCTGCGCACGCGCTCGGAGATCAGCGCGCGCAGCTTTACGCCCATTGCGTTGATGGTGATCGAGCCGACAGTGCTGTTTGTCAACGCCGACACGCCGTTCAAAAGCGTCAAGGACCTGATCGAGGGCGCGCGCCAGAAACCCAAGGGGATGCTGCAGGGCGGCGGGGCGTTCGGGGGACCGCCCTCGCTGATGGGCAAGATGATGGGGGACGAGGCGAAGGTGGAAATTGCGTTCACACCGTTCAAGACCAGCGCCGAATCCGTGGTGGCGCTGCTCGGCAACCACGTGCATTTCATCATGGAACAGCTGTCGGAGGCGGACCAGCATGTGAAGGCGGGCAAGCTGCGGGCACTCGCAACTTCGATCCCGCTCGAGCAGTACCCAAGTCTGCCCACCTTCGAGTCTCTCGGCATGAAATTTCGCACGCTCAAGCAATTCCGGGGCGTCGTCGCCCCGCCCGGCATCCCGCCCGAGGCCGCCGAGTTCTACGTCAAAACGCTGGACCGCACCCGCGGCACGCCCGAGTGGAAGCAGTACGTGAAACAGTATGAAGTGGTCGCACAGTGGGTGGTCGGCAAGGCGTTTACCGACTGGCTTGAGGAAGAGGAGAAAACCTACGCGCGGCTGCTCAGGGAATTGGGGCTCGTCAAGTAAAGCACCATCGATCGCACACGCAGTGATTTTCCGAAAAGGACCGACTAATGCCGTTTTACCGCTTTGAGAACTTCAAGTCGTATCGATTCAATCCTCACCTGTCGACCGCCGAGGGGCCGGTGATCGAAGGCGAGTACATGTATTTCCGCATGGTGACCAAGCGTGTCGGCACGGGCTCCGAGCTGCATTACCATCCGAACGAGCTGATGGCCTTTCCTCTCGAAGGCAAGATCAATTGCGTGGTTGGTAGCGACCGGCGCATCGTGCCGCCCGGCATCTTCGTGCACATTCCACCCTACGCGCGGCACGGTTTCAAGGCGACCGAGGAGGGCGATCTGCATTATCTTTACATCAAGGACCGCACCTGGACGCTGATCGGCGCAGCGGCCGACGAGGCGTTGCCCGACAAGGCGCTGTCCGCGACTAAGGTCGCGCAAGATATCAAAGCCGGCAAATACCCGGGAAAGAAGAAGGAACCGGAAAAATCAAAGGCGATCGTAGCGGGCCTGGGCAACTGTTACTACCCGATGATCGACGCGCTCGATGCGCCGCCGGCCTCGGGCCACTGCGAACGCTGGGTGGAGGGCGCCCACATCGCGTTCGGTTTCGTCGAATCGCCGCCGGGGCACGCCGAGCAAGCGGCTCGCGCGCCGCACGAAACGTTCGTCTATGTGATCGACGGCGCGTTGGATGCCGTTGTCGGCAAGCAGAAGAAGCGGGTGACCGCCGGCGCGGTGATCCACGTGCCGAAAGGCAGCGCTTACCGCTGGGTCGTCACCAAGGGAAAGTCGGTGCGTTACGCCGCGGTGCGCTCGCTGCCCAGGCTCGAAGCCGCAATCGGGAAGCGCGGCGCGGCCGACAACTGGCGCGGCTAGCGCTAGCAAAGAAGTGACAAAAAAAGTGATGAAAGGAAGTGACGAAAGGAAGTGACCGGAGGAAGTGACGGGGTTTCCGTCACCCTTTTTCGTCACCTTTCCTCGTCACCCTTTCTCGTCACCTTTTCAGTCGGGCTTGAGCCCCGCGAGCTTGACCAGCTTGCCCATCTGCTCGTAATCCTCGCGGATGAGTTTCCCGAAGTCTTCCGGCGAGGTCCGCACCGGTTCCTCCCCCACCTCGAAGTAGAGCTTGCGGACCTCGGCCGTGCCGAGCACCTCACCCATGACGCGGTTGAGTTTCGCGATGATCGGTCGCGGCGTGGCCCGCGGCGCGACGATGCCGTTCCAGCCGTAGAAGCGAAACCCCGGCACGCCGGCCTCGGCGATGGTCGGCAGATCCGGCGTGACCGCCGAGCGGCGGTCGCCTCCCGTCGCGAGGCAGCGCATGCGTCCGGCCCTGACCTGGGGCATCGCCGCGCTCAGCGGAGGCACCGTCCACTGCGCTTCTCCCTGCGCGACGGACGCGATCGAAGGTCCGCCGCCTTTGTATGGCACGTGGTTGGCCGGGATGCCGGCGAGCGTCGCGAACATGAGTCCGCCGAGGTGGCTGGTCGAGCCGACACCGGCCGATGCCATGTTGAGCTGGCCGGGCTTCGCCTTGGCGAGATCGACGAGATCGCGTACGGTCTTGACCGGCAGCTGCGCGTGCACGCACAGCGCGGTCTGCGCCGTCACGAACAATCCTACCGGCGCGAAGTCGCGGAGCGGGTCGTACGCGACCTTGCGGTAGACGTGGGGCGCGATCGTGAGTTGCGATGCGGCGACGCCGGCGATGGTGTAACCGTCGGGCGCGGCGCGGGCGGCGATTTCCATGCCCAGGGTGCCGCCGGCTCCCGGCCGGTTGTCGACGACAAGCTGCTTGCCGAGCCGATCGGACATGCGGGTGAAGACGATGCGCCCCAGAAGGTCCGTGGTGCTGCCGGGCGCGTTGGGCACGATAACGCGGATCGGCCGCACCGGATAATCGAGCCGTTCCGCCGCAACCGCGGCGCCGGCGCAGCCCAGCCCGCCGACCAGTATCCAACACCAGCGCGTCATGTTTCCCTCCTCCGTGAAATCCGCAAGGCGCT
>MERI01000070.1 GCA_001772005.1 Betaproteobacteria bacterium RIFCSPLOWO2_12_FULL_62_58 | reverse complement strand
ATTCTCTGCCTCAAGCGACTTGTGATTGCGCCAGCACGATCTCGCGCGCTCGCGAACGACGCAAAAAGGGGGTTTTTCTACAACCTCAACGCCCAGCTTCAGCCGCGGCCCTGGCACCGCGAAGCCGGTGACAGGGACGTCTGCTGGAAGCGCCTGTTGGACCACGCCAGCAGCCGGCTATACACCGCATTTACGTCAGAGAAGAAATACGGAATCACACGCATGACGGGCGAAATGAATAATGTCGGACCCGACGGATAAAGGTGCGGCGGGTTCGTACCAGTAGCGTACAGAAACGAAAACGCCATCGTGCTTTTTCAGCTCCGACAGGAAATCAATTGACGAGTCGACTTCGTTTGAGCAGGCAAGCAGCTCGGCCCGAGTCTGCGAATCGATGCACTTGAACATATTACTGAGGCCGTGACCATGATCGGTTGTGGCATGGCCCGTCCGATGCCTGATGGCTGAGAATGACTTTATGAATATCTCAAGAGCCAAGGCGGCCATGACTGCCGCGGGTTGAATCCGGTTGTAGTCCAGCAGAATCTCCGCGGCTTCAACGTAGTCACGACCTTGCGTCCACACTCGAATGTTTGGGGTCTGCTGATACGTCATCCGTGTTTATCGGCGTGCATCTGCGGCCCCGTTTCAGATCTTCTTGGCGCCTTGGCGGTTCATGAATGTAATCTTGCATCAATGATGCAAAATCTTCGACAGGAACTGCACCGCACGTTCGGAGCGGGGCTTGCCAAAGAAGTCTTCTTTGGCTGCGTCCTCGACAATCCGGCCCTCATCCATGAAGACGACGCGGTGCGCGACTTTGCGCGCGAAGCCCATTTCGTGCGTGACCACCATCATCGTCATTCCTTCCTGCGCGAGCTCGACCATCACATCCAGAACCTCGTTGATCATTTCCGGATCGAGCGCCGAGGTCGGCTCATCGAACAGCATCGCGATCGGGTCCATCGCCAGCGCGCGCGCAATCGCGACGCGCTGCTGCTGACCGCCGGACAATTGTCCGGGGTACTTGGGGGCCTGCTCACTCAGCCCGACGCGCTTCAGCAGCGCATGCGCCTTCTCACGGGCTTCTTCCTGGCTGCGCCCCAGCACCTTGATCTGCGCCAGGGTGATGTTGTCGGTCACGTTCATATGCGGGAACAATTCGAAGTTCTGGAACACCATGCCGATGCGGGAGCGTAATTTCGGCAGGTTGGTGCCCTTCGCCGCGACCGATATGCCATCGACGAAGATGTCGCCCTGCTGGAATGGTTCGAGTCCGTTCACGCATTTGATCAGCGTGCTCTTGCCGGACCCCGACGGTCCGCACACCACGACCACCTCGCTCTTGTCGACCTTGGTAGTGCAGTCGGTGAGGACCCGGAATGCGCCGTACCATTTGCTGATGTTCTTGATTTCGATCATGACGGTTCCTTAGCGGCCGACATGGTAGCGCGCCTGCAGCCATTTGACGAAGTATGAGGCCGAGAAACAGAAAAGGAAGTAGATGAGCGCCGCGAACAGGTACAGTTCGACGAGTCGCCCATCGCGCTGCGCCACCTTGCTCGCTGCGCCCATGAAGTCGGTGAGCCCGACCACATACACGAGGGAAGTGTCCTGGAACAGGATGATGCCCTGCGTGAGCAGGATCGGGACCATGTTGCGGAATGCCTGCGGCAGGATGACTTTCATCATCGCCTGTCCGTAAGTGAGGCCGAGCGCATAGGCGGCATGGACCTGGCCGCGCGGTACGCTCTGGATGCCGGCGCGGATGATCTCGCAATAGTATGCCGCTTCGAACATCGTGAACGCGATCAGCGCCGAGTAGAACGGCCCGATGCCCTGCGCGTAGGGATCGCCCGAGATCTTCTTCAGCGCGAGTGGCACCAGGAAATAGAACCAGAAGATCACCAGGATGAGCGGCGTTGAGCGCAGCAGGTTCACGTAGCCGCCCGCCGGCACGTTGAGCACCTTGAAGCGGGCGAGGCGCATCAGCGCGAGCACAGTGCCGAGGAAGATGCCGCCGAGCATGGAGAGGAAAGTCAGCCCGAGCGAGAACAGCATGCCCTGCCCCATGTAGGGCAGCGATCTGGCAATGACGTCGAAATCGAAGCCGGTGAACATGGCGCGCTATTTTCCCGCGGCTCCGATGTAGCCGGGCACCCGCACTTTGTGCTCCAGCGCGCGCATCGCCACCGTCACCGCGAGCGTGATCAGCACGTAGACCACGGTGGCGACGGTAAAGGCCTCGAAGGTGCGGAACGTGTACTCGGAGATTTGCCGCGCCTGGGCGGTTAGCTCCAGCACGCCGATGGTGAGCGCGACCGACGAGTTCTTGAAAATGGTCAGGAACTCGGAGGTGAGCGGCGGGATGATGATGCGATAGCCCATCGGGAGGAGGACGTAGCGGTAAGTCTGCGGCAGCGTGAGGCCCGTCGCGAGGCCCGCGTAGGTCTGGCCCCTGGGGATCGACTGGATGCCCGAGCGCACTTGCTCAGCGACGCGTGACGCGGTGTAGAAACCGAGACACAGCACCGCATTCCAGAACTCAGGCATCGGCATTTGGGTCTTCATCCAGTCGCCCATGCCCTGGGGCACGATCTCGGGCAGAACGAAGTACCAGATGAACATCTGCACCAGCAGCGGAACGTTGCGGAAGACCTCTACGTAGGCGGTCGCGGGGGCGCGCAGAATGGCGAGCGGCGTGGTGCGCAGTACCCCGAGAACAGAGCCCACCGTGAACGCAATGATCCAGGCGAGTATCGATACCAGGAGCGTCCATTTGATACCCGAGAGCACCCAGTCGAGATAGATACCGCCACCCGAGAATGCCGGCTGGAAAAAGACGCTGAAGTCCATGATCAGCAGGATTTTGTCGGACTTAGTTCCGACAAAATCCTAAGATGGACGAAATCGAAGAATGACGCGAAGGGAACGCCACGCAACCGACGTTTGTTCCGGCCAACACGGTGTTGCGACATGCCAACCTTCTTCTCTAGCAGCCTACCGCCGAAGGCGCCAGGCCTGCATTAGGAGTTTGTCGGGCTAAGTCCGACAAACTCCTAGCACTTCATCTTGCCGCAGGCCTCGACACCCTTGTCGTTCGGGTTCTTCACCAGTTCCTTGAGGGCATCGGACATCGGGAAGCCCAGATTGATGCCCTTGGGCGGAATCTTCGACTGGAACCACTTGGTGTAGATTTTGTTGATTTCGCCGCTCTTGTAGAGGCCGGTTAGGGTGTTATCGACGAGCTTCTTGAAAGCGGTGTCATCCTTGCGCAGCATGATCCCGTACGGGTCGTCCGACAGGAACTCGCCGACGATCTCGTAATCGGCCGGGTTCTTGGCGCTGGCGCGCAGGCCATAGAGCAGGATGTCGTCCATCGGAAACGCCACCGCGCGGCCGGTTTCCACCGCCAGGAATGACTCAGCATGGTCCTTGGCCGGGATGAAGTTGATGCCCAGCTTCTTCTCGTCGTTATAGGCTTTCATCGCACGCTCGTTGGTGGTGCCCTGCGTGAAGACCACGGTCTTGCCCTTGAGGTCATCGTAGCCCTTGATGCCGGAGGACTTCTTGACGATCAGCTTGGTGCCGGTCATGAAGTAGGTGGGCGCGAAGGCGACCTGCTTCTGCCGCTCGACGCTGTTGGTGGTGGAGCCGCACTCCATGTCGATGTTGCCGCCGGCGAGGATCGGGATGCGGGTCTGGGAGGTGACCGGCACGAACTCGACTTTGAGCTTGGGCATTTTGAGCTCAGCCTTGATCGCATCGACGATTTTCATGCAAATGTCGACGCCGTAACCGATCGGTCGCTGCTTATCATCAAGATAGGAAAACGGAATCGACGCGTCGCGATGCCCAACCTTCACGGCACCGGTGTCCTTGATCTTTTTCAGCGTGCCGGTCAGTTCCTGGGCGGCGACCGGTGCGCCGATCAGCGCGACCGCGAGCAGGGAAAAGGCGAACTTCGACATACGGCTCATAGGTTTCTCCTGATGGTGGAATCTTGGTTCAGATTTCTTGCTGGCTTGCCGTAACTTGTTGAACGGACGAAATCAATCTAGCTGAACGGTTTTGGGTTGTCCAGTAGATCAGCGTCGAGGCGACACCCGCTTTGTTTTGCGGGGGATCACCCCGCGGCGTGCGAGTAAAAAGCGCATCTAAGCTCCTGATTGCTAATGATACGCATCGCTCCACCGCGCAGCGTGCGCTAGGACCAGTCGTCTCTTGCGTAAACACGGTGCGCTACGCGTGGACGCCGTCCAGCGCCGCGACTTGTCACGATCACGCCGCGCGCGGAACATACACGGAGCTTCTTTCGACCCGCGTTACAGGACAGCCACAAGGAGAAGCGCAATGTCCAGGAACAGCCGTATCGAGCACGATCTGCTCGGCGACCGCGCCGTACCCGCCGCTGCTTACTACGGCGTGCACACGCTGCGCGCGCTCGAGAACTTTCCGATTACCGGCACTTCAATCTCGATTTATCCCGATCTGGTGGTCGCGCTCGCCTGCGTCAAGCAGGCGGCGGCGCTCGCCAACAGTGAACTGAAGCTCATCGACGACGAGAAGACGCGGGCGATCATCAGGGCGTGCGAGGAGATCCGCGGCGGCGCTCTGCTCGACGATTTCGTCGTCGACGTGATACAGGGCGGGGCGGGCACCTCGACCAACATGAACGCAAACGAGGTGATCGCCAACCGCGGCCTCGAACTCATGGGGCACAAAAAGGGCGAATACAAATATTTGCATCCGCTCGAGCACGTCAACATGAGCCAGAGCACCAACGATGTCTATCCGACCGCGGTCAAAGTAGCCCTCCATTTTGGCATCCAGCGCTTGACCCGGGCGATGGCCGAACTGCGCGCGGCGTTCGAAGCCAAGGCGGCAGAGTTTGCCGATGTCATGAAGATGGGGCGCACCCAACTGCAGGACGCGGTACCGATGACGCTGGGGCAGGAATTTTCGACTTACGCGGTGATGCTGGAAGAGGACGAGCAACGGTTGAAGGAAGCGGCGCTGCTGATTCACGAAATCAATCTTGGCGCCACCGCGATCGGCACCGGCATCAACGCGCATCCCGATTACGCGGCGCTCGCGTGTCGGAAACTCTCTGACATCACCGGAGTTTCGCTCATCACCGCAAGCAACCTGGTCGAAGCAACACAGGACGCCGGCGCTTTCGTGCAGCTCTCCGGCGTGTTGAAGCGCGTTGCGGTGAAGCTCTCCAAGACCTGCAACGATTTAAGGCTGCTGTCCTCCGGCCCACGCGCAGGGCTCGGCGAGATCAACCTGCCGGCGATGCAGGCGGGGTCAAGCATCATGCCGGGCAAGGTCAATCCGGTCATCCCGGAAGTGGTGAACCAGATCGCCTTCGAAGTGATTGGCAACGACGTCACCGTGAGTTTCGCGGCGGAGGCGGGGCAGCTGCAGCTGAATGCGTTCGAGCCCATCATCGCCCACAGCCTGTTCAAGAGCCTGAATCACCTGAGGAACGGTTGCGACACGCTGCGCGAGCGCTGCATCAAAGGCATTACCGCCAATCGCGAGCATCTGCGCGGCCTCGTGCAGCACTCGATCGGCATCGTAACCGCATTGAATCCCTACCTTGGCTACGAGCGTACGACGGCGGTCGCGCAGGAGGCGCACGCGACCGGCAAGAGCGTCTACGAACTGGTGCTGGCGAAGGGGTGGTTGTCGAAGAAACAGCTGGACGACATTCTGAAGCCCGAAGTGCTGACTCAGCCGCGTTACCGGACGACCACCGTGAGCCGGAAGCAGACGCCCTAGGAGTTTGTCGGACTTAGCTCCGACAAACTCCTTAGCAGCCTGCACGGACTGTTAAGTTCGACAGGCTGCTAGGTTTCAGGACGTCGTTCTGCCGCGTTGCGAAGGGAATGACGAAGCCAGGCAAAATTCCGTTTCACATAATCTTCACATCCGTCCCCGTAAGCTTGCCGTAGGAGGGATGCTACAGACTGCCGGCATCAAGGTCGCGGAGCTGTTGGCTCGCACGGCGGCTGCAAGGTTCGGCTGTCGTTCCCTGTCCATGGAATCTGACCAGACCTTACTGGAGACAAGACATGTCCAAGAAAGCTCAGGCTGGGAGTGCGGTGGCGGCTGAATCCGCTCTCAAGTTCAAGGAAATGAAGCTGTTGCAGAAGTGCGTTCACATCGGAAAGCTGGCCATTTTCCTGGTGACGTTTGGTTTTGCCTTTCCCCACATCATGGACATTTTCATGTAGATTTGAGGTTATTTCGCCTGACGGGCTGCGCGCGGCGCGTCAGGATGGTGTTGGACAAATTTCGATAATCTGCGCAAGTCTCCGCAGAATCCTCACATCCGCCTGCCCTACGGCGGAAGTGCTAGACTATTTGCTATCGAGGACGCGGAGCGGCTTGCTCCCGCGGCAGCCAGTCCGGCTGCTGGCGTTCCGCATCTCGATGATTCCCAGGCTATTTACAGGAGACAGGGCATGTCCAACCAGGATCAAACTGCGCAGGGGAGTACGGCGACGGCTGAATCCAGGCTGAGTTTCAAGCAAATGAGTTTAGTGCAAAAGTGCGTTCACCTCGGAAAGATAGTCATTTTCATATGTACGTTTGGCTTCGCCTTTCCCCACGCCATGGACGCATTCGTGAAGTGACGTTTGGCTTGGCCTTCCGCCGCGTCACTGACGTTTAAGGTGGTTGGACCTGACGCGCGGCAGGCGGCGCGTCAGGATTGCGTTGGAAAACTCTCGATAGGCTGCACCAGCCTATGCGGCGGGTGAGGGCACGTTCTCGTCTTCGCGCCCTCAAATCACGTCCGGCGGCGCTTTTTTCTTCGCTTGGTCACATGGCCGGGTCTTGTTACCGTTCACCGCTCACCTTTTTTTCCGCGTTCGGCGCTCCTGCCGACCCCTCTCGTGGCGTGGAGATGGGGATGGGGATGGGCGGTTCTCTCAGGAACGATTCGACGATCTGCGCGAGCCGCCGCGGCTGGTCATGGTGCATCATGTGGCCGCATTCGTCGAGCCAGACTTCATGGAAATCGCGAAATGCGCTCTTGCGCTCGGCCAGTTGCACGGGCGTGTCCTTGATATAACCGGCGCCTCTTGATTCATGGGCAAAAACCCACAACACCGGCGCGCTGACCTGACGCCAGCAGGCAAGCACCTCCTCCAGGCGGAACAAAACGGGATTGACGAGCTTATGGCGCGGATCGCTGACCAGCGTGATGTCCCCGGACGGGTCCTGTTTCGCCCAGTGCGGCGCAAGAAACTCCGCCATATCGTCGGTCAGCCGCGGGTTGTTCCGCTTGAGGCGCGCCGCGACTTCCGTAAACGCCCGATAAGGCTTGAAGCGCGGAGGATCTTTCAACTCATCGAGCCACCGCCGGTAGCGTTCGGGCGCGAGATCGGGCATGGTGCGCGCAAGGCCGAAACCTTCCAGTGACACCACTGTCGCCACGCGCCGCGGGCGACTCCCGGCGTAGGTGCAGGCGATCAGACCGCCCATGCTGTGACCCACGAGATTGACCGGCGTATCGGGTTGGTAGAAGTCGAGCAAAGCGTCGAGATCGGCGTAGTAGTCGGGAAACCAGTAGCCGTGACGCGCCCACTCCGTAAGTCCGAAGCCGCGCCAGTCTGGAGCGATCACGTACCACTCGCGCTGGAAGCAGTCGACCACGAACTGGA
>MERI01000069.1 GCA_001772005.1 Betaproteobacteria bacterium RIFCSPLOWO2_12_FULL_62_58 | reverse complement strand
CGACCCCGCGCTCGAGCCGCAGGTGACCATATTGAAGCGCGGCACCGACACGGTCGAGGAATACCGTGTTGGCGGCAGACTCTACATGATCAAGGTGACACCGGCCCGCGGTGCGCCTTATTACATGATCGACCATAAAGGCGATGGCCGCTTCAGCCGGCAGGACAGCCTGGACAGCGGCATCCGACCGCCGATGTGGGTAATACACCAGTTCTGATATGTGAGCGGTGAGCGGCAAGCGGTGAGCAGTAACGACCGGCAGGCACCCAGCTACCGCTGACTGCTTACCGCTTACTGCTCCCCCGATTCATGTCTGTTTTCACCACCGTCACACCTGAGCAGCTCGGCGCCTGGCTCAGGAACTACTCGATCGGCGTGCTGGTCGGCCTCGAAGGCATCCCCGCCGGCATCGAGAACACCAATTACTTCGTCATCACGACCCAGGGCCGCTACGTCCTCACGCTGTTCGAAAAGCTCCAGCTCCACGAGTTGCCGTTCTATCTCAACCTGATGGCCCATTTGTCGAGCCACGGCATCCCCTGCCCCAAGCCGATCGCCAATCTCGACAACGAACTGCTGGGAAAACTCAACGGCAAGCCGGCGGCCCTGGTGAGTTTCCTCGCGGGCAAGGACCTCCTCGACCCGCAGGCCGGCCACTGCGCACAGGTCGGCGTCATGCTCGCCAACATGCATCTTGCCGGAAAGACCTACACCCTCAGGATGGATAACCCGCGCGGGCTGAAATGGTGGAAGGCGGTGATGCCCGAGATCATTCCGTTGCTGTCGGAGGAGGACGCCGCGCTGCTGCGCGAGGAGGTGCGTTTCCAGTCGCTTTACCGCTTCTCCGACCTGCCGCGCGGCGTGGTCCACGCCGATCTCTTCCGCGACAACGTGCTGTTCGACAACAACCAGATCACGGGCGTGATCGACTTTTACTTCGCCTGCACCGACGCGTTGCTCTACGACCTCGCCATCGCGGTCAACGACTGGTGCATGGCGAATGGCGGCCGGCTCGATCCGGTCCGCACCGCGGCGCTGCTGGAAGCCTACCGGGCGGTGCGCCCCTTCACCGCAATCGAGCGCGGCGCCTGGCCGGTGATGCTGCGCGCCGCGGCCCTGCGCTTCTGGGTATCGCGCCTCTACGACTTTCATCTGCCGCGCCCGGGCGAACTCACCCATGCCAAGGATCCGGGGCACTTCCGCCAGATCCTGAAGCAGCATATCGCGAACGAACACGATCTGCCGCCACTCGCGATCTAACTCGCATATAATTCCGAGAGACCAAACTACCGAAAATTGCTCCGGTCAGGCAAAACGAGGATTTTCATTCAACCAGAGAAATTGGAAACCTCTATGGAACCGCGCGCAGTAAGTGCAGGACATGGGTGGCAATGGATTGTCGATGGATTCTCTCTGTTCAGAAAAAACCCCGTCATTTGGATAACGCTGATCCTCGTCCTTTACATCACCTTCACCATATTGGTGCGCGTACCAGTTCTTGGTATCGTTATCGTGCTTTTAATGCCGGTCCTACTTGCGGGACTAATGGAAGGATGTAGAGCATTGGAGAGCGGTCAGGACCTGAAAATTACCCATCTTATCTGTGGCTTTCAAAAAAACACCGCGCATCTGGTTACTCTCGGGGGAATATCGCTGGTGGGTAATCTTCTTGTGCTCATAATCGGAGCAATGATGACGGGGGATGCTGCAATTACCATCATGAAAAGCGCTTCTGGTGGAGCCGCCGACCCCGCAGCAGCGGAAGCCGTTCTTCGCGCCGCACCCAGAGTCTTCACTGGGGCATTGGTTGCGTTGACTTTTTCGCTGCCCCTCTTGATGGCGCTTTGGTATGCACCCTTGTTAGTTTACTTTGAGAACCTCAAACCAGCGCGTTCGTTAGTCGTAAGTTTTGGGGCATGCTGGAAAAACGTACTGCCGTTTCTGGTTTATGGAACCGTAATCCTGGCAGGAATCCTGGCGTTGACACCTATAAGCGTTTCCCTCCGGCAATTTGATTTGAGCATCTGGCTGCTCGCACCGGTGCTGATTCCGTCCATCTACGCGAGCTACAAGGATATCTTCGCCCCCGCCATCTCCCCTGCGGCGAGCGGCGGCGGCAACAACCCGTTCCTCAAGTAGCCGCCCGTGCTACGCCGGCGCGAGCTTGGCGTATTCGAGCATCAGCCACTTCAGCCCCGAGCCGCGGAAGTTGACCTGCACGCGCGCCTCCGTTCCGCGCCCTTCGGCGCTGACAATCACGCCGGCGCCGAACTTGGGATGCAGCACGCTCTGCCCGACACGCCACGGAATACAGGATTCAGGATTGGGGAGAGCGGAGCGAGGGGCCGAGGATTGAGAGGCAACCTCAAGCTTGCCGTGCACTTGGCCCCCGCTCCTCGATCCTCGATCCTTGATCCTTGATCCTGAATTCACCCGCCGCATCAGCGGCTCCGGGATTTCCTGAAAAAAACGCGACGCGATGCCGTAGCGCGTCTGGCCGTGCAGCATCCGGCTTTGCGCGAACGAGAGATAGAGCCGCCGCCGCGCGCGGGTGAGCGCGACGTACATGAGCCGCCGTTCCTCCTCGATGCCGTCGGTCTCGGTCAGGCTGTTCTCGTGCGGGAACAACCCCTCCTCGAGTCCGCTCACAAAAACACTGTGGAATTCGAGACCCTTTGCCGAGTGCACGGTCATGAGCTGCAGCGCGTCGGACCCGGTTGCCGCCTGATGCTCACCGGCTTCCAGCGCGGCATGCGCGAGAAACGCGGTGAGCTCGTCGGGCTCGTCGATCTGCACCCCCTCGCCCGCGGGCTGCACGTCGCGCTCCGCGACGAAGGTCGCGGCAGCATTAATGAGCTCGGCCAGGTTCTCGAGCCGGTCGGCGCCTTCCTTCTCCGCCCGATAGTGCTGCTTCAGCCCGCTTGCCTCGACCACGTGCTCGATCGCTTCAGACAACGGTAAGCCTTGCGTCGCGTTTTTCATCGCCTCGATCAACGCGACGAAGCCGACGACGCCTCTCGCCTCTCGCCTCTCGCCTCTCGCTTTTTCAACCGCCGCCGCCCACAGGCTGATGCCACGCTCGCGCGACATGTCCTGCAGTTGCTCGAGGCTCCTCGCGCCGATGCCGCGGGTGGGGAAATTGATCACCCTCAGGAGCGCGCCGTCATCGTCCGCATTGGCGACGAGGCGCAGATACGCCAGCGCATGCTTGATCTCCTGGCGCTCGAAGAAGCGCAAGCCCCCGTAGACGCGATACGAGACCGCGGCGCTGAACAGCGCGTGTTCGAGCACCCGCGACTGGGCATTCGACCGGTAGAGGACCGCGATGTTGGCGAGCGCGATGCCCTCGGCGTTGAGCGCCTTCACTTCGTCGACGACGAAGCCTGCTTCCTCCAGATCGGTCGCCGCCTCATACACCCGCAGCGGCTCGCCCTTGCCTTCGGAGGTCCACAGGTTCTTGCCCAGCCGGCGGCGGTTGCGGCGGATCAGCGCATTGGCGGCGTCGAGAATGTGACCCTGCGAGCGGTAGTTTTGCTCGAGCTTGATGACCTTCTCGATGTGAAAATCGCGCTGCAGGTCCTGCATGTTCGCGGCAGATGCGCCTCGGAACGCGTAGATCGATTGATCGTCGTCCCCCACCGCGAAGATCGCGTTACCCTCGTTCCCTTTCGAAGAGGGCATGGCACCGTCCATTGAATGCCGAAGGCGCACAAATCCCCCCTCTCCCTCGTTCGGGAGAGGGGCGGGGGTGAGGGCTGGTGCCGGCGGAGTTCCAGCCAGCAACTGCAGCCAGCGGTACTGGAGCCGGTTGGTATCCTGGAATTCGTCCACCAGGATATGCCGGAAGCGGTTGCGATAGTGCTCGCGCAGCGCCGCGCTGCGCGACAGGAGCTCATACGAACGCAGCAGGAGTTCCGCGAAATCGACCACGCCCTCGCGCTGGCAGCGCTCGTCGTAGACGGCGTAGATCTCCTGCATGCGCCGCGAGAAATCGTCGTGGACCTCGACCTCCTGCGCGCGCCGTCCCTCCTCCTTGTTCGCGGCGATGAACCACTGCGCCTGGCGCGGCGGATAGCGCTCCTCGTCCAGGTTCATGCTCTTCATGAGCCGCTTTACGAGCGCGAGCTGGTCCTGCGTATCGAGGATCTGAAACAGCTGCGGCAGCCCGGCTTCACGATAGTGGCTACGCAACAGCCGGTTGCACAGGCCGTGGAAGGTGCCGACCCACATGCCGCGCGTGTTGATCGGCAGCATCGCCGAGATGCGGGTCAGCATTTCCTTCGCCGCCTTGTTGGTGAAGGTCACCGCGATCAGCCCCTGCGGACTCACCTGTCCGGTCTGGATCAGCCACGCGACGCGGGTGGTGAGCACGCGCGTCTTGCCGCTGCCGGCGCCGGCGAGAATCAGCGCGGACTGGTGGGGAAGCGTGACGGCTTCGAGCTGCTGTTCGTTGAGCCCTGCGAGAAAACTCGGTGTCATCTGTAGAGGCGGCGGTTCATCGTGCACTCGCCTCGGCAAAGCCCAACGCCTTGAGCTTTGCCGCCAGCGCTTGCGCGTCCTTGGCGCCGGCAAGACCGCCAATGCGCACGTAATACTCCTCGTTCCCATAACCGTCGCGGACCGTTGCGATTTCCGCAGGGAAGCCGGCCTCGCGCAGTTTGCTGCGGCTTTGCTGCGCGGCGTTGTCATCCCGCGTGCTCGCCACCTCGACCCTGTACTTCCCGCCCCTGCTGAACGCGCCGTTACCTTCGCGAATCTCGGTTTCTTCAGACCATTGGTCCACCTGCTGCTTCGAAACCGGCGCCACGGGTTGCGGTTTCTCCTTGCGCGGCGCGATGAAAAACGACAGCGGCTCCTGCATCGTGAACTGCTTGCCGCCATGTTCGACGGTGATCTTGCCCTCGAGCAGGCACACGATGTCGCGCTCGGCCTCGGACTTGCCCCACACATCGGTGCCGCGAATGCCGGCGGTGACAGTCGCAATCCTGATCTTGAGGTCGCGCTCCGCGGGTTGCTTGGCGAACACACCGGTAGTGAAGCGGAACGCGCCGCGCACCACGTCGAGCGCGCCGGTCACCACCCGGCGCATGTCCGCGCCTCTCTTTTCGAGCAAGTCATCCACGGCAAGGATTGCGTTGTCGCCGAGCTTCACCGCGCTGCCTTCGGCCATCCTCAGCAGCGCGCGCGAGCCGGGTCCGGTGTGAAGCCTGTCCTTGTCCCTGAGCGTCATGCCGACCGCGAGCGGTTCGCGCTTGCCGCCGCGTTCCACCCAGGCCGGGCTCACCACTCCCTCCACGATCAAGGTCTGTGCCGCGAGCTGAGGCAACGCCATCAGCATGAGTGCGGTCACGGCTGCAAGTTGGCGTAGCATGGTCGATCTCCTGTTGCCGGCTTATACGGCGAAGCCTGTGAGGCTGAATGCAGTTATAATCGTGACTTTTTTCACACTCCGCTCATGCAGCAGAAATACAACCCGCGCGTAATCGAGCGCGAAGCCCAAAAGCACTGGGAAGAGAAGGGCGCGTTCCGTGCCGTCGAAGCGAGCGGCAAGCCCAAGTATTACTGCCTGTCGATGTTTCCGTACCCTTCGGGCAAGTTGCATATGGGCCACGTCAGAAACTATACCATAGGCGATGTGCTCACCCGTTACCACCGCATGAAGGGTTACAACGTGCTGCAGCCCATGGGGTGGGATGCGTTCGGACTGCCGGCGGAGAATGCCGCGATGGCGAACAACGTGCCGCCCGCGAAGTGGACCTGCGACAACATCGCCTACATGAAAAAGCAGCTTCAGTCGCTCGGCTTCGCCATCGACTGGAGCCGCGAACTCGCCACCTGCAAGCCCGACTATTACCGTTGGAACCAGTGGCTGTTCCTGAAAATGATCGAGAAGGGCCTCGTCTACAAGAAAACCGGCGTCGTGAACTGGGACCCCGTTGACCGGACCGTGCTCGCCAACGAACAGGTGATCGACGGCCGCGGCTGGCGCACCGGCGCGCCGGTCGAAAAGCGCGAGATCCCGATGTACTACATGGCGATCACGAAGTACGCCGATGAGTTGCTTGCCGCGCTCGACGGGCTCGCCGGCTGGCCGGAACGCGTGAGGACCATGCAGGCCAACTGGATAGGAAAAAGCTATGGCGTGCGCTTCGCCTTTACCTATGATTTGACCGATCCGGTCAACCGTTCCCATCTTCCCTCTCAGGGGAAAGGCCGGGATGGGGGTGGGTTTCCGTCGCAGGGCAGGCTCTGGGTGTTTACCACGCGCGCCGACACCATCATGGGTGTGACTTTCGTCGCGGTTGCCGCGGAGCATCCGCTCGCCGAGCGCGCGGCGCGCGACAACGCCAAGCTCGCCGCCTTCGTTGATGAGTGCAAGCGCGGCAGCGTGATGGAAGCCGACCTGGCGACCATGGACAAGAATGGCATGCCCACCGGCATTTTCGTCGTCCATCCGCTGAGCGGCGGGAAAGTCGAGGTGTGGGTCGGCAATTACGTGCTGATGGGTTACGGCGAAGGCGCGGTGATGGGCGTCCCGGGCCACGACCAGCGGGATTTCGAGTTTGCGACGCAATACGGACTGCCGATCGAGCCGGTCATCAAGCCGAAAGATGCTGCTCTCGAGCTGCCACTCAAGGCGGCTTACGTCGAATATGGCGCGTGCATGAACTCGGGCAAATACGATGGTCTCGGTTACGAGCAAGCGGTCGACGCCATCGCGGCCGATCTCAAGGCCAAGGACCTGGGCGACAAGCAGGTGCTTTACCGCTTGCGCGACTGGGGCATCTCGCGTCAGCGCTACTGGGGCTGCCCGATTCCGATCATTCACTGCGAAACCTGCGGCGACGTGCCGGTGCCCGACAATCAGTTGCCGGTCGTGCTTCCGGAAGACTGCGTGCCCGACGGCAGCGGCAATCCGCTCAACAAGCGCGCCGATTTCGTCAACTGCGCATGTCCGAAATGCGGCAAACCGGCCCGGCGCGAGACCGACACCATGGACACCTTTGTGGATTCGTCCTGGTACTACATCCGTTACGCCTGCGCCGATCAGGGCAAGGCAATGGTCGACGAGCGCGTTGAATACTGGCTGCCGGTCGACCAGTACGTGGGCGGCATCGAGCACGCGATCCTGCACCTGCTCTACTCGCGCTTCTGGACCAAGGTGATGCGCGACCTGGGGCTCGTGAAATTCGACGAACCCTTTACCAACCTGCTCACGCAGGGCATGGTGCTCAACGACATCTTCTTCCGCAAGACCGACGGCGGGCGCATCAGCTATTTCAATCCCGCCGATGTCGAGGTGAAGGTCGACGACAAGGGCAACCGCATCGGCGCCGTGCTCAAGTCCGACGGACAGCCGGTGGAATCGGGCGGTATCGGCACGATGTCGAAGTCGAAGAACAACGGCGTCGACCCGCAGGAGCTGATCGATCACTACGGCGCCGACATTGCGCGGTTTTTCATGATGTTCACCTCCCCGCCCGAACAGTCGCTCGAATGGTCGGACAGCGGGGTGGAAGGTGCGGCGCGCTTCCTGCGTCGCTTATGGACGTTCGCCCGCGAATTCAGCCAGATGGGAGCGGGATCGGCGCAGGCGCCGCAGGGTGCGGCACTACCGGCCGAGTTTGCCGCGGCGCGGCGCGAAGTGCACGCTGTGCTCAAGCAGGCCAACTACGACATGGCGCGCCACCAGTTCAACACGGTCGCTTCCGCGGCGATGAAAATTCTCAATGCGCTCGAATCCGCCCAGAAAAACAGCGCCGACTCCGTGCTCACCGGCGCGATGCTGCATGAGGGCTGCTCCATCCTGCTGCGGTTGCTGTCCCCGATCACCCCGCACGTGTCGCACCACCTGTGGCAGGAGCTCGGGTTCGGCGCCGACATCCTTACCGCACCGTGGCCCGAGCCTGATCCCGCAGCGCTGATCGAAGACGAGATCGAGCTCGTGGTGCAGGTCAACGGCAAGAAACGCGGCGACGTGCGCGTGCCGCGCGAGGCCGACCGCCTGGCGATCGAGAAACTGGTGCTCGCCAACGCCAACGTGCAGAAGTTCATCAACGGCCAGCCGGTCAGGAAGGTGGTGGTCGTGCCGGGACGACTCGTGAACGTGGTAGTTTAACGATGAACGCGGAATGATGAATGATGAACGAAAAGCAGTAGAATGCTTTCGTGTTTCGCAACAACGACCGATGAGCGTCTGCATTCCGCTATAATCGGTTAACCGAGAGACCGGGTTGGGGTCTGCCCTTGTTCATCATTCATCGTTCATCGTTCATCGTTCTGACAGCAGCCCTGCTGCTGACATCCTGCGGCTTCAAGCTGCGCGGTGCGGCAACCCTGCCGTTTGACAGCATGTACGTGCAGGCCGCGCCGAGCTCGCAGTTCGCGGTCCAGTTAAAGCGTGCGGTCGCGACGGGCAGTCAGGCCCGGATCACCGATAAGCCGGACAACGCGCAGGTGGTGCTGCAGATCATGAACGAGGTGCGCGAGAAGCAGATTCTCTCGCTCTCCGGCGGCGGGCGGGTGCGGGAGTATCAGATCAGGTATCGCGTGTCATATCGCCTTACGGACAGCAAGGGCGCCACTGAATACATCCCACCGACCGAAATCGTGCTGCAGCGCGACTTCTCGTTCAACGACACCGAAGCACTGGCGAAGGAGTCGGAGGAAGCGCTGCTCTTCCGCGACATGCAAACCGACGCCGTGCAGCAACTCGTGCGCCGGCTGCACGCTGCCCGCGTAGCAACCAAGTAAATGGTGAAAAACCGCATCTGGCAGTCAAAAGCAGCTTACTACTCACCGTTCACCCGGCAATGCGAATAACCACCGAGCAGCTGCCGCAGCACCTCTCCCGCGAGCTGAAAGCTCTTTACACGGTGTTCGGTGACGAGCCGTTGCTCACGCTCGAAGCGAGCGACCGCATCCGCGCCAAGGCGCGCGCCGACGGTTATGCGGAGCGCGATATCCTCTCCGTCGACTCCGGATTCAAGTGGAGCCAACTCGCAATGGCCGGCGGTTCCCGGTCGCTGTTCGCCTCGAAGAAGCTCCTCGAGTTGCGGATTCCCACCGGCAAACCGGGCGCTGAGGGCAGCGCAGCGCTGCAGGCCTACTGTGAGGCGCCGCCCCCCGACACCGTCACCCTCGTCTATCTGCCCGGCGTTGACTGGCGCGCGCAGAAGACCGGCTGGTTCGAGGCGCTCGATCGCGCCGGCGTCATGGTCGAGGCGAAGATCGTGCCGCGCAAGGCGCTGCCGCAGTGGCTCGCCGGGCGGCTCCGCGCCCAGAACCAGGACGCCGGCGCGGAGACGCTCGATTTCATCGCCGATCGGGTCGAAGGCAATCTCATGGCCGCGTACCAGGAAGTGCAGAAGCTCGCGCTCCTTTTCCCCGCCGGTAAAATTACGTTCGAGCAGGCGCGCGATGCGGTACTCGACGTCGCGCGCTACGACGTGTTCAACCTCGGCCCGGTGATGATTGAAGGCGATCCGCCGCATCTCGCGCGCATGCTCGATGGGCTGAGGGGCGAAGGCGCTGCGCCGCCGCTCGTGCTGTGGACCATGTGCGAGGAAATCCGCGCCATCGGCAAGATCATCACCGGCGTCGCGTCCGGCAAGCCGATTTCCATGTTATGGCGCGAGGCGAAGATCTGGGGCAGCGCGCACCAGAATCTCATGCAGCAGAATGTGAAACGGTTTTCGCTCGCGCAGGTCGCCGAGGCCCTGCGGCACGCCGCGGCGATCGACCGCACGATCAAGGGGCTCGCCAAGGGCGACGTGTGGGACGAGTTGCTGCAACTGGGCCTCCGATTCGCCCACGGCGCCGCCGCCAATCCCGCGCCGAAACGCGGTAAAATGGCCGCTGCGCGCTCGAGTGAAGCGGTCCGCGATCAGCCGGCCCTGTTCTAAGACCTCGTGCCCGCGAGATAATCAATGGATGTGCAAACATACATGCACGGCGTAGGCCGCGAGGCCCGGGCTGCGTCGCGTTTCATCGCGAAAGCCGGCACCCATGCCAAGAACCAGGCGCTCACGGTGATTGCGCAGGCGCTCGAGCGCAAGGCGAAGCGCCTGCTCGAAGCGAATGCGCGCGACCTCGAAGCGGCAAGGAAGAAAAAGCTCGATGCGGCGTCGATCGACCGGCTCACGCTCACCACCACAACCATCGAAGCGATGGCCGACGGCCTGATGCAGATCGCAAAGCTCCCCGATCCCGTCGGGGAAATTATCGGGCTCAAGTACCGGCCCTCCGGCATCCAGGTCGGCCAGATGCGCGTGCCGCTCGGCGTGATCGGCATCATTTATGAATCGCGCCCCAACGTCACCGCCGATGCCGCAGGGTTGTGCCTCAAATCGGGCAACGCCGCGATTCTCCGCGGCGGCTCGGAGGCGATCCACTCCAACCAGGCGATTGCCGCGTGCGTGCACGAAGGGCTGAAAGCGGTGGGGCTGCCCGAAACCGTGGTGCAGGTGATCGAAACCACCGACCGAAACGCGGTGGGTGAACTCATCACCATGCAGGATTACGTCGATGTCATCGTGCCGCGCGGCGGCAAGAGCCTGATCGAGCGGCTGATGCGCGAATCGCGCATACCGATGATCAAGCACCTGCACGGCGTGTGTCATACCTACATCGACGACAAGGCCGATTTCGACAAGGCGATCCGCATCGCCGACAACGCGAAAACGCAGCGCCTCGGCACCTGCAACACCATGGAAACGCTGCTCGTGGCCAAGGGCATCGCCGACAAAGTGCTGCCGCCCTTGTGCAAGATCTATCTCGAAAAAGGCATCGAGCTTAGAGGCGATGCCGCCGCGCGCAAGATCGTGCCCGGGATGAAGGCCGCGACCGAGGAAGACTGGTACACTGAATACCTCGAGGCGATTCTTTCCGTGCGCGTGGTGGACGGGCTCGATCAGGCGATCGAGCACATCACCACCTACGGCTCGCAGCACACCGATGCGATCGTCACGGAGGACATCACGCGCGCGCGGCGTTTCCTCGCCGAAGTCGATTCGAGCTCGGTGATGGTCAATGCCTCGACGCGTTTTGCCGACGGCTACGAATACGGGCTGGGCGCGGAAATCGGAATTTCCACCGACAAGCTGCACGCGCGCGGACCGGTGGGGCTCGAAGGACTGACCTCGCTCAAGTACATCGTGTTGGGCGACGGACACATACGGCAGTGAACGGGTGAACGGGTGAACGGGTGAACGAGTGAAAGCTGTTCGCCCCGATGCTCCGCCAAGGGCTCGCAACGGCCTTTCCCCGTTCACTCGTTCACTTGTTCACTCGTTCACCTCTTGATATGGCCATCATCCAAGTCAAAGTCCCCGATATCGGTGATTACAAGAACATCCCGGTCATCGAGGTCCTGGTCAAACCCGGCGACAGTGTCAACAAGGAAGACTCGCTGATCACCCTGGAGTCGGACAAGGCGACGATGGAGGTGCCCTCGCCTGCCGCCGGTGTGGTGAAGGAACTCAAGGTCAAGGTCGGCGACAAGGTTGCCGAAGGCGCGCTGATCCTCGTGCTCGAAGCAAGCGAAGCGGGCGCAGCCGCCAAAGTGCCCACCCCGGCCCAGCCTGCCGCGGGGACGGAAGCACCGACGCCCTCCATTCCACCGCCTGAGAGCAATGCCGGCCGCGCAGCGGCCCCTGCCGCGCCTCCCGCCTCTCGCCTCTCGCCTGTCGCGCAAAGCGCCGACATGCACGCCGAAGTCGTGGTGCTGGGCGGCGGGCCGGGGGGTTACACCGCGGCGTTCCGCGCCGCCGATCTCGGCAGGAAAGTGGCGCTGATCGAGCGCTACCCGACGCTGGGCGGCGTGTGCCTCAACGTCGGCTGCATTCCGTCGAAAGCGCTGCTGCATGTGGCCAAGGTGATCACCGAAGCCGGCGAGATGGCGCACGCCGGCGTCAGCTTCGGCAAGCCGAAGATCGAGATCGACAAACTCCGCGCATGGAAAGCGGGCGTGGTCGGCAAGCTCACCAGGGGTCTCGCCGGCCTCGCCAAGCAGCGCAAGGTGCAGGTCGTGCAAGGCAAGGGCGAATTCGCTTCGCCCTACACCATCAAGGCACAAACCATCGAGGGCGTGAAAACCATTGCCTTCGACCACTGCATCATCGCCGCGGGATCCAGCGTGGCGCGCATTCCAGGCTTTCCGTACGAAGACAGGCGCATCTTCGATTCCACCGGCGCCCTGGAACTCCCCGAAGTGCCGAAGCGCCTGCTGGTGATCGGCGGCGGCATCATCGGCCTGGAATTGGCGACGGTTTATGACGCGCTGGGCGCCAAGATCACCGTGGTCGAACTCATGGATTCGTTGATTCCGGGCGCGGACAAGGACATCGTCAGGATCCTGCACAAGAGGATCGAGAAGCGCTACGAAAAAATCCTGCTGAAAACCAAAGTCTCGAGGATCGAACCGGAGCAGAACGGACTGAGGGTTATTTATGAAGGCGAAAACGCGCCGAAGGCGGAAGTTTTCGACTTCATCCTGATGGCGGTCGGCCGCCGCCCCAACGGGCACGAGATCAAGGCCGAAGCCGCGGGCGTTTCAGTCAACGAGCGCGGCTACATCCCGGTGGACAAGCAATTGCGCACCAACGTGCCGCACATCCACGCGATCGGCGACATCTGCGGCGAGCCGATGCTCGCGCACAAGGCGACGCACGAAGGCAAGACCGCCGCGGAAGTGATCGCCGGGCACAAGGCGTTTTTCGACGCGCGCACCATTCCGTCGGTGGCCTACACCGACCCCGAGATCGCGTGGATGGGGCTGACCGAAACCCAGGCTCTGGCCGAGGGCATCGAATACGAAAAATCGGTGTTTCCGTGGGCGGCGAGCGGCCGCGCGCTCGCGACCGGCCGCGACGACGGCATGACGAAACTCCTGTTCGACAAGAACAACCGCCGCCTGCTCGGCGCGGCGATAGTGGGGGTGAACGCCGGCGAACTCATCGCCGAAACCGTGCTCGCGCTGGAAATGGGCGCCGATGCGACCGACATCGGCCTCACCGTTCATCCGCATCCGACCCTCTCCGAAACGGTGTTCTTCGCAGCGGAGATCGCGGAAGGGTCGATTACCGATCTTTACATGCCCAAGAAATAACGCGACTGGAATTCAATGCAGATCCGGGTGGATGCCGATGCGTGGCCAATTGGATCACTTCTTGACACGGCACGGCTAAACGGAGTCTGATACGAGGCGTTAAGCACAGAAGGCATCATGAAACCACCTTCCAAGAGGACGACAAATTGGCAAAACCTAATTATCAGTATGAAAAGCGTCAGAAGGAATTAGCGAAGAAAAGAAAGCAGGAAGAGAAACGGCTGCGCAAACTGGAGCAGAGCAATCAGGAGCAGAACCATCCCGAGCCGGCGCAGAATCCGGATCAGCCGCCGGATGCGGGAGCGCCTCCCCGGGGCGACGCGCCCTGAACGTCAGGCGGCGCTTCGAGCCGTTCGCCAGCGGCAGCCTTACTGCACCCCCTTAGCGAGCGCCACAATATGATTACCGTCGCGGCTCTCGACCTCGACCTTGTATTGCCGCGTCGGATCCGCGTCCTCGACGCCGCGATTGCCTTGAGCGCTCACCCCCTTGTTGGGCCACACTAGAAACCCGCGCATGGGCACGCCGCGCTTGATGGCCTCGCAGACATTGGCGTGATGGCGCGCACCCGTACGGCACTCAAGGTCCTTGTCTTCGCACAAGGTATAGCGATAGACACCGCTCTTCACACGCTTCAGCTGGTCGGACCATAGCGTGACCCAGAGGGTCGAGCGATCTTTGGTCCACTTCGACAAGTCATAGCGCGTGCCGCCGACGGCGCCAAGCTGCTCCCAGGCTGCGGTGATTTTTGGCTTCATACCATGCCCCCGTGTAGAGTATTCGACCATTCTAGTCCTACCCGGGTTCCAGCGGCTGATTAAATCGGCGCAGCGTTGCCGCTGCGCGCCGGAGGCGCTGGCAACGAGGCCGTCGTCTTCAACAAGTCAACTCGAGCAAACCAAAGCGCTCTGGAAAATTGCTGGCTGTGCGCTTTTTTTTAATTTGATTCAACGCCACCAATGACAAGGTGACACTGGAACGAAGGTCCCACAGATATTGCCTATTGAGCTTTTCTTAACTGCATGACACGCTCAATCCCTCACCCCCGCCCTCTCTCGATCCCTCACTCCTGACCTCTCTCCCGAGGGGAGAGAGGAAGCTCGAGCCTCCCTTCTCCTTTCGGGAGAAGGGCGGGGATGAGGGGACGGAGAGGGGAGATTCGAGACGTAAATGAATGTCATTCATTTACGTAAAACTCATAACCGGCAGAACTCACGTGCTATACAGATTCATCCCAAATCCGCCGGCGGTTTTGCTCTTAGCAGCCTGTCGGACGCCTAAGCCCGACAGGCTGTTAGTGCTTGAAATATCAGACTTTGCAGCACCGCAACATCGGCGTAATATAAGCGCCACCTAATGGCGCCATTCAACCGTTTCCGGGCTCACGCGTTCGTATCGCTTACCGGTGCAGCTGGGCAGTTAAGAACGACGGCGTAACTGAGGAGCGATTTTGAAAGCGACGGATATTCAAGAGCCTGGCTACTTCCACAAGGTCGTAGATTGCCAGTGGGCGTGTCCCGCCCACACCCCGGTCCCTGAATACATCCGGTTGATCGCCGCAGGCCGCTACAGCGACGCCTACATGGTCAACTGGGATTCGAACGTGTTTCCCGGCATTCTCGGCCGCACCTGCGACCGTCCCTGCGAGCCCGCCTGCCGGCGTGGGCGTGTCGAGGAAAACAACGGTCAGAAACCCGAACCGGTGGCGATCTGCCGTTTGAAACGCGTGGCTGCGGATAACAAGGACGACATCCGCAGCCGGCTCCCGAAAGCTCCCGCGCAGAAGAACGGCAAGCGCATCGCGTTGATTGGCGCCGGCCCCGCTTCCCTCACTGTCGCGCGCGATCTTGCGCCCCTCGGCTATCACGTTACGCTGTTCGACGGCGACCGCCGCGCGGGCGGCATGATCCGCAGCCAGATTCCGAAGTTTCGGCTCCCTGAATCGGTCATCGACGAAGAAGTCGGCTACATCCTCGACATCGGCGTCGAGTTCCACGCGGGCAAGCGCATCGACAGCATGAAGCGGCTGCTCGCGGAAAATTACGATGCAGTCTTCGTCGGCACCGGCGCGCCGCGCGGCCGCGACCTCGACATTCCCGGCCGCAAGGAGGCCGCCGCCAACATTCACATCGGCATCGACTGGCTCTCCAGCGTGTCGTTCGGCCATATCGGGAAAATCGGCAAACGCGTGATCGTGCTGGGCGGCGGCAACACCGCGATGGACTGCTGCCGCTCCTCCAGGCGACTGGGCGGCGAGGACGTGAAAGTGATCGTGCGCTCGGGCTTCGAGGAGATGAAGGCCTCGCCGTGGGAGAAGGAAGACGCGATGCACGAGAGCATTCCCATCCTCAACTACCTCGTGCCGAAGACCTTCGAGCACAGGAACGGCAGGTTGACCGGCATGAGCTTCGAGAAGGTGAAGGCGGTGCATGACGAGAACGGCCGCCGCCAGCTGGTGCCGACCGGCGAGCCCGATCAGCATTTCGAGTGCGACGACGTGCTGGTGGCGATCGGCCAGGAAAACGCCTTTCCGTGGATCGAGCGCGACATCGGCATCAAGTTCGACAAATCGAGCATGCCGGTGGTGGACAGGGTCACCATGCAGTCGACGAACCCCAAGGTGTTCTTCGGCGGCGATTCGGCATTCGGCCCCAAGAACATCATCTGGGCGGTCGCGCACGGGCATGAGGCGGCGATCTCGATCGACAAACTGTGCAACGGCGAGGACATTGCGGAGCGCCCGGCGCCGATCACCGCCCGCATGTCCCAGAAGATGGGCATCCACGAGTGGACCTACGACAACCAGGTCTCGGCCGACGCCCGCTACCCGGTGCCCTGGAAGGACAAGAAGATCACGTTAAGGGACATCAAGGTCGAAGTGGAGCTTGGTTTCGACCCCAAGACCGGGTTCGCCGAAGCGCAGCGCTGCCTCAACTGCGACGTGCAGACGGTGTTCACGGAGAAACTTTGCATCGAGTGCGATGCTTGCGTCGACATCTGCCCGATGGACTGCATCACCTTCACTCGGAACGGCGAGGAGCCGGAGCTGCGCGGACGGTTGAACGCCCCGGCGCTTAACCTTACCCAGGACCTTTACGTGTCCGGTGCATTGAAGACCGGCCGCATCATGGCGAAGGACGAAGACGTATGTTTGCACTGCGGGCTGTGCGCCGAACGCTGCCCGACCGGCGCCTGGGACATGCAGAAATTCCTGATCGAAATGACCTATGCCGGGCCCGCGTGCCGTAACCCTCAAAAGACCCGGAAAGCCGCATGAAGCAGCTTCAAGCCATCAACGATTTTGTAGTCAAGTTCTCCAACGTCAACGGCTCGGGTTCGGCCTCCGCCAACGAGCTTTTCGCGCGGGCGATCCTGCGCATGGGCGTGCCGGTTTCCCCGCGCAACATCTTTCCGTCGAACATCCAGGGCCTGCCGACGTGGTACGAGGTCCGCATCAATGAATCCGGCTACCAGGGCCGGCGCGGCGGCGTGGACCTGATGGTCGCGATGAACCCGCAGACCTGGGACGCGGATCTGAAGGAAATCGAATCCGGCGGCTATCTGTTCTACGACAGCTCCAAGCCCCTGCCGAAATCGAAGTTCCGCGACGACGTCAACGTGGTCGGCATGCCGCTCACCGAGATCTGCAACGCCACCTACTCCGATCCGCGCCAGCGGCAGTTGTTCAAGAACATCATCTATGTCGGCGCGCTCTCGGCGCTGCTCGAGATCGATGCCGGCGAAATCGAGAGGCTGTTCTCGGAGCAGTACAAGGGCAAGGAAGCGCTGCTGCAGTCGAACATCAAGGCGCTGCGCCTCGGGCGCGATTACGCGCTTCAGCATTTCAACTGTCCGGTCGGGCTCAGGGTCAAGCGCTCCAACAATGTCGGCAACAAGGTGTTCATCGACGGCAACAGCGCGACCGCGCTCGGCGCGGTCTATGGCGGAGCGACGGTGTGCGCGTGGTATCCGATCACGCCCTCCTCCTCGCTTGCGGAAGCCTTCATCCGCTACTGCCAGAAGCTGCGCGTCGACCCTGCGAGCGGCAAGAACCGCTACGCGATCATCCAGGCCGAGGACGAGCTCGCCTCGATCGGCATCGCGATCGGCGCGAACTGGAACGGCGCCCGGGCTTTCACCGCGACCTCCGGCCCGGGCGTTTCGCTGATGACGGAGTTCATCGGGCTCGCGTATTTCGCGGAAATCCCGGTAGTGATCGTAGACGTGCAGCGCGGCGGGCCGTCGACCGGCATGCCCACGCGCACCCAGCAATCCGACCTGCTCTCCTGCGCCTACGCGTCGCATGGCGACACCAAGCACGTGCTGCTCTTCCCCGAGGATCCGGCCGAGTGCTTCGAGTTCGCGGCGCAGGCGTTCGAACTCGCCGACCGGCTGCAAACGCCCGTGTTCGTGATGAGCGATCTCGACATCGGCATGAACTCGCGGTTGTGCAACCCGCTGCAGTGGGACGACACGCGCGCCTACGACCGCGGCAAGGTGATGACTTACGCGGAACTGGAGGCCGGCAAGGACTTCGGCCGTTATCTCGACGTCGATGGCGACGGCATTGCGTATCGCACCTATCCCGGCACGCATCCCACGCACGGCGCCTACTTCACGCGCGGCACGACCAAGGACCGTTATGCGCGTTACTCTGAAAGCGGGCCTGATTATGTGGACAACGCGCAGCGGCTGCTGCGCAAGTTCGAAACCGCCAAGTCACTGGTGCCGAAACCGCTGCTGTATCCGGCGGACAAGCCGGCCCGATTTGGCGCGATCTTCTACGGTTCCACCAGTCCCGCCATGCAGGAAGCCCTCGATGTGCTCGCCGGGCGCGGCATCCACATTAACGCGCTGCGGGTGCGGGGGTTTCCGTTTCAGGATGAAATTGCGGACTTCGTCGCCTCGCACCCGTGGGTGTTCGTGGTCGAGCAAAACCGCGACGCGCAACTGAAAACCCTGCTCGTCAACGAAACAAAAATCAACGCCTCGCGCCTGCTCTCGGTGCTGCACTACGACGGCACGCCGATCACGGCGCGCTTCATCGTCGATCAGATCGCGCAGCACGCCGGCGCCCGCACGGTGGTGCCGCTGAAGAAGGTGGGGTAGCGGAAGCAGGATTGAGGATCAAGGATCAAGGATTGAGGATCAAGGATCGAGGATCGAGGATTGAGGATTGAGCAATGACCTATCTCGCAAAACCCAGGCTTCATCATCCGACGCTGGCCAAAAACAAGGTCGGCTACACGCGCCGCGACTATGAAGGCAAGATCTCGACGCTGTGCGCGGGCTGCGGGCACGACTCAATCTCGGCTGCGATCGTGCAGGCGTGCTGGGAGCTCGACATCGAGCCGCATCGCGTCGCCAAGCTCTCCGGCATCGGCTGCTCGTCGAAGACGCCCGATTATTTCCTCGGCAACTCGCACGGCTTCAACAGCGTGCACGGGCGCATGCCCTCGGTGCTGACCGGCGCCAATCTCGCCAACCGCGATCTCATCTACATGGGCGTGTCGGGCGACGGCGACTCGGCATCGATCGGGCTCGGCCAGTTTGCGCACTGCATGCGCCGTGGCGTGAACATGGTATATATCGTCGAGAACAACGGGGTTTATGGCCTGACCAAAGGCCAGTTCTCGGCCACCGCGGACAAGGGCTCCAAATCCAAGCGCGGGGTGGTCAACACCGAAGAGCCGATCGACATGATCGGCCTGGCGCTGCTGCTCGGCGCGACCTTCGTCGCACGCAGCTTCTCCGGCGACAAGAAACAACTGGTACCGCTGATCGAGGCGGCGATCGAGCATCAGGGCGCGGCGTTCATCGACGTCATTTCGCCGTGCGTCGCATTCAATAATCACCCCGGCTCGACCAGAAGCTACGACTATGTGCGCGAGCACAACGAAGCCGTGAACCGCCTCGACGTCATCACCGGGCGCGAAGAAATCACCGCCGATTACGCTCCGGGCGAAGTCACCGAGGTCACGCAGCATGACGGTTCGGTGCTGAGGTTGAGAAAGCTCGCCGCGGACTACGATGCGACCGACCGCATCAAGGTGATGCACTATCTGCAGGAACGCGCCGCGGCCGGTGAGGTCGTCACCGGGCTGTTATACCTCGACCCCAACGCGGCCGATCTGCATTCCTATCTCAACACCGTGGACGCACCGCTCAATCAGCTCACCGAGCGCGAGTTGTGCCCACGCGCCGTAACGCTCGATCGCATTAACGCCGCCTTGCGCTAGCCGGGGCTCGATGCCGGGCGTTCAGCCCGGGTGTCATGGCGCGCGGGGCACTCGTTCCAAGCGCTGAGGCTAACGCCGCACGCCGGGCGTTTCGATCGGCAATCCCCGCCCTCGCCAGGCCAGGTACAGCTCTAGGTCGAGCAGCTCCTGCGCCCCGTAGGGAGGCATCTCGGCGCGCACGCCATAGAAACACGCCCGGATCCGGCGGTGAAGCGAGCCCACGGTCTGCCACTCCAGCCGATAGGCCGGATAGTCGTTACCGTGGCCTTGGCTGATGGTTTCGGCAAGCAGCTTTTTGCCCCAGTTCTGGTCGTGGCACTGAGCGCACGAGAGGTTCATCTGCCCGATGCGCCGGTGGTAGAGCTCGCGCCCGCGCTCGAAGTTCTTGCGGTTCTGCCAGTCGACAGTGACGTTCACCGGCACGCCCCGCGACTGGTGCGCGACATAAGCGGTGAGTGCGAGCAGTTCGTCGGTTTCGTATTTGAGCGGCTCGGCGCCCTGATTGCGTTGGCGGCAACTGTTGATGCGGCCCTCGATATTGACGAGCCGCGCCGTGCCGGGGTCGATCCTGGGATAACGTGTCGATACGCCCTTCATGCTTGTCCTCGCGTCACCATGGCATGACGCGCACGATTTGTCGCTCGTTCCCGCCGGATCGTGCCACAGCTTTTCGCCGCGCACGACCCACAGCATGCCGGGATTGGCAAAATCGTCTGCCTGCATGGCGCGGATATCAGCGCTCGCGAACTCGATGCCGGACTTGAGGGGATTCGGTTTCTGCGGCTCCGCTCCGTGCGCAGCGGAGACCAGGAAAATGGCGAGAAACCAACGAATCCGGCGCTGAACGCCGCAGAAACCGGTGAACGGGTGAACGAGTGAACGAGTGAACAGGAGAAAAACCCCTTCCCCCCCGTCACCGGGGGGGAAGGTTGGGATGGGGGGGCTCACTCGTTCACCCGTTCACTCGTTCACTAATTGACAGTGATCGAAGCTCGCTCCGCGCCCCTCGCGCCGCGGTGCGCCGCCCTATCCCCAGCTTACCCCTTGCGCGGCGGAATCCGCCAGAGGTAGACCGGCGAGCCGTTCACGAATTCGCTGCGCTCCGGTTTCCAGTCCCCCATGGCGAACGCGTGGGAGACGACACGGGTCCCGGGCCGCAGGTCTTTCATGAGCTTGGGCCGCAGCTTCAGATTCAGCTCGGTCAGCAGATAGAGCGTCACCACCGTCGCCTCGCCGATGTCGGCCTCGAACAGATCACCCTGGATGAACTTGACCTTGCCCGTGACCTTGGCGCGGCTGGCATTCGCGGTGGCTTCGCGGATGCGCTCCGGATCAATGTCGATTCCCACGCCGCGCGCGCCGTAGCGCTGCGCCGCCGCGATCACGATGCGGCCGTCGCCGCAGCCCAGGTCGTAGACCACGTCCTTGGCCGTCACGGCCGCCATTTCGAGCATTTTGTTTACGACATCATTGGGCGTCGGCACGAACATTACGTCCGGCGTGCGCGTCTCCGCCTGTGCGAGCAGCGGTAAACGGTATTCCGCGGCGCCGGCCAGACCGGATACGCCGAAAGCGCCCAACGCGGTCAAGAACCGTCTTCTTTGCATGCCTCTCTCCTAACTTTTGCTTCTTGATCGGCGTACCCCTCAAGGGGGTATTGAGAAGAATTTATCTGCGGTTAATGGGTCTTTGGGAGGGTGAGTTTCAAGAGTTCCCCGCAACATGTCAAGGCGCGGCAGGCTGCATTGCCTTGCCGTCACGGCACCGGGGCCGCAGGCATGCGCGACAGGATGATGTCGGCGCGCCGCTGCAGGTAAGCGGTTTCGTAACCGGGACCGTAGCGGCGCGGGCTCGGCACCATTGCCGCGAGCCGTGCCGCCTGTTCTGGCCTCAGTGCCGCCGCTGTGACCCCGAAGTGATGGCGGGTGGCCGCTTCCGCGCCGAACACGCCGCTGCCCCACTCGATGACGTTGAGATAGATCTCGAGGATGCGCCGCTTGGTCATGATGGTCTCGATCATCACCGTGATCGCCGCCTCCTGGAGCTTGCGCCACCACGTGCGCTCGCCCGACAGGAACAGGTTCTTGGCGAGCTGCTGGCTGATGGTGGAGCCGCCGGATACGATCCTGCCTTTCTTGACGTTTTTTTGATACGCCTTCTGGATCGCCTCCCAGTCAAAACCGTCGTGGTCCAGGAACTTGGCGTCCTCGGCGGCAACCACTGCACGCTTGAGATGCACCGAAATGCGGTCATAGGACACCCACTGGTGGCGGAGCGCCGCGTTTGGATCCCTCTCGCGCAGCCTTTCGAGACGGCTTGCCATGAACGCCGTCGTCTGCGGATTGTGGCTGGTCCAGTACCAGATGTGCACGACGAACCAGAACTGAACGAGAACCAGCGCGATCAACGCCAGCAGCATGAGCCGCCAGGTCCAGCGTAGCAGCGCTCTCATGACGAGCGCTGAGGATTGAGGAGTGAGGATTGAGGAACGAGTAACACCAAAGCGCACGCTCCCTCAATCCT
Source organism: Betaproteobacteria bacterium RIFCSPLOWO2_12_FULL_62_58 (assembly GCA_001772005.1). Classification (GTDB taxonomy): domain Bacteria; phylum Pseudomonadota; class Gammaproteobacteria; order Burkholderiales; family SG8-41; genus DSOT01. Next base: position 8,428 of record MERI01000069.1, on the reverse strand, counting down.
CGATCCTGGATCCTCGATCCTTTGCCTTAAGCATTTCAATCACCGGCCCCGTCTGCGGCCGCACGCCGCGCCAGATGAAAAACGATTCGGCCGCCTGCTCGACCAGCATGCCGGTGCCGTCGGCCGCCCGTGCGCCGTGCGCGCGGGCGAACGCGAGAAACGGCGTCGTCCCGCCGTAGACCATGTCGTAAGCCAGCGCGCCCGGCGCGAACACGCACGGCGGCAGCGGCGGCATGGCATTTTCGAGGCTCGCCGAGGTTGCGTTGATCACAATGTCGAACTGCGCATTCCCCAAACCGTCATAAGGACGAGCCAGGACACCGCGGACTGCAAAACTCTGGAATTTTTCGAAGTGGCCGACCAGATTTATGGCTTTTTCCAAAGTGCGATTGGCGACCACCAACTGTTCCAGATGCTCGCGCAACAGCGGTTCCATAACGCCGTAGCTGGCGCCACCAGCCCCCATCAGCAAGACGCGTTTACCTTTGATCCCACACCGCAGGTTGTTCTTGATGTCGCGCACCAGACCGACGCCATCGGTGTTGTAGCCGACAATCTTTTCTTCCCTGAATTCGATCGTGTTGACGGCCCCGGCGTCCATTGCGTAGCCCGAATGCGCGTCGGCGAGACGCCACGCCTCCTGTTTGAACGGCACCGTCACGTTCATGCCCGCGCCACCCCCGTCGCGAAACCTGAGCACGGCCTCTTTGAAGCCATCGAGCGGCGCCAGGACCGCAGTATAGGAAATATCCTGGCCGGTCTCGCGCGCGAATTCGGCGTGGATCAGCGGCGACTTGCTGTGCGCGACGGGAGTGCCGATGACGGCGTAGCGGTCGGTCATGAAGACGGTGATGAGTAATGAGTGACGAGTGATGGGTGCTGGGTGACTCGTGGCTTGCGCCGGGTAGCTGACCGCCGATTTGCGCTTGACTCCTCACACCGCTTCTATCCACTAAGGAGTTTGTCGGCCAACAGCCCGACAAACTCCTACTCGGTGACGAGCTGGTCCGAGCGGGTGAACATCCAGGTTCGCGTAATGTGGAGGATGTCGGTGTCCCTGGAAATGTCGGCAGGAAAGCGCGCGAACGGCGCGGCGAGTTTGACGATGTGCAGCGCGGCCTCATCGAGGACTTTCCAGCCGGAAGGCCGGTTGATCTCGACTTTTTCGAGCGCGCCGTCGGCCTTGATCGCCACGGTGACCACCAGGCTGCCGTACACCTTCTGGTCGCGCGCGGCCTGCGGGTAGTTGAGTTCGCCGATGCGCTCGATCTTGAGCCGCCAGTCCTCGATGTAGCGCGCGAAGCGGAATTCCTGCGTGCGCGCGCCGATGAAGCGGCGCCGCGGCCGCTTCTGGTAACTGTCCCAGTCCTTGCTGATCTGCGCCTCGAGCCGCGCGATCTCGAGGCTGCGCTGCATCAGGTCCGTCGCATTCGGCTCGGCGCCCGCCTCACTTTGCTGCAGCGCCTGCGGAGGCACGGCTTCGACCTGCGCCTGCGGCTTGGTCTGCGCCATCAGTTGGCGCGCTTCCTGTTCGAGCTGCTCGGCGCGGCGCGCGGCGAGCGTCGGATCCGCCGCCTGCTTATCCTCGCGTGTCACCGGGAGCGGACTCTTGGCGCGGCGGGGGGCATCGGTGTTGCCGCCGCCGTCGAGGTTGGCCTGTGCGAGCGCGTCGGGCCGGGCCGGTTTGGTGGGCGATTTGGCGTTGACCAGCACCACTTCGAGCGGCTGGTGCAGATTGCTGAGCGAGTTCTTGTCGGGCATCTTAAAGGAGACGCCGGCAGCGACGACGACATGGATCGCGATTGAGAACAGCAACGCGAATTGCATGCGCACTTTCACGGTGAGCCCGGCAAATCGGCGGTCGAACGCGGCGATCCGGCGTTCGAGCTCGGCGACCCGCGCGTCAAGATGCGCGACCGCGCCGCTCCACGGCGCGTGCCGCGCATGGCGCGCCCGCCGTGGGATCGGCGCAACTTTCCTGGCTGGCAATAGCCCCATGGCCGGTCATTCTACCGAATGCGGGGGTTTACGCATAGAAAGCCGTTTTTCTTATCGGTAGTTGCTGCCGATCATTAAAGTAAAATCACGGGTGCGCAGGCGGTCGCGAGCCCGCGCTAACCGCCGACGGCAGCGGTCCTGGCTGGAATCTCCACGCGGCGTCGAAATTCGCAGTGCAGGGTCAGTTCGAGCAAATCGATATCCCCTACGGCAAGCTCCACTGCGCTGCCCGGATCGAGTGCGGGCAGCGACGGCACGCGCACGACCAGCGGCAGTTCGTCGAGCCGCACCAGGTTTTCGCGGATCATGCTTCCCGCCACCACGCTGCGCTCTTCCTGAAGCAGCCAGCGCAGGCACCAGTAGCGCTCCATCGCGCGCTGGAACTCGGCATAGGATTCGTGGGCAAGCTCGAAATCACGCATCGCCGACAGCAGCGCTTCGTCCGCCGCGCGGTAGGGCGGCGGCTCGTTGCGCGTGAGCGCGACGAGTTGCCGCTGGTTGACGAGATCGACGTAGCGCCTGAGCGGCGAGCTCGCCCACACGTACTGCTCGACGCCAAGACCCTCATGGCCGGCCGGGACAGTGCTCATCCTGACCTTGCCGGCGCCCTGCACGCGGTAGATCGCCGCCGTCCCGCTCGCCGCGAGTTGCCGCCCCCATTCGCAGTTGGCGAAGATCATGAGCTCGGACACCACCTTGTCGATCGGCGTGCCGCGCCAGCGCCGGACGATGATGACGCGGTCGTTCTCGACGTAAAAGTTGTACTCGGGACGCTGCTCGGCTTCCGCATCGTCCTGGCCCCGCGCCCGCCCGAGCCTGCCGGCGAACTCCCATAACGCGCGCAGCTCGCGCGCGTGCGAATGGTTGATCGCGCCCGCGGCGAGCGCCCGTTCGTTGAACTGCTGCTCCAAAGCGTTGAGGCGCAGATTGGCCGCAATGTTGACGCGCTCGACGCGGCTTGCGGCGGACAACACTTCAAAGTCGGGCGTGGCCTCGACGTAGAGCGAGAGCGCCGGACACGCACGGTTTTCGGCGAGCGAGAAGCAATTGATCGCCGCATCGGGCAGCATGGTAATCTTGCCGCCGGGGTAATAGATCGAGGACAGCCGCTCGCGCGCGATCGTGTCGATATCCGAGCCGGGCAGGATGCCGAGGACAGGTGCTGCGATGTGGATACCGATCCGCCAGTTGCCGCCCGCAAGCTGCTTCACCGAAAACGCGTCGTCGATCTCGGTGGTGCTCGCATCGTCGATGCTGAACGCGGCGGTTTCCGCGAGCGGCAAATCGTCGGGCGCCGCCACCGGCGGCACGGCCCCGAAGCCGGCGCCGCGCGGAAAATGCTCGAACAGGAAACGGTTCAAGTGATAATCATGCGACGACGGCAGCCCTCCGCAGCGTTCGATGAGCCGCGCCGGGGTGATTTTCAGCGCCGCGCTCGTCTCCTCCAGCGCCTTCCACTCGATGCTCGCCTTGTCCGGCTTGTAGAGCAGGCTCGCCAGCGCCGGCGTAAACTCCGGCGGCAGCTTTGATGTGGTGAGTTGCTCGACGTACGCCGCCTTCCTGAGCGCCTGCTGTTTCTTTCTTTCAATTCCGGCGAGCGCCGCTCTCAGCGCCTCCGCCGGCGCCGCCTTGTAGCGGCCGCGGCCTTTCTTGTAGAAATACATCGGCGCGCCGTGCAGCCGCAGCAACACGCCCGCCGACTCGACCGGTCCCGGCGCGCGTCCGAAATACTCGCGGGCGAGTGCATCGTAGGAAAACTCTTCCCCGCCGCAGCACTGCCACAGGAAGTCGATGTCGATCTCTTCGGCAAGCTTCTGCGCTTCGGTCAAAAAGCCGGTGATCGGCGGGTTATTGAAGCTGAACAGTACCGCGGCCGCCTTCACTTTCGAACGCTTGCCGTGCGGCGCCTCGACCTGCATTGAGGTAATGTTGTCGGCGAGCACCATGCCAACCTTGAAGGCGCCCTCTTCTTCGTAAAAAATATTCTTGCTCACGACCAGCTGGTGATTTTCGTTGGAAGACAATCGATGGAAAGAAAAAACCGCGTTGACCGGCGGGCCACGAGCCCGTCCGCGTCGAACGCGGGAACAATTATAAGCGATGGCGCGGCCGAACCGCGCCGTCGGAACAGCGTTACTTCGCCTCGATGTCGAGCACCTCGTGGACGTCGGTATGCAGTTCCGTGCCTGGCGCGCCGCCGGAAGCCGCGTCGCCGCTTACCAGATGGAGCTTGCCGTTCACGATATCGCCCGCCAGTCCGTGGCGCGGGAACGTCATTGGCGGCAGGATCGACCACGTGTTTGTGCGCGGGTCGTAGGCCTCCACCGCGCGGAACGTTCTCTGCCATGGCTTGATGCGTTCCTCTCCGCCGGCCACGTAGATCTTGCCCTTGAAGGTGCCCCATGCGACAGCGCTGCGCGGCGTGGGCATCGGCGCCTTCAGCGCGCCCCACTGGTCGGTCGCCGGATCGTACTCTTCCACGATGTCGGTATTGCTCGCTCGCGTACTAAAGGCAGCGCCGATGCGCCCGCCAATGATGTAGATCTTGTTGTTCACCACGCCGACGGCCGCGTGATTGCGCGCGGTGGGCAACGGGCTGCGTGCCTCCCAAGTGTTGGTCGCCGGGTCGTACACCTCGTTGGTATCCAATGCCCGATGCGGACGCGCCGGATGCAGCGAGGTCTCCTTCGACCCAGGATGGATGCCGGCGCCGCCGATCACATAAATCTTGCCGCCAACTACCGCAGCGTTCGGCGAGCCGCGTTTAGTGGGCAGCGGAGCGAGCGCCTTCCAACTATCCTTCGCGGGATCATACTCCCACGCGTTGTTGATCGGTTCCCACGCGGTCGGTCCTTTCGCGGGCTTGACGAAGCCGCCCATGACGTAAATCTTGCCGTTCAGTTCCGCGAACGCGACATGATGGGAAGCGAGCGACATGTTCTTCTTCTTGGTCCACGTATCAGCGTCCGGATCGTACTCGTATGCCAGGCCCTTTGGTGTCCACCCGGGCGCGAGCCCGCCAAACACGTAGAGCTTGCCGCCCGAGGTGATGCCGTAGAGCTCCTCGGCCGGCTCAGGAAACGGCGCGAGTCTCGCCCATTTTTGCGCGTGAGCGCTGGAAATCAAGATCAGACCAAAGCACAACGCTGCGATGATTGTGCGTAACGCATGATGTAGTACGAACATGGATACTCCCCCTTGTTGTATTGGACTACCGTCGAACCACCCTGGTTCGATAGTTGAACAATCCTACGCTTTCCCCGTACATCTGCAAAGGGATGCCGTTCCGATGTTTCAAGAAATCGGGATTCCGGATCATGCTTGCCGTTTGGCTCGCTGTCCGGAATGACGGACCTTATGGGCGTTTGGCTAACGCGTCACACCGCAGAATTCAAGAACGACGTCGAGGTGGTCGGCGAAATCGCTGAAGCCGTGGTCGCCGCCCTTGATCACGACCTGCCGCGCACCGCGATATTTTTCGACCGCGTGGCGGTAATCGAGAACCTCGTCGCCAGTCTCGACCAGCAGCAAGTAACGCTCGGGGGTGATCGCAGCGACCTCAAGCGCGCGCAACTCGGCGATGTGCTGCAGGGTGAAATCGTATTCCTCGCCGGTGTGGAAATTCTTCTGGCGCCCGACAGCGCCGGCGAGCAGCTCATGGGGCCGCACTGCGGGATTGAGCAGCACTGCGCGCACGCCGTGCGTTTCGGCAAGCCAGGTGGCATAAAAACCGCCGAGCGAGCTGCCGATCAGGCATGCATCGGGGTGCGCGCGCACCATTTGCGCCAACAGCGCCGCAGCAGCGGCGGGCGAATGCGGCAGCGCCGGGGCGAGAAATTCCCCACCACGCCCGCGGCGCTCGAGCTCGCGCTGGATCAGACCGGCCTTGGACGACGCCGGCGAGCTGTTGAAACCGTGGATATAAATAAGCATCTGTGTTCAATGGCACTACCTTAAGCGAAAATGCGCGAACGATCGCGGTCGCACAAAAGATGTCGTTCCCGTGAAAACGGGAACCCATACGGAGCATCATCTTGCCTGAACCATCCTATGGATTCCCGATCCCCGATTAAAGCATTCGAGGACAAGCTTCTCGGGAATGACAGCGCGTGTTGTGTCATCATCCCGGTCAATAATTTGCCTTAAGGTAGTGCCATTGGCCTCTGAGTTCTCTATGGCAAAGCTTTTCTATTTTCCAATTTCGAGGCGCCGCGCCAACGCAAGCAGCATCATGTCGCCGCCGCGTGCCGCGACGAGTGAGAGACCCAACGGGCAGCCCTCGACCCGCGCTACCGGCAGGCTCACCTGCGGCAGGCGCGCAAGCCCGGCGATGCTCAGCAGGCTCAGGGCGCGGCCGCGGAAGTCGTCGGTCTCCGCCGCCGGCGTATTCGTGAACGGCGCGATGCCGGGAACGGTGGGCAGCACCAGCACCGCGCCGTCGGCGAGCAGCGCATTCATGTCGCGGGCGATATTCTCGCGCCTGATTTTGGCCGGGCCGACCTCGCGCGCATCGATGGTGGACACCCATTGCATGCGTTCTTTCACCCCCGGGCCCAGGTTGGGTTTCACGCGACTCACCCACGCGCCATGCTGCGCCCAGACCTCCGCGCCCTGCAGCAGCCGGAACACCCGGAACCACTGTGACAGCCCTTCGGTCGCCACCGTCACCGGCTCCGGTTGGGCCAGCAACGCGCTCAACCGTTTCAGCGCCGGCTGCAACGCCCGCGCGGCATCGCCCGCCAGCGCGAAAGCATCCTGCGCCAGCAGCAGCCGGCGCGGCGTGCCGGCCCGTTCTTCACCCAACAGCACGCTGCCCACCCGCTCCAGCGTGCCCGCGTCGCGCGCAAACCAGCCGGCGGTGTCGAAGCTCGGCGCGAGCGGACAAGCGCCCTCGAGCGAGACGCGCCCGTGCGTGGGGCGGATGCCGTAGATCCCGCAGAAGCTCGCCGGCGCGCGCACCGAGCCGCCGGTATCGCTGCCGAGCGCAAAGTCGACCAGCCCGCCGGCAACAGCAGCCGCCGAGCCGCTGGAGGAGCCGCCGGGAATGCGGCCAGGCGCGTTGATGTTGACCGGCGTCCCGTAATGCGGATTCTCGCCGTTGAGGCTGAACGCGAGTTCGTCGGTCTGGGTCTTGCCCACCAGGTCGGCGCCGGCGTCGAGCAGACACTGCGCCGTCGGCGCGGTTCTCACAGCCGCGTCGTGCGTGGCGAGCCATTCCGGGCTGCCGAAGCCGGTCCTGTGGCCGGCGATGTCGTAGATATCCTTGAGGCCGAAAGTGAGCCCCGCGAGCGGGCCCGCGCCGGCGCCTTTCAGCGCAGCGTGCGTGTGTCGGCAAAACGCGCCCAGCTTGTCGTTGGCAACAACTTCGTTCATCGTTTAGAGGTTCTTTGAACGCTTACCAAGAAACACGGGCAGATCAGCCGCCGATGAATTTTTCTCAATACCCCTTCTTCTCAATACCTTCTTTTCCATACCCCCTTGAGGGGTACGCTTGACGGGTACTTGAGGGGTACGCCGATCGACACCGAAAATCATCGAATTCCCCTTGTTAAAAACTCTTGGCCAACCGGGCCAAGAGTTTTTCGTGGATGCCGCCAAACCCGCCGTTACTCATGATGAGCACATGGTCGCCACGACGCACCGTGGCGGCAAGCTGCGCCAACAGCCGCTCGAAATCGTCGCACGCCACCGCTTTCGCGCCGAGGGGGGCGAACACCGCGGCCGCGTTCCAGGCAAGGCCCGCACTGTAGCAGTACACCTCGTCGGCGGCGGCGAGACTCGCCGCGAGTTCATCTTTCATCACACCGAGCTTCATGGTGTTGGAACGCGGCTCCAGTACAGCAATTATTCGCGCACCGTTCACTTTTGCGCGCAGTCCGGCAAGCGTGGTCGCGATCGCCGTCGGGTGGTGGGCGAAGTCGTCGTAGACCGTGACGCCGTTCACCACGCCTTTCACCTCCATGCGGCGCTTGACGTTTTCGAAGGTGCCGAGGGCCTCGATCGCGACGGCGGGTGGCACGCCGCAATGACGCGCGGCTGCGATCGCCGCCAAGGCGTTCAACTGGTTATGCACGCCGAGCAGCGGCCATTCGAGACGGCCTTGCGGCGTGCCTTGCCACAGCACATCGAATGCGCCTTGAGCCCCTTGAGGACCGGCGTGCCAGCCGTCGGCTACCGCGAAGCGCTCGATGGGCGTCCAGCAGCCGCGCGCGAGCACGCGTTCGAGATTGGCGTCCGCGCCGTTGGTCACGATCAGCGCGCGCGCGGGAATGCTCCGAATGAAGTGATGGAACTGGATTTCGATCGCGGCGAGGTCGGGAAAGATGTCGGCATGATCGAACTCGAGGTTGTTGAGCACCGCGATACGCGGCTGGTAGTGCACGAACTTAGAGCGCTTGTCGAAGAACGCAGTGTCGTATTCGTCGGCTTC
>MERI01000068.1 GCA_001772005.1 Betaproteobacteria bacterium RIFCSPLOWO2_12_FULL_62_58 | reverse complement strand
GCTCCATGATCCTTTACGCGCTGACCATCTTCACGAGCGCGTTTCTGCTGTTCCTGGTCCAGCCGATCGAGGCCAAGCAGATCCTGCCGTGGTTCGGCGGCTCCGCCGCGGTGTGGACCACCTGCCTCGTGTTCTTCCAGTTTCTGCTGCTGTTCGGTTACGCCTATACCGACTGGACCACACGCAAGCTCAAAGCCCGCACCCAGATCACGCTGCATATCGCGCTGCTCGCCGTGAGTCTCGTGTGGTTGCCGATCATGCCTGATGCTTCCTGGAAGCCTGTCGGCGACGAAGAGCCGACCTGGCGCATCCTCGGCCTGCTCGCGGCGACCATCGGGCTGCCCTATTTCCTGCTCTCCACCACCGGCCCGCTGGTGCAGGCCTGGTTCGCGCGCACTTTTCCCGCCGGAACGGTCTACCGCTTGTTCGCGCTTTCCAACTTCGGCTCCCTGCTCGCGCTGATCGCCTACCCCTTCGCCGTCGAACCGTGGATCACTACGCTGCAGCAATCCTTCGGCTGGAGCGGGGGCTACGTGCTGTTCGTGTTGTTGTGCATCGGCGCGGCGCTCTACAGCGTGCGGCACCAGGTGCGGTACGCGAGCGCCGCCGCCGCGGTCGCCGCGGCAAACGACGGCCCCGCTCCGCGGCTCACGGAGTATGTGGTGTGGCTGCTGCTCTCCGCTATGGGCTCGTTCATGCTGCTCGGCGTGACCAACCACATCACGCACGATGTCGCTTCCGTGCCGTTCCTGTGGATCCTGCCGCTTATAGTCTACCTTGTCACCTTCATTCTGTGCTTCGAGGGGCGCGGCTGGTACCAGCGCCGCCTCTTCCTCGGTCCCCTGCTCGTCGTGGTCGGCGCGATGGCATGGGCGCTGCACGCGGATGGCGGCATCATGGACATCAAGGAGGCGGTCCCGCTCTACGCCGTGGGATTGTTCGTGTGCTGCATGTTCTTTCACGGCGAGCTCGCCGGCATGAAGCCCGCTCCGCGCTACCTGACGACCTTCTACCTGATGGTGTCGCTGGGCGGCGCGCTCGGCGGCGTGCTGATCGGCTTCGTGGCGCCCAAGCTCTTCAACACTTACTACGAATTCGGCATCGGGCTGGTCGTCACGCTGCTGCTTGCCGTGTACCTCGCGCGCCGGATGCCTCTTTTCGTGCCGCTGCTGGCTCTGGGCGCGGCGGGCGTTACCGCTTACCATGTCTACCAATACATCGATCTGCTGTCCAAGGACACGCGCGTGATGGCGCGCAACTTCTACGGCACATTGCGTGTCAAGGATACCGGCCCCGAAACCAGCGAAGATGCCGTGCGGCGGTTGATGCACGGCGTGATCATGCATGGCGAGCAGCACCTCGCGGCGGACAAACGCCTCGAGCCGACTACCTATTATGGGCCGAGTGCCGGTGTGGCCCGCGCCATCAAGGCGAGCCTCGCCGCGCCGGTGCGCGTGGGCGTGATCGGCCTGGGCACCGGCACGCTCGCCGCCTACGGCCGGCCGGGCGACGTCTACCGTTTTTACGAAATCAACCCGCAGGTGGTGGAAATCGCACGCAAGGAGTTCTCGTTTTTGGGGAGCAGCGGCGCACGGATCGAAACCGTGCTGGGAGACGCGCGCCTCACCATGGAGCGCGAACCGCCGCAAGACTACGACATACTGGTGATCGACGCCTTCTCGAGCGACTCGATCCCGGTACATCTCATCACGCGCGAAGCGATGGCGGTATATCTCAGGCACGTCAAACCGAATGGCGTGATCGCATTTCACGTCACCAACCGCTTCCTGCAGTTCGCGCCGGTGGTGAAGCGCATCGCCGACGAATACAAGCTGCACGCAGCGCTCATCGTCGACGAAGCGGAAGAAAACGATCTCGCAAAGACGGACTGGGTGCTTGTTGCCCGAAATGGGGCGTTGCTGGAGCGTGAGGACATTGCCGGTGCCACGGATGAAATCACGGACATCCCGGGTCTGCGGGTGTGGACCGACGACTTCAACAATCTGTTCCAGATTCTTAAGTGAACGAGAGTAGAGACCCTTGAAGTTCGGCGCCCCGCCTCCATCTGAGGACATTAAGAGCCCGTAACATAACGAAACGCGTGTGTTTCATTATGTTACGGGCTCTAAGCCCCTGCCGCGAGAAAAACCATGCACCCAGGCCTGATCCGTTTACTGTGGCGCGCGTTAGCCGCGATGCTGTTCGTTGCGGCGAGCGCTTCCGTCTACGCCGCCCAGCCCCAATTCGACGGCCGGGGATTGCCGACGCTCGCGCCGCTCGTCAACGAAGTAACTCCGGCGGTGGTCAATATCTCGGTCGTCACGCGCTCGCCGATCGAGGACAACCCGCTGTTCCGCGACCCGTTCTTCCGGCGCTTCTTCAACCTCCCGGACCGCCCTCGCGAACAGGCTGCGGGCTCGGGTGTCATCGTCGACGCCGCGCGCGGCTACGTGCTTACCAACCACCACGTCATCAAGGACGCCGAGCAGGCGATCGTCACGCTCAAGGACCGCCGCCAGTTCCAAGCGAAGCTGGTCGGCACCGATCCCGGCACCGACATCGCGGTGCTGCAGATCGAACCGCAGAACCTCACAGCGCTCAAATTCGGCGACTCCGACACACTGCAGGTCGGCGATTATGTGATCGCGATCGGCAACCCGTTCGGTATCGGCCAGACCGTGACGTCGGGCATCGTGAGCGCCCTGGGACGCACCGGCCTCAGCGTCGAAGGCTACGAGGATTTCATCCAGACCGACGCTTCCATCAATCCCGGCAACTCGGGTGGAGCGCTGGTCAACATGCGCGGCGAACTCGTCGGCATCAACAGCGCCATCATCGGCCCCGCCGGCGGCAACGTCGGCATCGGCTTCGCGGTGCCCGCCAACATGGCGCGCGCAGTGCTGAACCAGATCGCGCGCTACGGCGAAGTGCGGCGCGGCCGGCTCGGCATCGAGATGGCGGACTTGACGCCGGAACTCGCGAAGAAGCTCGGCGCCGCGTCGCTCGACGGTGCGCTGATCGCCGCCGTGCAGTCCGGCTCGCCCGCGGACAAGGCGGGACTGCGCGAAGGCGACCTCGTCGTCGCCCTCAACGGACGCGCCATCCGGAGTGTGGCGGAACTGCGCGCGCGTCTTGGTTTGACGCCCGTGGGCGAGGAAATCGAACTGCGCGTCAACCGCGGCGGCGCCACGCGCGTGCTGCGCACACGGATCGCCGCGCCGCAGGAAGTCACCGGCCGCGAGGGGCAGGCTGTACCGCAGCTTCCCGGAATGAAAGTGGTCGAGATCGAGCGCGGCAGCCCGCTCTACCAGCGTATCCAGGGACTGATCGTCACAGCCGTGGAGCAGGGGAGCCGCGCCTGGCAGGCGGGATTCCGTCCCGGCGACATCATCTACGGCGTCAACCGCAAACGCGTGCGCACGCTCGCCGAATTTCAGGCCGCGCTGCGCGGCGCGGAGCGCGGCTTCGCCGTGAACCTGCTGCGCGGCGACTTCAACATCACGCTGCTCGTCCGCTGACTACAGGTCGGTCAGCCACACGTTGCGGAATGGAATAGCGATCCGGCATCCATGTCGAGCCCTCCGATGGCACTGCGCGTCGAGCGGTTGACCACCAAGGTTGCTTGTAGAACATATTCTCTGCCTCGCCGTGCCGGTGTTCAATCGCGGACACGATAGTTCAAGGCGAGAACGAAAAAAGCCCCTCCCATACCTCATCCCATGCCCTTCTTCCAGTTTCGGGAATTTCAAGGGGGGTGCCGGAGTCACCCCCTTGCTGCGGCACCGCATGCCTCGGTCTGGACAGCACGTTAAATGCCAGGGTCCAACCCCCCGGAGGTGAATCCGGCCCGCCGGGGGCGAAGACGATTGCGGTTATACTGGTGTCCCCGTAATTGGGTCGCTCAAAAGGAAAAGCCATGAAAATCGAAGCCAACGGCATCGACATCAACTACGAGATCGCGGGCGAAGGCCCGTGGATCACCATGAGCCATTCACTCGCTTGCAACCTGCGTATGTGGGATCCGCAGATGCAGGTGCTCACCAAGAAGTACAAAGTGCTGCGCTACGATACACGCGGCCATGGCCAGAGCGGTGCCCCGTCCGGCGATTACACGCTGGAGCAGCTCGCCGACGACGTGAAAGCACTGCTCGACGCGCTCAAGATCAAGCAGACGCATTGGATGGGGCTCTCGATGGGCGGCATGATCGGGCAGACCTTCGCCCTCAAATACCCGGGCGTTTTCCAGAGCATGGTGCTCGCCGACACCACCAGCCGCCGCCCGCCCGATGCGGCGAAGATGTGGGCAGAACGCATCCAGAACGCGCAACAAAAAGGGATGGAAGCGCTGGTCGAAACCACGCTCGAGCGCTGGTTCACCGAGCCCTATCGCAACGCGCACAAGGACGTGATGGCGCGCATCGGTAACGACATCCGCAACACCCCCGTCGCCGGTTTCGTCGGCTGCTGCCAGGCGATCGCCAAGATCGACGTTACGGACCGGTTGAAGGAAGTCAGGATTCCCACGCTGATCATGGTCGGCGAGCACGATCACGGTACGCCGCCGGAGGCCGCGCGCGCGATACACGAAAACCTGCCCGGGTCGGAACTGAAAATAATCCCCTCGGCCGCGCACCTCTCCAACATCGAGCAGACACAGATTTTCAACGAGGCGATGCTCGGTTTTCTGGGACGTGTGTAAAATCACTCGTTCACGGTTTCATGGCTTCGGCGCGATCGCTGCGGTAACTGTAATAGCTGCCGCCGAGCAGCAGCGCCGAGCAGGACACGAACACCGGCGCAAAACCCAATGCCGTGCCGATGCCGCCGAACAGCAGCGGCACGATCGTGTGGGTGACGTTGTTGAACATGACCCGCACGCCCGCCCCCTCGGCCGCCCGCCCGGGCGGTGCGAGACTGTAGATCAGCGTTCCGGATATCGGCTGCCCGCAACCACAGCCAAGGCCCAGGAGGAACGACACGGCGGCCAGCAGGTATGGGTTCGTGAACAGCGGGAACAGCAGAAAGGCAACGCCGGCGAGCGCGATCGTGTAGATCAGGATGTCGAATTCGGCCCACCTGCGCACCAGGCTCGGGAGCACGATCCGGATTGCGAAGACGGCCGCCGCGAAGGTGCCGATGATGACGCCGATCGCCGAGGCGGACGAGCCGATCGAATGGCCGTAGATCGGGAAGTAGAACTGATAGAGGTCCCACGCCGAGGAAATAAGGCTGCTGGCAACGATCGTGTTCCGCAGTTTGGGCACGCGCAGCAGCTCGAAAGCGCTTTTCTTCTGCTCTTCCCCGCCCGCTCTGGCCGCCGCTTTGGGCAGGACGTCGGGCCCGAGCCACAACAACAGCGCCGGGACCACCGTGCAGGCCGCGAGCGCGAGATACGCCGGGAGATGGCCGAGGTAATCGATTGAGAAGCCCGCGATCATCGGTCCAAAGAACGACGCGATCGAGAACCCGATGCTGATGGCGGTGTAGTTGCGCACGCGATTTTCGGACCCGCCGATGGCGCCCGCCGTGCCGTGCACCGCGACGAAGAAAAACTGGAACGACATTCCCAGCATGAAAGCTGCAATGTAAAGGGTGACAAGCCCCGGGAACGCGTACGGCAGCAGCAGTCCGACGAATGTGCCGATCGTGCCGGCCAGCATCGGCAGACGCGGCCCGACGCGGTCCACCAGTTTTCCGGCGGAGATGGCGAGCAGCATCGGGCACAATGCGTAAAGGGACATGATGATCCCGATGGAGAACTGGTCGGCGCCCAGGCTGAGCGCGTATAGCGACATCACCACCCGGCTGCCCACATAGCCGGAATGATTCAGCACGCACATCAGCACGACGAGATGGATCGCCATCGGAGTGGATTCAGAAAGTTCATATTCTGGATTCAATGCGGCGCGGCGAGGTAATGGACGGAAAACAACTGCTGAGGATCGGTCCAGCACGCCTCGGGCTCGAAGCCGGCGGCGCGTGCCAGCGCCTGGAATTCCGCGACCGAATACTTGTAGGAATTCTCGGTGTGGATGGTTTCGCCGGCACGAAAAGAGAATACGCGCCCACCCACCGTGGCCTTCTGGTCCTTGAGGCTCGCGAGATGCATCTCGATGCGCCCGGCGTCGGCGTTGTAAAAAGCAAGGTGGCGAAATGCGACGAGGTCGAAGTCCGCTCCGAGTTCGCGGTTGATCCGGGCAAGAAGGTTCACGTTGAACGCCGCCGTCACGCCCTGCGCATCGTTATACGCGGCATGGAGCACGTCGTGATTCTTCTTGAGGTCCACGCCGACCAGCATGGCACCGCCGGCGCCGGCGAGCCGGCGCGCATGATGCAGGAATTCTCGTGCCTCCGGCACCGTGAAGTTGCCGATCGTGGAACCCGGAAAATAAACGATGCGGCGGCGCGCGCCGAGATGGTTGATGTCCGGCAGCGCGAGTGGACGGGAATAATCGGCGCAGACGGCGATAATGCGCAGCCCCGGAAATGCCCCGGCCAGATCCACGGCCGAAGCCTTGAGGTGCTCGCCCGCGATGTCGATCGGCACGTAGGCGACGGGGTTCAGCGCCGAGATCAACACCCGCGTCTTGCGGCTTGAGCCGCTGCCATACTCGATCAGTGCGCAGTCCGGGCCGAGCCGCTGTGCGATCTCGCGCACCCGGGCCTGCATCATCGCCATCTCGGTGCGTGTCGGATAATACTCAGGCAATTCACAGATCGCCTCGAACAGCTCGCAACCGCGCTGGTCGTAGAAATACTTCGGGCTGAGCGTTTTCTGCGGCTGCGACAATCCGGTGATCACGTCGTCGAGGAAGCTGCCGGCGTCGGGCTGGAGATCGTGGAAAGAAATGCGGGCGTGACTCAACGCCATGACGAATCTCCGGGAACTTCTTCGAGTTGTCAGCGAGGGTGCACGTTGCCGAGCGTGACCGAGGTACTACGCCTCTCGCCTCACCGTCAGCGCCAGCCAGCAGTGGCGTGCCCGGTCTAGCCTTTGCGCCGTCCCGCCGGGCGGCGGTCGCTGTTGCTTTCTATCCACTTCTTGATGCGGTTCGCGTCGCCGACGCGCGTGAGCCTGCCCCATGAGTCGAGCAGCACGATGATCACCGGCGTCGCGGCGATCACGGCCTGCATGACGAGGCAGCGCCCGGCCTCGTTGATGTAGCCGGTTTTCGACAATCCAATCGTCCAGTGCGGGTTTTGCACCAGGCGATTGGAATTGCGGTACTGCAGCGTGCGGCCGTTGGCGAGCGTGACAGCGTAGGCGGAATCGGTCGTGTATTCGCGGATCACCGTATAGCGGTAGGCCGTGCTCACCATTTTCGCCAGATCGCCGGCGGTCGAAACGTTGTCGCTGGAAAGACCTGTGCCGTCGACGAAGCGCGAGCGCCACATGGCCAGTTCGACCGCCTTCTGATTCATTGCCGCGACAAAAGCGCGGGCCCCGCCGGGATAGGCGCGCGTCAACGCCGCAGCAGCGCGGTTTTCCGAGGCCATCAGCGCCAGCCGCAGCAGGTCGCCGCGGGTGAGCGTGGTGCCCACCTTGAGCCGCGAGCGCGTGCCCTTGATGTCGTCGATGTCGTCGGTGGCGATGGCGATGGGCTCGGTGAGCGGAAGCTGCGAGTCGAGCACCACCATCGCGGTCATCAGCTTGGTGATCGAGGCAATCGGCACCACCGTATCGGTATTTTTCGCATACAGCGCGCGGCCATCTTGCTGGCCCACCACGAGCACCGCGGCTGACTTGAGATCGGGCGCGCGCGCTTTGGCGGCGAACGCGGGATTGAGCGGGGGATCAGTCGCGACCGGTTGGGCGGCGATCGCGTTGCAGGCAAGCGCGCAACCCGCCATAAGCGCCAGTAAAATCCTGTTCAGAACAGCCTCCCTCCGTGGTGGCCGGCATTGGCCAAGGAGTTTGTCGGACAAACTCCTAATGCAAAACCGCCTGCACGAAAACGGAAGAAAAAGGCCGCAAACACTTCATTTTGAGCCTGCTCGCGCGCCCATTGGAGGGCAAGAGCGATCGCAAGCGTCAGATTCATTCCCAATCCGCAGGCGGTTTTGCTGTTAGCAGCCTGTCGGGCGCCTAAGCCAGACAGGCTGCTAAGGGTTTAAAAATACAGGGTTAGCGCGAATATTTCAACAGCTTTTTGAGTTGACACGCCGTTTCCGGTTCGGATCGTGAGTTTTACGTCAAACTGCTAGACTGTCTGCAAAACCGAAAACACAGTCGATTGGGCTGCCTTTGTGTTGCTCGGAGAACCCGATTAACCGGCGGCAAGTTGAAGGGCAAAAAAAACTCCGCTCGGAACAGTGTGGGTTGTCCCAGCGGAGTTTAAAGAGGCCCTGCAATTACCTGCTCAGCACAGGCAATTGCAACTGCCAGGCCTCCGAGGAGGAAAGACCAACCAAACCGCCAAAAGCTTCCGGAGCAAGCTTCAGTTGCCCTGCTCCATCTTCTTGCAACATAACCACGCAGCCTTACACCAAGCTTACAACCGGCAATCCGCGGGTCCTGAATGTGCTTTGTGTTACGTTAAGCCCCCTGCCTGAGGAACTGCGACAGTTCTATCGTGGCATCAATTAAACTATGCCGCTGTCACGGTCTAACGCCGCATGCGGATACTGATAGCTGAAGATGATCCGGTCCTGGCCAACGGTCTAACGCGCTCGCTGCGCCAGGCAGATTACGCTGTAGACTGCGTCGGCGCCGGCGACCAGGCGGACCACGTGCTGCTCGCCCAAAGCTATGATCTGGTGATACTCGATCTCGGGCTGCCCAAGCTCGACGGGTTCGAAGTGCTGCGCCGGCTGCGCCGCCGCGGGTCGAAGATCCCGGTGCTCGTGCTGACCGCGCGCGATGCGCTCGATGACCGAGTCAAGGGACTCGATCTCGGTGCTGACGATTATCTGACCAAGCCCTTCGACCTGCCGGAACTCGAAGCCCGCGTGCGCTCGCTGATCCGCCGCGGCCAGTCCGGCGGTGGCTCGATGCTTACGCATGGAGCGCTCCACATCGACACCGCGGGCCGGCGCGCCACCCTCAACGGTGTGCCGCTCGAGCTCTCCGCACGCGAACTGGGCGTGCTGGAAGTGCTGGTGCACAGGAGCGGCCGCGTGGTCAATAAAGAGCAGCTCGCCGAGCAACTCTACGGGTGGGACGAGGAAGTCGGCGCCAACGCGATCGAAGTCTATGTCCACCGCCTGCGCAAGAAGCTTGAACCCGCGGGCGTGACGATCCGCACCATCCGCGGCCTGGGCTACCTGCTCGAAAAACCGGGCAATGCGCAAGACTAGGACTCTGCGCCGCCAGCTCGTCGCCTGGCTTGCGGGACCGCTGCTGGTCCTGTGGTCGGTCAGCGCCGTCGTCGACTACGACATCGCCAAGCGTTTCGTGAATTTCGCATATGATCGCGCGCTGCTCGAAGCCGCGCTCGATATCGGCCGACAGGTCAAGGTCATCGACGACCGTATCTACGTCGACCTCCCGGACATCGCCTTGCAAATGCTGCAAACCCGCGAGGCCGACCGCCTCTATTACCTCGTCACCGGTCCGAACAATGAATTCATCACCGGTGAACCCGACCTGCCTCCTCCGCCTGATTTGGGAACGGATCGGGTCAGCTACTACGATGACGAATACCGCAACCGGGGAATCCGCGCCGTCACCCTGCGGGTGCCGGTGCAACCGGGAACAGGCAAGGGCGCCGTGCTGATCCAGGTCGCCGAGCGCGTCACTGCGCGCACCGATTCTGCGCGGCAGATCATCCTGCGCATGGTCCTGCCGCAGGGCCTGTTGATCCTGGCCGCCGCGTTGGCGGTGTGGTACGGCGTGGGGCGGGGGCTTGCGCCGCTCATCAACCTGCGAAAGGAAATCGAACACCGCTCGCACCGCGACCTCTCCGCCCTGTCCGAGGAACAGGCGCCCAATGAAGTGCGGCCGCTGATCCATGCGATGAATGACCTGCTGGCACGGCTCAGCGCGGTGCTCACCGCGCAGCAGCGTTTCATTGCCGATGCCGCGCACCAGTTGCGCACGCCGCTGGCAGGCATCAAGACCCAGGCCGAGCTTGCGCTGCGCCAGTCGCAGCCGGGCGAAGCGCAGGCTACCTTGCGCCAGCTGCAGACCGCGACCGAACAAAGCACGCGGCTCGTCAATCAGTTGCTGTCTCTGGCGCGCGCTGAACCCGGGGCCAAGCGCGAACACGCGACCGGACCGCTCGATATCGCCCGGCTCGCGCGCGACGCCACCACCGAGTGGGTGCCGCGTGCGCTCGAGCGCAACATCGACCTGGGCTTCGACGGCCCCGAAACGGGCGTCACGGTCGAAGGGGAAGGGTTTCTACTCCGGGAAATGCTCAACAACCTGCTCGATAACGCGATCCGCTACACCCAGCCTGGCGGTCAGGTCACGGTACGGGTCGCACCGGATGCCCATCGGGTGGTGCTGTCCGTGGAGGATACCGGACCGGGTGTGCACCCAAGCGAGCGCGAGCGCGTGTTTGAGCGCTTCTATCGCGTGCTCGGCACCGGCGCCGACGGTTGCGGGCTGGGACTGGCGATCGTGCGCGAGATCGCACAGAGTCACGGCGCCGACGTATCGCTAAGTCCGGGCGCTCATGGCGGATCGCTGGTGACGGTCGCGTTCCCGAATGCGGCATGAAATAAGTTCTCCCGCCTCATCAGGCCGATCGCAAATTGTCACCTAGCAGCCTGTCGGACTTAACAGTCCGCCCAGGCTGCAAAAAGCAAAACCGGCCGCCAATTCACGAAAAATCCAGCCAAAGCGGTCGAATTTGAGGAAAAGCGCGCGTGAATTCGCATATGTGTTGTCCTCTTCTGCAATTTTCAAAACGCCGGTTTTGCATTAGGAGTTTGTCGGGGCTAAGTCCGACAAACTCCTAGTTGGAATAAACTTGCGGCGTTGCCTGTTTATCGTTTCCGGTACCCAGGCCTGATCATGTCGACTACCGTTCCCGCCCGCTACACTAAGACTGCAATTGCGCTGCACTGGCTGATCTTCGTGCTGATCGCGTGCGGATTTACGCTCGCGGTGTATATGGTCGACCTGCCGCTGTCGCCGCAAAAACTCAAATACTTCTCGTGGCACAAGTGGATCGGCGTGACGGTGTTCCTGGCCGCGCTGATCCGCGTTGGCTGGCGCTTGACGCATCCGGCGCCCTCGCTGCCCGTCGCCATGCCGCAATGGGAACAACACGCTGTGGTGGCGGCCCACGCGGCGCTTTACGTCCTGATCGTTATCATTCCAATCACCGGGTGGCTGTACAGCTCCGCCACCGGCGTGCCTACGGTTTATCTGGGACTCATGCAGCTGCCGGACCTGGTCCCCAAGGACAAGCCGCTCGCCGAGCAGTTGAAGTTCGCGCACATCTCCCTCAACTACACATTGTTCGTGATAGCCTGTATCCACGCGGCGGCGGCGCTCAGGCACCATTTCGTCGACCGTGACGAGGTGCTCAGCCGCATGGTGCCCGCCATCAGGCCCCGAGGAAAAGAATAATGATGCGCAGTTCGCTGTATGGCGTGGCCGCGGCTGCCGGCGCCCTGTTGCTGCAAATCGCAGCCCCCGCAGTGGCACAAACAGTCCTGTATGACAAGAGCCGGATCAGCTGCATATCGCGGCAGGAAAATGTCCCGGTCGAGGCGGAATTCAGGAAATTCACGGCCCAGATCGCATTTGACGCCGCCAAACCCGAAACAAGCAAGGTGCATATCGAAATAGACGTCGACAGCTTCGATATCGGTTTTGCCGACTTCAATGTCGAAGCCAAGGGCAAGAGCTGGTTCGATGTGCGGACTTTTCCCCGGGCGACATTCGTGTCCCGTGGCATACGGGCGCTGGGCGGCGGCCGGTTCGAAGCGCGCGGACCGCTCACTATCAAAGGCAGGACCGCTGATGTCGCCGCACCGTTTACCTACAAGGAAGATGCCGGGACTGCGGTGTTCGAAGGCGCATTCACCATAAAGCGCCTGCAATACAATATCGGCGAGGGCGCCTGGAGGGACACGGACACCGTCGCGGACGACGTGCAGATCAAGTTCCGCATCGTTTTCGCCGCCAGGCCGGCGGTTAAGAAGTAGTCGTTGTATATCCTGGACAGACCGAGGGCGATATGTACCGCAGTGAAAGAGCACGCATCACATCGAAATGGATCGCAGCGCTGGCGTTTACGTGCGCGCTGCCCGTGTGGGCGGCACCGGAATCGTACACCGTTGATCCTGCGCACACCGCTCCAAGTTTTGAAGTATCGCACGGCGGCGGCATTTCGATCGTGCGCGGTCTGTTCCGCAAGACCAGCGGCAAGGTCACGCTCGATCGGGCGGCAAAAACCGGCAGCATGGAAATCATGGTCGACACGGCCTCGCTTGTTACCAGCAACGAGCGGCGCGACAACCTCGTGCGCGAGTGGTTCAAGGTCGACCGCTTTCCACATATGGTCTACCGGTCCCAGAACCTGAAGTTCTCCGGCGATAATCTCGTCGGCGCCGATGGCGAACTCACCATGCTGGGTGTCACCAAGCCGGTCAACCTCACCATCACGTTATTCAAATGCATCATGCACCCGGTCAACCAGCGACAGCTATGCGGCGCGGACGGCATCGCCCAGATCAAGCGCAGCGAGTTTGGAATGAGCGGCATGACCACCAGCGCAGGCGACGACGTCAAGATCCTGTTCCAGATCGAAGCCTACAAAGACTGACGTTTGCCACGACGAGACAGAAACATGCGTGAGCGGTAAGCGCTAGGAGTTTGTCGGACTTGGCCCCGCCAAACTCCTAATGCAAAACCGGCCTTGGGAGAATTGCAGAAGAGGATGACCGATATGCAAATTCACCCGCGCTTTTCCTCAAATTCGACCGCTTCGGCTGGGTTTATTATGAATGGTCAGCCGGTTTTGCTGTTAGCAGCCTGTACGGACTGTGAAGTCCGACAGGCTGCTAGGCCTTGCAGCCAGGAGTGGGTTCGTCCTCACTCTTCACTCTTCACTCCTCACCCCTCGCTCCTCACCCCTCGCTCCTCTCGCCTCTCGCCTCTCGCCTTTTCAGGCGACAGCCACGCGCACCGTCGCTGCTTCCTTCTTGGCGCGCTCGGCGTCCTCTTGCTGCTGCAGCGCCCACATCTGGGCATAAGCGCCGCCGCGCGCCAGGAGTTCATGATGCGTGCCGCGCTCGACGATGCGGCCGCGGTCCAGGACCAGGATCTGATCAGCGTCCATGACGGTCGAGAGGCGATGGGCGATCACGAGCGTGGTATGGCCGCGGGCGATGCGATCGAGTTCGGCCTGGATGGCCTTCTCCGACTTGGAATCGAGGGCGGACGTCGCCTCGTCGAAGATCATGATGCGCGGATTCTTGAGGATGGCGCGCGCGATGGCGACGCGCTGCTTTTCGCCGCCGGAGAGCTTCAGGCCCCGCTCGCCGACGCGCGCTTCATAACCTTCCGGCAAGCTCGCGATGAAGTCGTGGATGTGCGCCGCTTTGGCCGCCGCGATCACCTCATCGTGCGCAGCCTCGGGCCGGCCATACTGGATGTTGTAATAAACGGTGTCGTTGAACAGCACCGTGTCCTGCGGCACGATGCCGATGGCGGCGCGCAGGCTCGATTGTTTCAGGTCGCGGATATCGATGCCGTTGATCAGGATCCGTCCGCCGCTCGCGTCGTAGAAGCGGAACAGCAGCCGCGCCAGTGTCGATTTGCCCGAGCCGCTGGCGCCCACCACCGCGACCTTGCTGCCGGGCGCCACCTCGAAGCTCACGCCGAACAGGATCTGGCGCTTGGGATCGTAGCTGAAATCGACATGCTCGAAATGGATCATCGCCGGCCTTGCCGGCAGCGTCACGGCATTCGGCCGGTCCGCGATCTCGCGGTTTTCGTCGAGCAGCCGGAACATGCGGTCCATATCGATCAGTGACTGCTTGATCTCGCGATAGACCATGCCGAGGAAATTGAGCGGAATGTAGAGCTGGATCAAAAGCCCGTTGATCAGCACCAGATCGCCGAGCGTGAGCGTCCTGGCCACCACGCCCTGCGCCGCCAGGATCATCAGCAGCGTCACCGCCCCCGCGATGATGAAGCTCTGGCCGATGTTGAGCAGCCCCAGCGAGGCTTCGTTCTGAACCGCGGCGGATTCGTACTTGCGCAGGTTCTCATCGTAACGGTGCGCCTCGTACTCCTCGTTGTTGAAATACTTGACGGTCTCGTAGTTGAGCAGGCTGTCGATGGCGCGGGTATTGGCCCTCGAGTCGAGCTCGTTGGCGCGGCGGCGTATGTCCATGCGCCATTCGGTGATCGCGAAAGTGAAGGCGATATAGAGCGCGACGGCAACGAAAGTCACGGCAACGAAGCGCCAGTCGAACTTGGCAAACAGTACGAACGCGACCAGGCTGAATTCGAGGATGACGGGAATGATTGAAAACAGCATGTAGGAAAGCAGCGTCGAGATGCCGCGCGCACCCCGCTCGATGTCGCGCGAGACACCGCCGGTCTGGCGCTCGAGGTGAAAACGCAGGGAGAGGCCGTGCAAATGGCGGAACACGGTAAGCGCGATGCGGCGGATCGCGCGCTGGGTAACCCGCACGAACACCACGTCGCGCAGCTCGGCGAACAACGTGGTGGACAGCCGCAGCAGCCCGTAAGCGGCGAGCAGCGCGAGCGGCGCGGCGAGGGCGGCCGCGGTGGGATCGAGCGCGTCGACGACTTCCTTCAATACCAGCGGCACGCCGACGTTGGCGAGCTTGGCCGTGACCAGGAACACGAGCGCAACGGCGACGCGTCCCTTGAATTCCCACAGGTAGGGCAGCAACATCGGCACCACGCGCCATTCGCGGCGGCGCGGTGCGACAGGGTCGGCCGGCAGCGCAGCCAGCGCGCGTCTCGAATGATCGCCGCTCATTGGCGCGGGATGACGGACTGCCGGTCGCCAAGCACGACGCAGGAAGCGTCGCGACGCTTCTGAGTAAAACGGTCAAGAAAAGAACTGGCGCCGCTTTTCGGCGTGTTGAATAGCATCAGTGGTCACGCGGGGATAGGGGGTGTCATCCTAACATGGGGGTTGTTCGGCCTTTCCCAAGGCGCAGCGCCGGCCGTCCCCGGTAAGAAAGGGACGCGGGAAAACGGCACCCCGAACCGTTCAAGCGTCTAGCAGCCTGTCGGGCTTAACAGTCCGTACAGGCTGCTAACACCGAGATCGCAACTGCTCCTGGTCTTCGTCCGGCGCTATCGGAAATGCAGCGCAGGGATAGCACTCTATACAAATCAATGCCTTACTGTTGACGAAGAGCACTAGACGCTTTACGCTTTTTAGGTGAGCTCCCGCGTCTGCCCGTAAGCGAAGACCCCCGTCAAAAGGCGTGCCGCGCCATAGGCGAGCCAGGTCGCGGTCCGCAGCGCGAGCGGCTGTTCCTTCCAGCGCTCACGCCGGACCTCGCGCGCCCCTGCCGCCATCGCCCTGCCAAGATCGTCTCTTAGCTCGGCCGCGAAATCCTCGTCGTCGATCACCACGTTCGCCTCACGCGCCAGCAGAAAGCTGAACGGATCGATGTTGGACGACCCGACCGTTGCCCAGCGGCGGTCGATCACTGCCACCTTGGCGTGCAGGAAGCTGCTGTGATACTCGTAGATTTCGATGCCCGCGTCGAGGAACGCGCCGTAGAGCGCGCGCGAGGCGTAGTGCAGCAGCGCATACTCGACCCGGCCCTGCAGGAGCAGCATCACGCGCACCCCGCGCGACGCCGCCTCCATCAGCGCGCGGCGGAAGCTCAAGCCCGGGAAAAAGTAGGCGTTGGCGACCAGGATTTCCGAGCGCGCCCCCGAGATGGCCTCGAGATAGGCCTCCTCGATGTCGCTCCGGTGACCCAGGTTATCGCGCACCAGAAACGCCGCGGACTGGTCGCCCCGCGGCGTTTCGTCAGGTTCAGGCGCGGGCTGGCTGTGCCAGTCGTCCCCGAAATGCGTGAGCTCGACCAGGGCCCACAATCTTTTCACGACCGGATGGACGCTCGCCACCAGCGGCCCTTCCACGCGCACGGCGTAGTCGAAGCGCGGCGGCTTCTGGCGCGGCGTGTGCATGTCGTCGATGATGTTGATGCCGCCTACGAAGGCGAGGCGCGCGTCGATCACCGCCACCTTGCGGTGCATCCGCCGCAACCGCTGGCGCCGGAAGGTCCACGGCGATATATCCGGCCGGTAAACGAGTAACCTGACCCCGGCACGCTGCACCTCGCTCGCCAATCCCGGGTTCAGTTCCTTCGAGCCGTAGCCGTCGACCAGCAAATGCGTCGCGACCCCGCGCCGCGCGGCGCGCGCGAGCGCCGCCGCAATCCGCCGGCCCGCAACGTCGTCCTCGAAAATATAGGTTTCGACGTGGATCTCGTGACGCGCCGCGTCACACGCCGCCTCGAGCGCCGGAAAATATTTCTGGCCGCTCCTCAGCAGCGTGATGCGGTTGCTCCCCGTGAACTGCGTCATAAGCGGACGAGCGTGGTGGTCAGCACGGCGTGATCGGAGACGCGCGCCCACCCCCGGCCGTGGTGCACGTGCGCGTGGTTCACTTTGAAGCCCCGCACGTAGATCCGGTCGAGGCGGAACAGCGGCAGCGCGGCAGGAAAGCTGCGCGCCGGCATGCCGTTCACGAGCTCGAACACTTCGTGCATGTCAAGCGGATGCGCGAGTTCCTGCGTGGCCTTGTGGCGCCAATGCCAGTCATTGAAATCGCCGGCGACGATCAGCGGCGCGGCCGCCGGCACCAGGCGCTCGATGCGCTGCCTGAGCCTTTCGATCTGACTGCTGCGGCCCCGCGCGAGCAACCCGAGATGCACGCACACGCAATGCAGTGCCTGCGGCCAACCCGGAAGATCGAACTCACAGTGCAGCAAGCCGCGGCGCTCGAACCGATGGGACGAAACATCCTGGTTATCCCAGCGCGCGATCGGAAAGCGCGACAGGATCGCATTACCATGGTGGCCGGCGTCGTAGACCGCGTTCTTCCCGTAAGCGAAATCGTGCCACACGGCGTCGGCGAGGAATTCGTATTGCGGCTCTTCCGGCCAGTCCTCGAAGCGCGCAGCATGGTGTTCGTGATGGCCGTGCACCTCCTGCAGGAACACGAGGTCGGCATTCAGCGCCCGCAGCTTCTCCCGCAGCTCGTGGATCACCATGCGGCGCTTGAAAAACGAGAAGCCCTTGTGGATGTTGTAGGTTGCAACGCGCAGCGTCTGAATCACGGTCGTGCCATCTCAAAATATTTCATGTCAGGGATGGGCGGGGCCGGACTGCGGACCCCGCTTCTGCCGCCGCAGGATTTCATCGACGAGGGCGCCAAATTGCCTTTCCACGTTTTTCCGGAGCACGATCGTGCCGATGAGCGGCGGCACGAAAAAATCCGGCGTCAGGCGACCGCGGTAACGCAGCGTGATGCGCCCCTCGCCCGCCTCGATGTGGTAGTCGCCGCGCATCTCCTTGAAGTTCCCGGCCACTGCGCGGGAGGTAATCCGCTCATAAGGAAACTCGTCGACGGCGAGCTTGACTTCGATCGGATAGGTGAAAAACAACAGACGGGCCGCGCCTTTCTGCTCGAGAAGAAGGCCGTTTCCGTCGCGCAGAAGGACGCGGCTCACGTGCATTCCCGGGATGAACTCGGCCAGATGGTCGTAATCGGTCAGCACTTGCCAGGTTTGCCGCACGTCCGCTTCGAACTCGGCGCTCGCCTCGACCTCCAGCACTGCGCCCTGACGCGAGGCGTGAACCACGACGTCCGCCGCCTGCGCCTGCTCCACGACAAGCAACGCCAGGACGGAAAGCAGACGCAGCGCGAGCGCCGGCATGGGAATGGATGGGCGAAAGCCGTGTGCCGGATAGCGTAGCACAACGCGCTCAGGGCGGCGCCCGGAAAGCGCTGCCTATTCAACTGCCGCGATGCAAGTGACGGGAAACCGGCAAAGCGCGTCAGGATACCGCGAGCATGCGATCGAGGGCGATGCGCGCAAGCCTGGCCTCATGCAGCGGGACCTTGATCTGGTTGACCACTCGCCCTTCCACGAGGTTCTCCAGCGCCCACGCCAGATGCTGCGGATCGATGCGCTGCATCGTCGAGCACATGCAGACGGTGGGCGCCATGAACTGCACCATCTTGCCCTGCGGCTTGAATTCCTCGGCGATGCGGTTCACCAGATTGAGCTCGGTGCCGACCAGCCAGCGTGTGCCGGGCGCGCTCGCGGCGACCGTCTTGATGATGTAATCGGTGGAGCCGACGTAGTCGGAAAGCTTGCATACCTCGAAGTTGCATTCGGGATGGCTGATCACCATGCCCCCCGGATGCTGCTGGCGCCAGCGCAGGATATGCTGGGCCTGGAACATCTGGTGCACCGAGCAGTGCCCTTTCCACAGCAGGATCTTCGCCATCTTGATCTGCTGCGGCGTGAGTCCCCCCATCTCCTCGTCCGGGTCCCAAACCAGCATCTCCGAGAGCGGAATGTCCATCAGATAGCCCGTCCAGCGGCCGAGATGCTGATCGGGGAAAAACAGCACCTTCTCGCGCCGCGCAAACGACCACTCCAGGATCTGCCGCGCGTTGGTCGAGGTGCAGACGATGCCGCCGTGCTCGCCGCAGAACGCCTTCAGGTCCGCAGCGCTGTTGATGTAGGTGACCGGCGTGACATGCTGATCGGGATCGAGCACCTGCTTGAGCTCGCGCCAGGCGCGTTCGACCTTCGAAAGATTTGCCATGTCGGCCATCGAGCAGCCGGCACTGAGATCGGGCAGGATCGAAATCTGCTCGGGCTTGGACAGGATGTCGGCGACTTCGGCCATGAAGTGCACGCCGCAGAACACGATGTACTGGGAATCCGTCTGCGCCGCGAGCTTGGAAAGTCTGAGCGAGTCTCCGGTAAGATCGGCGTGCTTGTAGACATCGGCGCGCTGGTAGTGGTGGCAAAGGACCACCGCGCGCGCGCCCAGCGCTTTTCTCGCGGCGGTGATGCGCTCCTGGCAAGCGTCGTCAGCCAGCGGCTTGAAGCGGTCAAATGCAAACGTGCTCACTTCCATCGTGCCCTCATCTCAAGGTGCAAAAAGGAATTTCGAACATTACCACAATATGACAGGAAATCCAGCCTGAAAGTGCCCTTCCTCCGCTCAAGCCCGCAGTCGTGCCGTGGTTATGTGGGGCCTGTCTCGGCCATAGGCAAGGGTCATGACGGAAATTCACGCATCAATGCCGGAATTTTCGCATCGTGGACTGTGGCCCGGGTGTTTCATCGGAACGCGGGCCGGTCTGGCGAAATATCCAGGCTAAAGCCCTCATCTCGCATCCGCCGCCAGGCGCTGTGGCAATTCGCGAATGGCTTCCGCGTTGCTCCACGAGAACACCTTGTCCGCCGCCTCTCGCCACGGCAGCCATTCGTAACGCAAGTGCTCTTTCGGTGCAAGCGTCACCGCGAGCGGCGCGGGCACCTGCAATCCGAACACATGTTCGATGTTGTGCGTCACACCCGGCGCGTAGCGGTTGCGCCAGCGTTGATAAATCTCGTATTGGTTCTGCTTGTGCCAATCGAGAAGCCAATGGCGCGCCGCGTCGAGCCCGGTTTCCTCCTTGAGTTCGCGCACGGCTGTCTGCTCCAGCGTCTCGCCCTCATCCCGGCTGCCGGTCACCGATTGCCAGAAGCCGGGCCGGTCCGCGCGTTCCAGCAGCAACACGTGCAGCGCCGGCGTATGCACGACCACCAGCACCGAGACCGGAATCTTATAGCGCATCAGAGAAAAGCGAGGATACTCAGGCCAGCAGCTTGATCCCGCTCAGCGGCGCGTCCAGTCCGCTGAACAATGCCCAGAATGGCCGGTTCTGCTCCTGCCAGTACTCCGCGACGCTCTCGAAAACGTCGACCGCGACGTCCAGCTCGCGCGGTGCGTGCTTACCCAGCTCCGCGCAGTGTTCCAGCACCAGGACATAGCCGCGCGCTTTCAGCCATGACAGGTCGGTAAGACAATCCTCCAGCGCGTCCCAGTTGTCGCCGAACCACTCCGGAAACTTGAGCGCCGTGGCGATCGCGTTCAGCAGGCCCTGCTTGTCGTGCACCCCCTTCAAGTCCACGCGCACCAGCGTCAGGCCCGCCTTCTTGGCGGCCTTGGCCACCGCGTCGAGATCGGGCGGAGCGACGTACGGGCCGGCGCGCTCCAGGTCCCGCAGTCTCGCATCCAGCGTGGGCATCGAACAGAACCTATCTCAAAAACCAATTCGCCTGAAACTGGCGTAATGGTCGTCGGTGTAATAATACTCCCCGCGACCGCCGGCGATAATGCGGCGCGGGCCGCGGTCGCGCGCACCCGGCGTCTGCACCGTGTATTCCCGGTAATAGCCGCGGCTCCGTGCCGGCAGCAAGCGCTCGCGATTGTTGAACACGGCGCCGTCCCTGGCGTAGGGGAACGGCCCGCCCCGCTTGATCAGCCTGAGCGCATCGCGCGCATCGCGCGGCAGGTCGGCCGCCGCGATCTGCGGAATGTCTTGCTTGACGGCACTCGCGCCCACATCGCCTCGCGCCAGCGCCGGCACAGCAGCGAGCATTGCCGTGCAACCTGCCGTGAGCGCGAGAATTGAGAACCAGCGCACGAACGAACGCATATTCTCACCTTCGCTTCGAACCCTCACCCCCAACCCCTCTCCCACAAGGAGAGGGGAGGCTCGAGCTTCCCTTCTCCCCTCGGGAGAAGGGTCAGGGATGAGGGACGGCGTCCTTTGCGTTTAAGCTGTTATGCTTTTTGCGCAGGCTCCACCTGCCGCAGCCGGATATGCAACTCGCGCAACTGCTTCTCGTCAACCGTGTTCGGCGCGTGGGTGAGCAGGCATTGCGCGCGCTGTGTCTTGGGAAACGCGATCATGTCGCGGATCGATTCCGCGCCCGCCATCAACGTTACAATGCGGTCAAGGCCGAACGCGATGCCGCCATGCGGCGGCGCGCCGTACTGCAGCGCCTGCAGCAGGAACCCGAACTTCGCCTCCGCCTCTTCCGGACCGATGTTGAGCGCGCGGAACACCTTCGACTGCACGTCCTGACGGTGGATCCGCACCGAACCGCCGCCGATCTCCGACCCGTTCAGCACCATGTCGTGCGCTATCGCCCGTGCCGCGCCGGGATCGGTTCCCAGCAGGTTTTCATGGCCTTCGGCCGGAGAAGTGAACGGATGGTGCATCGCGTTCCAGCGCTTCTCCTCCCCATCCCACTCGAACATCGGGAAATCGAGCACCCACAGCGGCCGCCAGCCGGCTTCAGCCAGTCCGCGCTCGTGGCCGATTTTCACGCGCAACGCGCCGAGCGCCTCGTTGACCACTTTCGCCCGGTCGGCGCCGAAAAAGATGAGGTCGCCGTCGCACGCCCCGCTGCGCTCCAGGATAGCCTGCACCGCCGCTTGCGGCAGGAACTTGAGGATCGGCGACTGCAGCCCGGCGACCCCTTGCTCCAGCGCGTTGACCTTGATGTAGGCGAGTCCCTTTGCGCCGTAGATCTTGACGAATTCGGTGTAGTCGTCGATCTCCTTGCGCGTGAGGTCTCCGCCCTGCGGCACGCGCAGCGCCGCAACGCGGCCGTCTTTCAGCTGCGCCGCGTCGCGGAACACCTTGAACTCGACCGCGCGCATCACGTCGGTCAGCTCGGTGAGCGTAAGCGGCACGCGCAGATCCGGTTTGTCGGACCCGTAGCGCGCCATCGCCTCGTCATACGCCATGCGCGGGAAAGGGTTCGGGAGATCAACGTCGAGCACTTCCTTGAACACGTGCCGGATCAACTCTTCCATCAACGCGGTGATTTCCCGCTGGTCGAGGAATGATGTTTCGATATCGATCTGGGTAAACTCCGGCTGGCGGTCGGCGCGCAGGTCTTCGTCGCGAAAGCATTTGACGATCTGGTAATAGCGGTCAAAGCCCGAGATCATCAGCAATTGCTTGAAAAGCTGCGGCGACTGCGGCAGCGCAAAGAAGTGCCCCGGATACACGCGGGAAGGCACCAGGTAGTCGCGCGCGCCCTCGGGTGTGGAGCGCGTGAGCATCGGGGTTTCGATGTCGATGAAACCGTGGCGATCGAGGAAGTTTCTCACTGCCATTGCCGTGCGGTAGCGCAGCCGAAGGTTGTTCTGCATCTGCGGCCGGCGCAGGTCGAGAAAGCGGTATTCGAGACGCACGTTTTCCGACAGGCGTTCGTCATCCATCTGGAACGGCGGTGTGAGCGACGGGTTGAGGATCTCGATTTCCTTCGCCAGCACCTCGATTTCGCCGCTGACCAGATTCGGGTTGACCGTGCCCTCCGGGCGGCCGCGCACGCGGCCCGCGACCCTGATTACAAACTCGTTGCGCAGCGCGTCCGCCGTCCGGAAGGTTTCCGGCGTGTCGGGGTCGCACACGACCTGCAGCAGCCCTTCGCGATCGCGCAGGTCGATGAAAATGACGCCGCCGTGATCGCGGCGGCGGTGTACCCAGCCGCACAACGTCACGGTCTGGCCGAGGTGCTTGCGGCTCACCAGACCGCAGTATTCGCTACGCATATTTCAATTCAGGATTCGGGATTCAGGAACGAGGATTGAGGCCATACCTCAACCCCTACTGATTGACGGCTTGCGCCTGCCGCGGCTTGTCGCTCGCCTGCTTCACGAGCCGGGGATCGATTTTCCTGCCGCTGTGATTCGGCGCTACCACGCCCATCGAAATGATGTACTTGAGGGCGGCATCCACGCTCATATCGAGTTCGATCACCTCGCTGCGCGGCACGATCACGAAGTAACCGCCGGTAGGGTTGGGTGTCGTCGGGACATAAATGCTCAGATAGTCGCCGGACAGGTGGTTGACGACGTCTCCGCCCGGCGTGCCCGTGAGAAAGGCGATCGTCCACATCCCTTCCCGCGGCCACTGCACCAGCAGCGCCTTGCGGAACGCCTGGCCGGTAGGCGAGAACAGCGTGTCGCTCACCTGCTTCACGCCGTTATATATCGAGTTCACGACCGGAATGCGCGCCAGCACGCCTTCCCAGAACCCGACCAGCCGCTGGCCGATGATGTTGGCGGCGAACAAGCCGGTGAGGAACACCACGAGCAGCGTGAGGAGCACGCCCAGGCCGGGGATGTGCATACCCAGCCATTGCTCGGTGCGCAACGCGGGCGGCAGCAACTGCAGCGTCTGATCCATGGTGCTCACCAGCAGGTTCAGCACCCACAAAGTAATCACCAGCGGCACCCAGATCAGGAGACCGGTAATGAAATAACGCTTGATAAAAGTCTTCTTGGGCATCTTTCAACGGATGCGACGACGCTCCGTGCTCTCAACGTTTGATCGGGATAGACAGCGGCGGGTGCGGCACGTTCATGATAACGAAGCGGGGTGACGGATGAATCCCCGCTGCTTAAGAGCCATGCGGACCGAACGGGCCAGGGAACGCACCTCGGGCCCGTCGTAAACGGGCGTGACAAGCCCGGATGCACCTTGCCTAGCTGCAGGCCGGACAGGCACCGCTACCGCAGGCGGCTTCGGCTTTCTTGGGATCCTCTTTCTTGGGTTCTACGTTCTTGGGTTCTTCTTTCCTGGAACTTTCAGCGCGTTTGTCCCGCTCTTTCTTTGGTTTGGAACTGTTCTTGAAATCGGTCGCATACCAGCCGCTGCCCTTCAGTTGGAATCCGGCAGCGGTCACCATCTTGTCGAAAGTGCGCTTGCCGCATTCCGGGCAATCGGTAAGCGGCGCGTCGCTCATTCGCTGCAAGTACTCGTTTTGATGCCCGCATTCGGAACAGCGATATTCATAGATCGGCATGGCAACCCCCAATGACAAAAAACCATTATACCTGATAAGGTTACAGATCGTTAGGTGGACATGGGGGCGACTCTTCCGATTGCAAGTCCTGTGCTCCCGCTGGTCGTCGCAGCGGCATGGCGCACACCGTACAGAACCGGCACAATTCGAAAATTTGGGTCCCATCCCGATCCGGCACGCCCAGTGTCCCCTGCTCCCGCGCGGTAAGCACGGACGCGCGGCGGCGTTGATACACAGCACCGAGACCCGCGGCAAAGCGCGCTATGATTCAGACCATTTCACGTTGACCGGAGCCGTCCCGTGACCGAAAAGGCCGAGTCCTTCAAGAGGCTGCGCGCCCGCATCAGGAAGCTGCCGCCGCTGCCGACCGCGGTAGTGCATCCGTGCGATGCGGAATCGCTGCGCGGCGCGATTGACGCGTGGCGCAAGCAGCTCATCGTCCCGGTGCTGGTGGGCCCCGAGGCGAAGATCCGCCGCGCCGCCGCCGATGCGAAGTTGAGCCTGAAAGGCCTGCGGCTCATCGCGACCGAGCACAGCCATGCCGCTGCCGAGGCCGCTGTCGCGCTGGCCCGCGAGCGGCGCGTGGAATGCCTGATGAAAGGCAGCCTGCACACCGACGAATTGATGGCGGCGGTAGTCGCGCCGGACGGGGGCCTGCGCACCGCGCGGCGCATCAGCCATGTCTTTGTCCTCGACGTACCGGCCTACCCGCGGCCGCTCCTCATCACCGATGCCGCGATCAACATCTATCCCGATCTCGAGGCGAAGCGCGACATCGTGCAGAACGCGATCGACCTCGCACACGCGCTCGGCATCCGGCGGCCGCGGGTCGCGATCCTCTCGGCGGTGGAAACGGTCACATCGAAGATCCGCTCGACGATCGACGCGGCAGCGCTTTGCAAGATGGCCGACCGCGGCCAGATCGCGGGCGGTATCCTCGACGGTCCGCTCGCTTTTGATATCGCGATCTCAGAAGCGGCGCGGCGCGCCAAGGACGTTCCATCGGATGTCGCCGGCCGGCCGGATATCCTGGTCGTGCCGGACCTCGAGGCCGGCAACATGCTCGTGAAGCAGCTGCAGTATCTTTCCGGCGCGAGGTGCGCCGGCGTCGTGCTTGGCGCGCGCGTCCCGATCGCGCTCACCAGCCGCGCCGACTCGGCGGAATCCCGCATGGCCTCGTGCGCGATCGCCGTACTGCTGCGCGCCCACCTCAGCAAAGAGCTGCGCGCGTGAGCGACGAGATCCTCGCCCTCAACTCCGGATCGTCGAGCATCAAGTTTGCCGTTTTCACAGCGACGGCGGCGCCGGTGCAGCGATTCCACGGTATCGTGTCCGGACTCGGCGCTGGCGCTGCCTTCAGCGCCTTCGACGCCTCGGGCGAACCGCTGCCCGGCGCGCTGCCGGCGAGTGACGCCGCGACGCCGCTCACCCACGAATCGGCGCTCGCCTGGCTGTTCGAGTGGCTCGCTTCGATCGGCGGCGGCGGACAAGTGCTCGCCGCCGGCCACCGCGTGGTCCACGGCGGGGCGCGCTTCGCTGAGCCCGCACGCCTCGATAGCGGCATCGTCGCGCGGCTCGAGAAACTCGTGCCGATGGCGCCGCTGCACCAGCCATACGATCTCTCCGCGATCAAAACGCTTATGAAACTGCGCCCGGAACTGCCGCAGGTGGCGTGTTTCGATACTGCCTTCCATCGCACCGTGCCGGCGCTGGCGCAGACTTTTGCGCTGCCGCGGGAAATGACCGCCGCCGGCGTCCGGCGCTACGGATTCCACGGTTTGTCCTATGAATACATCGCGGGCGTGCTGCCCCAACACCTCGGCGCGCGTGCTGAGGGCCGCGTCGTGGTTGCGCACCTCGGCAACGGGGCGAGCATGTGTGCCCTGCGCGCGCGGCGCAGCATTGCCACCACCATGGGCATGACGGCGCTCGACGGCCTGATGATGGGCACCCGCAGCGGCGCCATTGATCCCGGCGTTCTGTTCTACCTGATGCGTGAATATTCCCTGGGCGCTGATGAGGTCGAAGACCTGCTCTACCACCGGTCGGGACTGCTGGGCGTATCGGGTGTGAGCAGCGACATGCGCGAGCTGCTCGCAAGCAAAGATTCCCGGGCGCGGGAAGCCGTCGAGCTTTTCGCCTATCGTGCGGCGCGGGAGCTGGGTTCGCTGGCGGCTGCGCTGGGCGGGCTCGACGCGCTGGTCTTCACCGCCGGCATCGGGGAACGCGCGGCGCCGGTGCGCGCGATGATCTGCGAACAGGCGCGCTGGCTCGGCGTGGAACTCGACGCAGTCGCCAACGAGAGCCACCGCGCCGTGATCAGCTCCGCCGGAAGCCGCGTCACGGTGTGTGTAATGCCGACCGACGAGGAGATCGTCATCGCGCGCCACACCTGCCGCCTGCTGGGCATCGGAGCCAGGAGTTTGTCGGACTTAGGTCGGACAAACTCCTAGCAGCCTGTCGGACGCCTAAGCCTGACAGGCTGCTAGGCGGGGCGAATAAACGACGCGATTGGTGACGGTGAGTCGAGAAGCTTCCCTTGCGCGCTGTTTCGGTTAAGAATATGCGATTGTTCCCGGCTGAGAGGACCGCAATGGACGAAACAACCGAGAAGATCGAGATTCACCGTGGGCTGAAGGGCGTGTACTTCGACCGCTCGCGCGTCTGCTACATCGACGGGCGCGCCGGCGAGCTTCGCTACCGCGGTTATTCGATCCATGACCTCGCCGAGCGCTCGACCTTCGAAGAGACCTGCTACCTGCTCCTGAAAGGCGAATTGCCCACGCGCGCGCAACTTAATGCGTTCGCCGCGGAACTGAGGGCCGCGCGCGCCCTGCCCGAGGCGGTCTACGACGTGATCCGCACGATCAGGAGCGCGCATCCGATGGACGTGCTGCGCACCGGCGTCTCGGCTCTCGCGGCATTCGACCCCGAGACCGCCGACAAGTCGCCCGAGGCGACGTTGCGCAAAGGCATCCGCCTCACCGCACAGGTGCCGATGATTATCGCCGCGCACGAACACATCCGCAACGGGCGTGATCCCGTGGCGCCGAACCCGCGCCTGGGCCACGCGGCGAACTTCCTCTACATGCTCAAGGGCCGGGAGGCCAGCTCGGATGCGGCGCGGTTGATGGACATCGACATGCTCCTGCACGCCGAACACGGCTCGAACGCTTCATCGTTCGCGGCGCGCGTAGTCGCCGGCACCGATGCCGACCTTCACGGCGCGATTACGGCGGCGGTCGCGGCGCTGGCCGGCCCGGCGCATGGCGGCGCTGCGGAAAACGTCATGCGCATGGCGCAGGAAATCGGCGACGCGTCCCGCGCCGCGCAGTACGTGAAAGACAAACGCGCGAACAACGAGCCCGTGATGGGCTTCGGCCACCGCGTCTATCGCGCCGAGGACCCGCGCGCGCGCCACATGCGCGCCGGCGTGGAAAAGCTCTCGCGCGAGATGGGCCAGCCGCACTGGTACCAGATCCTCGAGGCGGTCGTGGCGGCCATGAAGCCCTACGCGCGCCACGGCGTCAACGTGAACGTGGATTTCTACGCGGGCGTCGTTTACTTCCTGAACGGCATTCCAGAGGACTTGTTCGTGCCGATTTTCGCCGTCGGCCGCGTGCCGGGCTGGACGGTGCAGGTGCTCGAGCAGCTCGAAAACAACATCCTGCTCCGCCCCCTCACCCTCTACAACGGTCCCGAGCCACGCGATTACGTGCCGATCGACGCGCGCTGAAGAAGGTCGGCGAAGGACTACGATCTCTTCGCCGGCAGTCGACGAACAGCCGGTCGTTGGAATTTCGCGGTGCATACGGTCCCCTCGCGGGGCCCGCGCACTTCTCCCCTCCTGCCGGAGGAGGGGTGGCGCGTAGCGCCGGGGTAATTTTCCCCTCCTTGTGAAGGAGGGGTGGCGCGTAGCGCCGGGGTGGTGGGAGAAACCTGCGTTATTGCAGACGGTGCATACAGTCCCCTCGCGGGGCCCGGTGACTCTCTTTGCTCCCCCAAAGAGAGTCACCAGAGAAAGGGGATCCCCGGTTCGCCGAGGAAAATCGGGGACTGACCTGCCGTTCGGGTCTGTCCCCGATTTTCCTTCCCCTGCGCTGCTCGATCAGCCCGGCGGTCTGCGCAACTCACGGACCGTTTCCATTCTGAAGGCTTGGTCGTGGACGGTTCTGCCGACACTCGAACGCCGACACTCCGGTTCGACAGTGCTCGACCGAAACCCCGTTCTGATCTGCGCTGCTCGGCGTCTCACAGGGGCCCCAAGGTCAAGGGGACGGGTCAAGGGGCACTCGGCAGATGGGGCCCGGACTGCGCGTGCTCCATGCTTAGAGCGGCAATTTCACCGGAGAAACTCTGCGTCTAAGGAAAGAAAACATAGCCTTTCCAGCACAATCTCTCGCAAGTTCAGGAACATGAACAGGTCCGCCCCGAAATCTGTGAGTTGGTGTACCGGAGTTGGCGGCTGCTACAATGCCCGCTAATCGACGGACGCGCGTGGAGGGCACCTGGGTCAACTGGACAGCAAGGTCATCATCATCACTGGAGCGAGCCGAGGCATCGGGCGAGCGCTCGCCCTCGGCTTCGCCAAAGAGGGCGCGATCATCGTTGGTGCCGCCCGCACCCTGAAGCCGGCGACAGGCTCCGAGCCTGGGTCGCTGGTGGAGACCGTCGCGGAGATCGAGAAGCTGGGCGGCACCGCGTTGGCCGTGCGCGCCGATGTGACCGGCGAGCCCGACGCCAAGCGAGTCGCTGACCGGGCGGTCCGGCGGTTTGGCCGCATCGACATCCTGGTGAACAACGCGGGCCTCATCTCCCGCGAGGACATCCTCAAGGTCGACATGAAATGGTGGGACCAGGTGTTCCGCGTGAATGTCCGCGGCCCTGTGGTCATGTCGCGCGCCGTGCTCCCGCACATGATGGAGCGGAAGCAGGGACACATCATCAACATCTCGTCAGGAGCAGCGTACAGGGTCCGGCCGGGTGAACTGGCCTACGCGGGCTCCAAGGGCGCGGTTGAACGGATCACGCTGAACATGGCCGAGTTTGGGAAACCGTACGGGATCGCCGTCAACGCCCTGAGGCCAGACCACCTCCTCACGGGAATGAGCAGCGGCGTCCCACGTCCTGCGGGGTACCATGGGCTGGAGTCGCCGGAGGTCTTGTTGCCTGCGGCGGTATGGCTCGCCAAGCAGACCGTCACAACTTTTACCGGGCAGTCGGTCGGGCGTCTCGACTTTGGCAAGACGTGGGGTATCTAGTACCGATTGCGTGAAGAAAGACGCTGCGATCGGTCGTCTCCTCACGTTCGGTCCGCCTGAGGCGGACTCCCCGAGTCTCAAGAGGCCGCGGGATGGGAGCTAGGCGGAGAATCGCGTAGAAGAGGCCAAAGCGGCGGGTGCGCGAGGCCGCCGACATCATGGGGCATCCATGCGTCATTTGAACCGCTGGCCCCGATCACGATGAACGCATGCGGCGTCGTCGCAGCCTGGAACATCTGCATGCCGTGCTTGACAGCGGGTGTTTTTAGGAATACTGTTCATCTAATCTGTCGACAGATAATAAGTACTGTCGGCTGTTAAAGGATCGAACGGTATGCTGGAATCCCCCTCGCCCAAGCCGTCCCTTTCCGAAGGCGCCTACTCGGAAATCCGCCAAGCGCTTGTCCAGGGCGATTTCGAACCCGGGCAACGGTTGAGCGAGCCCGAGCTCGCTCTGCGATTCAGCACGAGCAGGAGTCCGATTCGCGAGGCCCTGGTCCGTCTCAGTCATGAAGGTTTCGTCGAGCGCATGCCCAGCGGCAGAATCCGCGTACGGGTGCTCGATATCTCGGAGTTCGAGCAGCTCTATGTCGTGCGCGCCAATGTCGAAGGGCTTGTTGCGCGCCTTGCCGCGCCTCGGCTTCGCACCACCGATCTTGAGCAGATGGAAAAAGCGCAGGAGGAGATGGAGCGCTGCGTAAGGAAAAACGACGCGGTCGGCGCCATCGCAGCGGGACAGGAGGTTCACGATCTGCTCCTCCGCGAGTGCGGTAATCAGCCGCTGATAGAAGTGCTGTCCGGCCTGCGCGCCAGGATCAGCCGGTTTCGCGCGGTAGTCGCATCGTTGGGCGATTACGATCCAGAGCGAGCGATCGAACACCGCCGTATTCTGAAAGCGTTGTATCAGCGCAAGGCCGAGCAGGCCGGGACGGAGATGATCCGTCACGTCAACCGTTCCGCGGCCGCGCTCATGGGCAAGTTGCGGAAGCGCGGCTAGTCCAGGTTTGTCATCAATCAACCCGTCCACCTCAAGGGGGAGTTTCGTTGTGAAAATCACCGATATTGAAACTATTGCCATCAGCATCCCGCATCCGCCGGGCCACGTATGGGTCAAGGGTGAGATCAGCGCCACCGGCTGGGATCTGCTGGTCGTTCGCGTGCATACCGACGAAGGTATCAGTGGCATCGGCGAGGCGTATCACCTGAAGAACCCTTGGGCGGTTATCGCCACCATCGAGCAAAGCCTGAAACCGCTGCTGATCGGCGAGGATCCTTTCGACAATGAACAGTTGTGGGCGAAGATGTTCCTTCGCACCGTGCAGATCGGCTCGACAGCGATTGCATCGATCGCGGGTATCGATACCGCGCTTTGGGATATCAAGGGCAAGGCGTTGGGTCTCCCGGTTTACAAGCTGCTCGGCGGCGCCAACATGAAGGAGATTCCGCTTTACACCGGCGGGCACGTGCTGGGCTACCGGCCGCTCGACAATCTCGGCGATCTCGTCAAGGAGGCCGAGCGCTACGTAAAAAAAGGCTACAAGGCGCTCAAGATGCGAGGCGGTCGCGGCCATCCGGAGCGCGGCGATATCGAATCGGCGAAAGCATTGCGCAAGGCCTTCGGCGATGACATCGAACTGCTGGTCGACGTGAACAACGAGTACGGCGATTACACAACCAGCAAGCGCATGGCGCGCGAGTTCGAGCCGCTCAAGCTCTACTGGCTGGAGGACCCGTTCCGCTTCTCCGTTCATCATCACAACGAAGAGACCGCACGACTCTCGCGCGAAGCAAATGTGCCGATTGCCACCGGTGGAAACGTCTACGGGCGCGCCTCGATCAAGCGCATTATCGAGCATGGGGGCGTCGATTACGTGATGGCCAACGTGTCGAAGGCTGGGGGCCTTACCGAAACCAAGAAAATCATCACCCTGATCGAGACCTGGAACCTCAAATATTCGCCGCATTGCGACGGCGGCCTCAACGCGCTGGGCAACTTCCATCTCTTCGCCTCGGCGCCCCCGCAGGTGACGGCCAACGTGTACCACGAGTTCGATCCGGTCTACCCGTTTGACCAGATTTTGACGCATCCGCCGGTCATCAAGAACGGCAAGGCGGTCGTCCCGGAACGCCCCGGCCTCGGTTCCGACCTCCTCGAAGGCCTCGATGAGAAATTCCCCTTGCAGGGAGACACCTGGTTCATACACAACCACAAGGAAAGCGTTGCGGGCAAAAAGTAGCGCAGTGCGGGCAAAAAGTAGCGCAGTGCGGGCAAAAAGAAGCACAAATAAGTCCTCAAACAGATTCGATTTGCCGTGCGCCGCCATGGCGCGCGAAAAATCGCGACAAGGGAGGAAGTATGGCAATCAGGAAGATCGAGGCAATACCGTTTGCGATTCGCGAGCCGACGGAGCGGGAAGTCGGCTACGGTAAGATCTCGATTCGCCGTAACGTGATCGTCATGATCGAGGACGACAGCGGTATTCGCGGTGTCGCCGAAGTCACCCCCATTCCGTTCCGCTGGGGGTGCGAGGAAACCGTCGAAAGCGTTGTTGCTGCCGTGACCAAATACATCGCGCCGCTGCTCAAGGGCGAGGATCCGACGCGCATCAATATGCTGCTAGACCGCATTACGAGTCGAGTCGGCGATATTCCTTATGCACGCTCGGGAATATGTGAGGCTCTCTACGACCTTTCGGGGCGATTGGCCGGTGTGCCGGTGCATCAACTGCTCGGCGGCGCGGTACGCGAAAAGCTCCTGTGCAGCTGGAGCATCGCATTCAAGAGCGACAAGGAAATGGCTGCGGAGGCGGCGTGGGCCGTCAAGCAAGGTTATCGCTGGGTCAAGGTCAAAATCGGTTCCAAGGATCCGGCGCAGGACATAAGGAACGTGGCTGCCGTTCGTGAGGCGGTTGGTCCGGACCAGTGGATACATGTCGACGCCAACGCCGGATATTCCTATCTTGACGCAGTACATGTTCTTCCCAGAATCGAACAGTATCATCCGCGGCTCATCGAGCAGCCGGTCGCGGGGTGGGATCTTGACGGCATGTGCAAGCTGCGGCGCATGCTCCGCACGCCCCTCATGGCCGACGAGAGCGTGCGCTCGTACCGCGATCTGCAGGAAGTGATCAAACGCGGCGCGGCCGACGCCGTTCTGATGAAACTAAATAAGCATGGCGGAATACGCGAATCTCAAAAGATCGCCGATCTTGCGGCTTCAGCCAACATCGCGTTGTATGCGGGTACACATCTCAGCACCAGCATTGGTGTTGCCGCGCATGCGCAGTTCTACTGCACTCTGCCCAGCGTCACGCCCGGGGATTTTCACCAGGGCGCGATACTGTATGAGCACGATCTGACCCGTCCCACGCTCAAGGCAGTGAACGGCGAAATGGCCGTGCCAACCGGTCCGGGCATGGGTGTGGAGCTTGCGGAAGACCTTCTCGAGAAGGCGCGAGTCGACCGCGGAAAATGAGAGTGGCGTGGAGAGAGTAATTGGGATCGCTTAACGAGAATAAGATGGAGGAGATAATGAAACGGTATTTTATGAGAGCCGCGGCGGTGTTGGCACTGGTGCTCGCCGTTGCAGGCGTGACAAGCGCATATGCCCAGCAGTATCCCGGGCGCCCCATCCGCATGATCGTGCCGTTCCCCCCGGGCGGGTCAACCGACATTGTTGCCCGGGTGGTCGCGCAGAAGCTCAGCGAGGCGCTGGGCCAGCAGGTCATCGTCGACAACCGCGGCGGCGGTGCCGGCGGCATCATCGGGACCGACCTTGCCGCCAAGGCGCCGGCCGACGGTTATACGCTGCTAATGAGCTCAACCATTACGTACTCGGTCGGCGCGGCCCTCTACAAAAACAAGCTGCCTTATAATGTTCTGACCGACTTTGAAGCGGTGACCATGATTTCCACGGTGCCGCTCGCGCTGGTGGTTCACCCATCGCTGCCGGCGCGCTCCGTCAAGGAGTTGATTGCGCTGGCGAAAGCAAAGCCCGCCCAGATCAATTATGCCTCGTTTGGTATTGGGACTTCAGGCCACCTTGCCATGGAAATGTTTAAGTTGATGGCGGGCGTGGACATCGTTCACGTTCCCTATAAGGGCGGCGGGCCTGCGCTCATCGGTCTAATCGGCGGGGAGGTCCAAACGCTTTTCATCTCCACTGTGGCGGCACTGCCCCACGTCAAATCAGGAAAACTGAGAGCAGTGGCGCTGACGAGCCTCACCCGGTCCGCTAATCTGCCCGATATTCCCACGGTTGCTGAAACCGTGTCGGGTTACGAGGTTGTTGTCTGGTACGGCCTGTTCGCTCCCGCCGGCACGCCGAACTCGGTGATCGGACGACTCAACAAAGAGACGGTGAGGGCAGTGCAGTCACGTGATATGCAGGAGCGGTTCGCGGCAGAAGGCGGGCGGACCGTGGGCAATACGCCGGAGCAGTTTCAGGAAATCATCAAGGCCGACGTCGCAAAATGGGCGAAGATCGTCAAGGACGCAGGCATAACGGTTGAGTGATCGAACTGCAACCCGCAGTAAAATTCGAGGAAAAGAAGCAGTGAAGTTGAAGCGAATTTGCAAAACGTTGTGCACAGTCGTCTATGTGGCGAGTGCATTTGCGGCCGGCCATAGCCAAGCGCAACAGGCTTATCCCACCAAGCCCATACGCATGATTTGTCCGTTCCCGCCCGGCGGGACGACCGACGTCGTGGCGAGGCTGGTGGCGCAGAAGTTGACGGAAGCATGGGGGCAGCAAGTTGTCGTCGACAACCGCCCGGGCGCCGGAGGCATCATCGGCACCGAGATAGTGGCCAAGGCAGCCCCGGACGGCTACACGGTACTGCTCGGATCGATCACCACGCACGCGGTCAACCCGGCGCTGTACAAAAAGCTCAACTTCGATCCCGTCAAGGACTTCGCGCCGGTGAGCCTCGTCGTATCCTCGCCGCAGCTTCTGGCGGTGCATCCGTCGGTTGCGGCCAAATCGGTGAAGGAGTTGATCGCGCTGGCAAAGGCGAAGCCGGGTCAACTCAACTATGCTTCCGCCGGCACCGGAACTTCGCCCCATCTCACGTTCGAGCTGTTCAAGAGCATGGCGGGCATCGACGTCGTCCACGTGCCATACAAGGGCACCGGTCCGGCGATCACCGATCTGATCGGCGGGCAGGTGCAGATGATGATTACCGGCGTGGTCGCGCTGATGCCGCACATCAAGTCGGGCAAGCTTCGCGGCCTGGGCGTGACGAGCGCAAAGCGCGTGGCCGCCTTGCCCGATCTGCCGACTATTGCCGAATCCGGCATTCCGGGCTTTGACGTGAGTTCCTGGTTTGGAGTCTTCCTGCCGGGGGGAACGCCCAAGCCGATCGTTGCAAAAATGAACGCCGAGATCCGGAAGATACTGGAAGTGCCGGAAGTCCGGCAGCGCCTGATCAGCCAAGGTGCTGACCCCGCCAGTAACACGCCGGAGGAGTTCGCCGCTTACGTCAAAGCCGAAATGGCCAAGTGGGGCAAGGTCGCTCGTGATACGGGTACGAGAGCGGACTAGCCGTATTGCGGGTGTTGATGGCGGGGGATCGAGCGCCGCTGTTGCGTCCCGCTGAAGCCGGGCGTCGAGCGTCCGCTTAGGGTCGCTATGCGGAGCTCCGCATAGCGACCCCTATGCGCAGGTCGAAACTATGCGCAGGTGTCGTGAGATCGACCGCGCCGACCCCTATGGCGCTGAGTGTTCAAGGCCGGCGCGATCTGTGCATAGTTATAGCGTCTGCAGGAACCGCATGAGCGAGTCCGGCGCTCGGAAGCGGCGCATCCTGGTGTCGGGCGCCTCCAGCCGCGCGAGCGCCTGCTCCTTCATTGCGAGGTCGGCCTCGACGTAGCGATGAGTGGCGGTCGTGCTCTCGTGCCCGAGCCACAGCGCGATCACGTTGAAGGGAACGCCCGACTGCAGCAGGTGCATGGCCGTGGTGTGTCGCAGCGTGTGTGGCGAGACCTGCTTCTTGACGATACTGGGCTGCTCAGTGGCTGCCCGAGTGACGGCGAGTTCCAGGCGCTGCGCGACGTTGGACCTGGACATCGCCTGCCCATCGCGGCTGGGCAGTAAGGCGGCCTCACCACGCAGCGTCGGGTTCAGGCGCAGCCACGCGCGGATCTCCAGGACAGTGGTCTTCCACAACGGCACGGACCGCTGCTTACGACCCTTGCCATGCAGGTGCACGC
Organism: Betaproteobacteria bacterium RIFCSPLOWO2_12_FULL_62_58; assembly: GCA_001772005.1. Lineage (GTDB taxonomy): Bacteria > Pseudomonadota > Gammaproteobacteria > Burkholderiales > SG8-41 > DSOT01. The sequence goes on along the minus strand of MERI01000068.1, from coordinate 11,330 downwards.
AGGCCCCGCCGTCCAGGACGACGTCGATGACGCGCACGCCGATGATCTCGGAGACCCGCGCGCCGGTGTTGTAGAGCATCGCCAGCAGCAGATGGTCGCGCTGCGAAGACCAACTCGCCCCCGGTTGCCCCAGCACCGCGAGCATCTCCTCGCGGGTGAGGAAGCCCAGCATCGGCCGCTCGAAGCGTTTCATCGGCACCACCAGCGCCCGCTCGATGATGTGCAGCGAGGACACGTCACGCCGACCCGCGAACTTCAGAAATGCCCGCAGTGCAGTCAGACGGAGGTTGCGACTGCGCACCGAGTTGCGACGTTCTTGCTCCAGATGATCGAGAAAGGCGAGGATCAGGTCGGGGCCGATGTCCGCGAGCCGTATTGCCGTGGGCGCTTTGCCGATGCTCTGCTCTACAAAGGCGAGGAAGAGCAGCAATGCATCGCGGTAGGAGGCGATCGTGCGCGGGCTCACTGCCCGCTGGGTGACGAGGTACCCGGTGAAGAACTGCTGTACCAGGGACGCAAACGAGGGGGGCTTGGGAGGGCTCAGGTCACGCATGGCACACCTCCGGGGACATGCGCGACTCGAACTTGGCGGCGGCAAGCGCCATCAGTTCGGGCACGGCGGTGAGATACCAATAGGTGTTGGTCACCATCGCGTGCCCGACGTAAGTGGACAGTGAGAGCATCGCCTGATCGATGTCGATGCCCTCGGCGTGCCAGGCGAGCATCCGGCGTACCACGAACGTGTGGCGTAAATCGTGTACACGCGGGGCACTGTGCGCGCCGCGGTTGGGACAAGCGAGTTGCGTACGCAGATCAGCAAACACCCGATCGACTTGACGCGTGCTGAGCGGTTGTCCCCGGCGCCGCCCGCGAGAGCCGACGAAGAACGGTGTCTCCTCGGTGAGCTCGATCAGGGGGTCGCGCAGGCGGCGATATCGTCTGAGCCCGTCGACCACGCTCGGATGCAGTGGCACGTGGCGGGATTTGGCGAACTTGGTTCGTTGTACAGTCAGCATGCCGGTCTTCAGGTCGACATCGCTGTTGCGCAGCCGCACCGCCTCCGACACCCGAAGGCCGGTGGCGGCGAGCAGACCGAGCAACGCCTCATAGGTGGCGCCCCGCAAGCCCGGATCGAGGCGACGCGCCGCGGCGAGCAAATCGACGATCTCCTGCTCGCTGTAGATATGCGGGGTCAAACGCTCCCCGATACGTCCGAAGACCGCGTCGTCGGGAACTTCGGTGCGCGGCTCAAACTGCTGCAGCCAGCGCGTGAAGGGACGCAGGATCTTCAGCCGGCGCGCCCAGGTATGCGAGTCGTCGCTGTGAGTTCGGTCGCGCCTGGCCCACTCGGCCATCAACTCGACCGTGAGCGCTCCGGAATGCTGGAGCTTATCGACATGGCGGGCGAAACTACGCAAGGTGTAGCCCATGCTCCGCAGTTGGAAGCCCAAACGCCCACGTTCGCGCAGGTACCGGCGAACACGTGTTCGCAAGTTCGGGGGCTGGTTCATGATGCAACCCTCCCCGGCCATGGCAGGGCCACGGATCGCAAATTCCAGCTGTCGAGCTTGGCGTAGACCAAGGTGGTGTTGAGCGAGCGATGCCGCAGGACATCGGCGACCTCCTTGAGCGAGCTGCCTGCGGCGAGTAGCCGCCGGGCCATCGTGTGCCGCAGCAGGTGCGATCGGGTATAGGTCAGCCCGGCTCGCGCGTAGGCCTGATGGATGGTTTTGCGCACAAGATCGGGGCCGACGATCTCGTCGCGCGGTGCCATGCGCCGCAGGAACAGCTCCCGGTGTTGGCTCTTGGGCCGCTCATGCTTGAGATATGCGGCGATGGCACGCCCCGTGGGCTCCGGCAACGGCAGGACCTGCTCGCGCCGGCTCTTGGTCCTGCGCAGAGCAAGGGTGCCAGCTTCCCAATCGATATCGTCCAGGGTGAGCGCGGCGATCTCGCCGCTGCGAAGACCGAGGTCTACCGCGCAGCGTACGATCGCGGCGCTCCGACGCATCGAAGGGCTCGGGCTATCAAGCGAGCCGAGCAGCCGCTCGACCTCCTCATCCGTAAGCGTCTTTGGCAATGCGGCCTGTTGCCAGTTCGCCGGATAGGACAGCACACCCATCAAAGCGTGCACCGCGTCGCCGCATGCCGCGCGGAAGCGGAAGTAACCGTGCAGCGCCGAGACTACGGCGCCCATACTGACCGGCGCATGGCAGCGTTCAGTCAGCCGGGCGAAACAGCATCGCACCTGTTCGGGCTTGAGCGCCGAGAATACGACCGGGCGATCCTTAAACCGCTGCCACAGCAGCTCGCGTACGATGCGCAACGCCGCGCCGCGTGTCTTCGGCGCGAGACCGCACACGCGCTCCATGTACTCATCAAAGCGACGCAGTTCTTCGTCGACCGGTGTTGCGCTCACCGCCCGCGGTGCAACCACGCCGAGTGTGCGCAGCACCACGAGTAGATGACCGAGTGCCGCGCGGGCGTCTCGTCGATCGCCGCGCGTCGGCCAGCCACATGTGCAATGAGGCAGATGGTCGTCGAGAAACTGCGCGACGAGCGTCTCGTCGACCCAGTGTAAATCGAGCTGCTCTCGCTGTGTCCACTGTAAGAAATGAGCAGCACAGCCAAGGTAAGCGCATACGGTGTTCCGGGCGTAACCGCGTTCGATCAAGTACCGCTTATAAGCGTCGGTATACGGCCTCTGCGCGAGTTCATCAATCAGGCGAGGAACGGGTTCAATCTGGGTTGTCGAATCCATCGTGGTCTCCTTCAGTGGAACCACAACGACTCGACCACGTCGCCAAAACTATGTCCAGTTCAGGTCCAACCTACAGTCCACAGCCGTAGGAAAATAGCGCAGCAAGCACCGCGAACTGCGTATAGTTGAGCCCTACGCATAGGGGTCGTAAGCAGACATTCAATCTGAGCCGCTACCGTCGTACATGTTCGATAAGACAACGTGGTGTGTCCGCCGCGTTGGGACCGCGGGGAACAAAGCTCCCGCATCTGTTCCCGTTGTCGCTGCTTTCCTGTAGGTAATTTCAGTTAAGGAATTCGTTGCGCTCCGTTCCGACGAATTCCTAGGCGCGGGCGAGCACGATCGCGGCGGTAGCGACGATGTCATCGACGCTCGCGCCGCGGGAGAGGTCGCTGATCGACCGCGCGAATCCCTGCAGCACCGGGCCGATCGCGCGCGCGCCGGCCATGCACTGGGTGAGCTTGTAGCCGATGTTTCCCGCGTCGAGGTCCGGGAAAATGAGGACGTTCGCTTTACCCGCGACGGGGCTTTCTCCCTTCAGCTTCTTCGCCGCCGCCTGCGGCACGAGTGCGGCATCGGCCTGCAACTCACCGTCTATGGCGAGGTCCGGCGCGCGTGCCCGGGCGAGCGCGAGCGCGCGCGTCACCTTTTCGACGCGCGCATGCTGCGCGCTGCCTTTCGTGGAAAACGAGAGCAGCGCGACGCGAGGCTGCTCGCGCAGAAGCACACGGCAAGTCTCCGCGGAGGCGAGCGCGATGTCGGCGAGGGCGTCGGGATCCGGATCCACGTTCACCGCGCAGTCCGCGTAGATGAAGCTTTTTGCAGCCCCGCCCTCCCTGCCGGGAACGATCATCAGGAAAAAGCTCGACGGCGTGCGTATGCCGTCCGCAAGCCCCACGGTCATCAGCCCTGCCTCGATCACGCGCCCGGTGGTGTTCGCCACGCCGGCGATCATCGCATCCGCGTCTCCGGCCTTGACCATCATTCCGGCGTGAAACAGCGGCTTGCGGACCAGCCGCTCCGCGACCTTCACGCTCGCGTTCGGCCGGCCGGCCGAATAGAGTCCGGCGTACGCCTCAAGCCGGCCGCTTTCCTCCGGGTCGAGCGTGAGTATGCCCTCGAGTGACACCCCCGCGCGCGCGGCCGCCGCGCCGATCTCCCCGCTCGCGCCAAGCAGAACCGGAACCGCGATGCCGTCGTCCGTTAGCCTCCTTGCGGCCGCAACGATGCGCTCGTCATGTCCCTCGGGAAAAACCAGGCGCTTGCCGCTCGCACGTGCCTGAGCAATGCATGCGTCAACGATGTCGATCACATCCGTTCACCGTTCGATCTTCCGTGCGAAAGCATGTATCCTACCACCGCGGCGGCGTAAACGGCTTGACGCGCCTCTCCAACAGTTGCCATGAAAATCCTCGTTTTCGGCGCCGGCGGCATCGGCGGCTATTTCGGCGGACGGCTCGCTGCGGCGGGCGCCGACGTCACTTTCCTGGTGCGGCCTGAACGTGCGGCGCAGCTCGCGGATAAAGGCCTCGTCATCAAGAGCCCTCACGGCGACCTGCAGCACGCGGTCAACACCGTGCTCGCTGAAGACCTCAAGCCCCTCTACGATCTCGTCATGTTCGCCTGCAAAGCCTACGATCTCGATAGCGCGATCACTGCAATCACACCGGCAATAGGTCCACACACGGCCATCCTGCCGTCGTTGAACGGCCTGCGCCACGTCGACGTGCTGCAGGAAGCATTCGGCGCGGCGCGGGTTTTGGGTGGACTTGCCCAGATCGCAGTCACGCTGACGCCGGAGGGTGAAATCCGCCACCTGAGCGATTTTCATTTGCTCGTCTTCGGCGAACGCTCCGGCGGGACTTCACCTCGCTGTGAAGCGTTCGCGCAAGTCTGCGCCGGGGCGAATTTCACCTCGCGGCTATCCGACAATATCAATCTGGAGCTGTGGGAGAAATTCGTGTTTCTCGCGACGCTCGCCGGCATGACCTGCCTCATGCGGGCGAGCGTGGGCGCCATCCTGCGCGCCGACGATGGCGAAACGCTGATGCGGGACATGCTCGAAGAATGCCGCAGGATCGCCACCGCCGCGGGCCATCCGCCGCGCGCCGACGTGATGGCGCGTTACGCGGACCTGCTCACCGAGCGCGGCTCGGGTTTCACCGCCTCGATGCTGCGCGATATCGCGCGCGGCGGGCCCACCGAAGGGGATCACATCGTCGGCGATATGCTGCGGCGGGGAAAAGCGCTCGGCGTCGCGACACCGCTGCTGCGGACAGCGTTGTGCAGCCTGCAAACCTACGAGCGTGGCAGAAGCGGGGCGTAAACTTCGGCTGGGGGTTTTTGAATGGTCAGCCGGTTTTGCTTTTAGCAGCCTGTCGGACTTAACAGTCCGTACAGGCTGCTAGAATAAACCACGGAATGAAGTCATGCTTTCCACGCGAAAGTTGAGCTCCGGCGAGCTGGTGGTCACCGGTAATCGGGTCGAGCTGCAGTTACTCACGACTCTGAAGTGCAATCTCAAGTGCAGCTATTGCAGCCTGGGCGTGGGCGGTGTACTGCGCTCCCAGAAGCACGCCACGTACACCGCCGAGCAGCTCGAGGCTTTCGTCAGGACGCACCTGGGTGGCAAGGAAGTCTATTTCACGCTGTACGGCGGCGAGCCGACGCTTAACATTAAGTTTGTCCTCGATCTGATGGATCGGTTTCCCAACTGCCGCTTCAACATACAGACCAACGGCACACTTCTCCACCGCGTTCCGGACCGGATTCTCGCCAGGTTGTCGAACATCATGATCTCGGTGGATGGCGGCGAGGGGATCACCGACGGCTACCGCGGCAAGGGCGTGTACCGGAAGGTTCTCGACAACGCCGCCGCAGTCCGCGCGAAAACCTCCGGCACGCTGACCGCCCGGGTAACCTGGTGGAGCGGGGAGACGACATTCGAGGAGTTGGACGAACTCACGCGCTCTTTCGACTACGTCTATTTCCAGTTCGCGCAGGACGCAGGCGCACACACACCCGATTCAGTGGCAAAGAAGAAAGCGGTTCTCGCCCGGCTCGTCGAGAAATTCTTCGCCACAGACGCCTGCTATCCAGTCGTGCCCATCATGGGCACGGTACGGAACAAGGTCGTGCCCTGGCGCATCAACGAACTGTCGGCGGGCATGACCCAGTGCCGGGTCTCGACGAATCTGCTGAACGTGATGCCCGACGGCAAGATCTATCCGTGCCCGGACCTGCTGTATGCAAAAGAACTGCTACAAGGCGATGTCATAGGGAACTGGGTCAAGAAGAGCCCGCTGCAGCCGCATCCGAATATGCCCTGCCGCCAGTGCACGGCGTACCACTACTGCCGTGGCAACTGCATGAAAAACATGCACCTTGCCTACGTAAAAAACGATATGAGCTGGCGAGCGCAGGTGACCGAGCCCACCTGCGACCTGATCCGTTTCATGGGCGAGCAAGTGGACCGGCACGATCCCCATGGGTGGTACGCCAGGGCACCGTTGCCGGTAAGGAACCGGCTCGCCAACGCCGAGATCTACGAGTTCTGCGAGGTGATGCCCTAGAAGTTTGCCGGACTTGGGTCGGACAAACTCCTAATGCAAAACCGCCTGCACGAATACGGGAGGAAAAGCCAGTGAAAACCTCATTTCTGGCCTGCTCGCGTGCTTTTGGGAGGGCAAGAGTGGTTGTTAATCTGGGTTACATTCAAAATCGGCGGGCGGTTTTGCTGTTAGCAGCCTGTCGCATGCTAAGTCCGACAGGCTGCTAGAACGGAATGTCGTCGTCCATAGTGTCGAACGCCCCGCCCTTCTTTCCTTCGGGCTTCGCGCCGCCGCCTTCGGCAGCGGCAGCGGCGGGTGCGGGGGCGGGTTCGCGCGTCATGGGCTCGGAGCCGCCGCCGCGCGAACCCAGCATTTTCATCTCGTTGGCGACGATCTCAGTGGTAGAGCGCTCCTTGCCTTCCTTGTCCTGCCATTTGCGCGTCTGCAGCCGGCCCTCGATGTAGACCGGGCTGCCCTTCTTCAGGTACTCGCCGGCGACCTCCGCGAGCCGCCCGAAGAATGCCACGCGGTGCCATTCGGTGCGTTCCTGCTTGTCCCCGCTCTTGTCCTTCCAGACGTCGGTCGTCGCCACGCTGATATTGGTGATCGCGCCGCCGTCCGGAAGATAACGCACTTCCGGATCGCGTCCCAGATTGCCGATCAGAATTACCTTGTTGACTGAGGCCATGTCAGGTCTCCTCTGCGATTAACTTGAGTACATTCTCTTCGTCAAAGTCCGCGCTGTCCACCCTTAAATAGGCCCGCCGCTCGCCGGCGACCACATGCGCCTCGTGCACGCCGGGCACTGTCTGCAGTTGCGCGGTGAGACCGTCCGCCCGGTCGCGGTCGAGTCCCGGGATGGTGTAGACGCGCGTGCTGAGGGTCGCGGGCACCTTCATGCCGACCGCGAGCACCAGCCAGATAACGAGCAGCGTCGTTCCAAAGATAACGATGCCGATGCTGCCCCAGCGCCCGTAAAGAAAGCCGCCGACCGCGGCCCCGAGAAAGGCGCCGAAGAACTGGACGCTGCTGAAGATGCCGATCGCCATGCCTTTGGCGCCCGGAGGCGCGATGCGCGATATCAGCGACGGCAGGCAGGCCTCGAGCACATTGAACGGCGTGAAAAACACAAGCAGGAACAACGTAATCAACCACACGCTGTCCATCAACCACGGCATCGCGACGTGGCCGGCGAGCAGCAGCGTGACGGAACCGACGAACATCGCCTTCACCTGGCTCGCTGTCTTGGCCTTGAGTATCGCCGGCAGCATCAGCACGAAAGAACCCAGCAGCACCGGCAAATAGACTTGCCAGTGCTGCGCCACGCCCAGTCCGGCCGTGCGCAGCGAGAACGGCACGGAGATGAACGCTGCCATCAGTGCCGCATGCAACGCCAGAATGCCGTAGTTCAAGCGCAGGAGTTGCGGATCCTTGAACACCTGCCAGAACTCACCCAAATCGCGCCGCTGCTCACGGCGCTGCGACGCCGCGGGTTCGGCAGGCACGACCCCATAAACCACCCACATCGCCGCCAACGCCAGCACGCCGGTCAGAGCGAATATGCCCGGCACCCCGATTATCCGGTTGAGCCAAGGGCTTGCGATCAGCGACAGCGCGAACGTCGCCCCGATGGTCGAGCCGATCATCGCCATCGCCTTGGTGCGGTGCTCGTCCCGAGTCAAATCGGCAGCGAGGGCCATTACCGCCGCCGCGATCGCGCCCGCGCCCTGCAGCACGCGTCCCAGGATGACCACGTAAATGTGAATGCCGAGCGCGGCGACAAAACTCCCGACCGCGAAGATCACCAGGCCCACATAGATCACCGGCTTGCGGCCATAGCGGTCGGACCACCAGCCGAACGGAATCTGGAGAATCGCTTGCGTCAGCCCGTAGGCGCCGAGCGCAATGCCGACCAGCGTCAGATTATCGCCGCCCGGCAGAGTCTCGGCGTAGATCGCGAATACCGGCAGGATCGCGAACATCCCGAGCATGCGCAGGCCGAAAATGCTGGACAGGCCGATGCTTGCGCGCAGTTCCTGGGCGCTCATTTTCTCGCTGGGGGACATCGACTGACCGGGGCTAAAACAGGTTGGGAAAAGACTTCGAAGTCCGGTATATTAGCAGGTTTACCCGAGCCCGAATCCCGCTTTGTCCGCCAACCCGCAATCATCCGTCATTCGGCTGCACACGCCCGGTCCGGAGTCGCCCGCCAGGACCGCCGACCTCATTCGCATCCGCGGCGCGCGCACCCACAATCTCAAGAACATCAGCCTGGATCTGCCGCGCCACCGACTGATCGTGGTCACCGGCCTGTCCGGCTCCGGCAAGTCCTCGCTCGCCTTCGACACGCTCTACGCCGAGGGCCAGCGCCGTTACGTCGAATCGCTCTCCACGTATGCGCGGCAGTTCCTGCAACTCATGGAGAAGCCCGACGTCGACCTGATCGAGGGCTTGTCGCCGGCGATCTCCATCGAGCAGAAGGCGGCGAGCCACAATCCGCGCTCCACGGTCGGCACGATAACCGAGATTCACGACTATCTGCGGCTGCTGTTCGCGCGCATCGGCGACCCGCACTGCCCCGATCACAACATCACGCTCGCCGCGCAGTCTGTGTCGCAGATGGTCGATCACGTGCTGCAACTGCCCGAAGATACTCGGCTCATGATCCTCGCGCCGCTCATCATCGGGCGCAAAGGCGAACAGGTCGAGCTCTTCGACGAGCTGCGCGCCCAGGGCTTTGTGCGGTTGAGAATCGACGGCAAGGTCCATGAAATCGACGAGCTGCCCAAGCTCAAGAAAAACATCAAGCATACGGTGGAAGTCGTGGTCGACCGCCTGAAGGTGCGTCCGGATGCCAAGCAGCGGCTTGCCGAATCGTTTGAAACGGCGCTCAGGCACGCCGACGGGAGAGTCATCGCGCTGCAACTCGAGGCCGATCCACCCCTCGCCGCCGCCCCTTCTCGATCCCTCACTCCCGACCTCTCTCCCGGAGGGAGAGAGGAGGCTCGAGCCGCCCTTCTCCCCTCGGGAGAAGGGACGGGGATGAGGGCTGGAGGGGAGGCGCGAGATCGCCCACGCGATGGAAAAGGGATCGAGCACCTGTTTTCGGCAAAGTTCGCGTGCCCGGTATGCAGCTATTCTCTGCCGGAACTGGAGCCGCGGCTGTTCTCGTTCAACAACCCGATGGGCGCGTGCCCGCGTTGCGACGGTTTAGGCAACATCAGCGTCTTCGATCCCAAACGCGTCGTGGCCTTTTCCGACCTCTCGCTCGCCTCCGGCGCGATCAAGGGCTGGGACCGCCGCAACCAGTTCTATTTCCAGATGCTGCAGTGCCTGGCAGGCCATTACGGCTTCGACATCGAAACGCCGTTCAACGCGCTGCCGCAGGACGTGCAGAACGCGGTGCTGCAGGGCTCGGGGCGCGACAAGATCAGGTTCATCTACGTCGGCGAGCGCGGCAACAAGTTCGTGCGCGAGCACGCGTTCGAAGGCGTAATCCCGAACCTCGAGCGCCGCTACCGCGAAACCGACTCGGTCGTGGTCCGCGAGGAACTCGCGAAATACCTCAACACCCAGCTCTGTCCCGAATGCAACGGCACGCGGCTGCGGCGCGAGGCGTGCCACGTGACGGTGGCAGGCCAAACCATCTACGAGATCAGCGCGCTGCCGCTCGCCCAGGCCATCGGTTTCTTCGAAACCATCCAGCTCTCCGGCAACAAGCAGGCGATCGCCGACAAGATCGTCCGGGAAATCCTGAATCGTCTGCAGTTCCTCAACAACGTCGGGCTCGATTACCTCTCGCTCGAACGCCCGGCCGACACGCTCTCCGGCGGCGAAGCGCAACGCATCCGGCTCGCGAGCCAGATCGGCTCCGGGCTGACCGGCGTCATGTACGTGCTCGACGAGCCCTCGATCGGGCTGCATCAGCGCGACAACGCGCGGCTGCTGGACACGCTCAAATGCCTGCGCGACATCGGCAACTCGGTGATCGTGGTCGAACACGACCGGGAAGCGATCATGAACGCCGATTACGTCGTCGACATGGGCCTCGGCGCAGGCGAGCACGGCGGCCGCGTGGTCGCCGAGGGTACGCCCAAGGAAGTCGCCGGCCATCCCGAGTCGCTGACCGGCCAATATTTGAGCGGCCGGCGCCGCATCGATATTCCGGCTCTGCACCACCGGCCGAACGCCAACCGCCAGCTCGTGATCGCCGGCGCCAGCGGCAACAACCTGAAAAACATCAGGGTCAGCGTGCCGGTGGGGCTCTTCGTGTGCGTGACAGGCGTGTCGGGTTCGGGCAAATCGACGCTCATCAACGACACGTTGTACCAATCCGCCGCACACCATCTCTATGGCAGCGCGGTCGAGCCGGCCACGCACGATTCCATCGCCGGGATCGAATTTTTCGACAAGGTGGTCAACGTCGACCAGAGTCCGATCGGGCGCACGCCGCGCTCCAATCCCGCCACCTACACCGGGCTCTTCACGCCGATACGCGATCTGTTCGCCGGCGTGCCCACCGCGCGCGAGCGCGGCTACGGCCCGGGGCGCTTTTCGTTCAACGTCAAGGGCGGACGGTGCGAAGCATGCCAGGGCGACGGCGTGTTGAAAGTCGAGATGCACTTCCTGCCCGACATCTACGTGCCGTGCGACGTGTGCCACGGCAAGCGCTACAACCGCGAGACGCTGGAAATCCAATACAAGGGCAAGAACATTCACGCAGTGCTGCAGATGACGGTCGAGCAGGCAACCGAGTTCTTCAGCGCCGTGCCGATGATAGCGAGGAAACTCCAGACCCTCCTGGACGTAGGCCTGGGCTATATCACGCTGGGCCAGAGCGCGACCACGCTCTCGGGCGGCGAAGCCCAGCGCGTCAAGCTCTCGCTCGAGCTTTCCAAGCGCGACACCGGGCGCACGCTATACATCCTCGATGAGCCGACGACGGGCCTGCATTTCCACGACATCGACCTGCTGCTGCGCGTGCTGCACCGGCTGCGCGATCACGGCAACACGGTGGT
>MERI01000067.1 GCA_001772005.1 Betaproteobacteria bacterium RIFCSPLOWO2_12_FULL_62_58 | reverse complement strand
AAAGCTTGCTTCTCCTGATCCATGATCTCTGCCTTCCTTTCTACAGTAAACTCACAAAGGAAGGTGTCTCACTCTATTCTGGCACGGGGGGCCACGTCAGCAAATTGGCGATATTTCAAGATTGCCTCAGCGGGTTTGATATGCGGATTGTCGGCTGTGAAGAAGTCCCCTGACCGTCCGCCCCACCACGACCCCTCGACCATATAGCTGAGACACTCCTTAATATCCTCAACGTCTAGGCCCGTTCGTATCGCAAGGTCTGACAGCATTAGGTGATCGCGTGGATTCTCTCTGTAATACGTCTTCAAGCTGGAAAATATGGTTTCAGCCTTCTGAAGGATATCTCGTGCTCCTGAACTATCAATCTCCGACAGCGCCGTCAGGCTGAGCCAGTATTTCTCGTTCTCCCGACGCAAGTAGCCGCATTGCTCGAGCTCGTCGAGTAGGTCCAGATCATCTTCGTGATTCGCGCGGTAGCGTAGCGCGTCCACACCTTCTCTGAACGAATGAGTGCCTTGAAAAAGGTCACCCAAAATTCGAGAGGATCGTTCGTCAAGCGCCTCCACTTGCACTCCTTTCACCCCGAAAGCACCAACTCGCTCCGCTCCTTAGGACGAAGGTAAGCCGTTAGCAATCAGAGCCAATTGCCTCGGCAGGTCGCGCAACTCGTAGCTGCCTGGAACTCGGCACAGCTGTTCCACGGCGTCCGCGCGCGCTTCCGCCATCTTGAGCAACCGCAGGCAGCTGAACTGCTCAACGTGATCGTCATAACTCATCCCGCTGTCGCGCAGGACGTTGTAGTAGTTCCAGAGCTTTTGGACGATGTTTGAAGTATTCACTGTTTGGCCTATAACATCACCCGACCGGAAGCAGCCCCAAACGAGATTCTTCCATCCAGAAATTCTCTCTTTGTATTTAGGATGTCGTCAACGGTAGGTAGCCCCTTCACCTTGACTTCGCATGTGATCCCTAAACGTGCGAACAGGCTGTTTAGCGCAGCGATCATATGCTCCCGCAAGACAGCTTGCGCCCAGCGGAAGTTGACCATCTTGTAGACGTTAAAGAACTCCGTTGACCGCTCTTGCGACCAGTCGCGCCGATTCCAGCCCCAAGCTTTGGTAATCCGATCAAAATAGATTTCGCTCTGTCTCACATACCCTTGAAAATCAAAATTCTTTGACTGCTGGCCACGCTCAAGGTCCTTCCTCCAAAATTGCGGTCCCAGAGGCTCGAACCTACCCAGTCTTTTTAAAACCCGCCTGTATCCCGTTCTACCACCAAGGATTGATGGCATGTCTACGTACCAGATTCTGCTCGCGGGCACGACTGTCCATTTCCTCTTCCAAAGATCCCAATCTCCACGAGGAATAACCTGCAAGAACCATCTTGGTAACCGCCAAAGGCCTTTCGACGTGAAACTCCAGACATGAGGGGCACCGTCATCGTCTAGAACGATCTCGTATACGGCACATCCTTCCCAAGCAAGGTGCCGTGCCATTTCTTCCACAGCATCGCAGACCATCTCAGCTAGGTCATGCGTATCGTACCTGCCGATTTCTCCAATAAGACCTCGAGTTTTTTCACACTCATCCTCGCTTCCCTGAAGACTAACGGCGAACTCTTTGTGCTTCTCGGTCCTACCCCCAATCGGCATGAGGCCTAAGTGCACGTCTTCAGTAAACATGTGAACGTTTTGGCTTATCTCAGGGCCACGCGACAAACTAGGAAAATGAGTAGCCACCGTAGGCTTTATTTGGCTAGGGCGTTGTCTGCTCATTGTTCTTTCTCGCCCGTATCACTTATACGCCGCTGTCTCCGATCCTCACGTTCTAGGGTCTGCCGTAGATCTCGCCGTTTCGGCCCAAAGTCAATATCCCCGCCCTCCTTTAGGGTCCGAAGATAGAACGCAATGAATACATCGATTCCATCGTGAAAGCTGCCATAGGGCCCTCGTGCAAAGACTCGGACCAAAGCACTATCATGATCTATGACCGTATCTGAACTCAGACTCCCTCGGTTGAAGACTTCATGACGCGGAACGTCTGCTAACTTCCAATTGATCTTTTGCTGCCACGTTGTGCGAAGTACCGCACGATGCGGTATTTCAAACGCCGCTTCTGTGAATGCCACGGCGCCAGCGAGAAGTGGTATGGGAGATTGTTCGAGCTTTTCGGCTAGGTATTTATTCCATACGGTTGTCACCTCGCTCCAGAGCGCGTCGTTTCCATGGAAGTCTGCCAACAACTTGGCATATCCGCTTACGTCCATAACATCCAGCAGGGCGGCAGCGGCAATTTTGAGTTCTTGCTGTACCCGCCAGTCGCCGGAAACCGATTTCGGCCGCAAGCTATTGAACCTCAGGAGACAACCGTATAAATAGGGCTCAAAGACGCTCCTTAGCAAGTTCACATTGTTAGAGAGTAGCGCATCAAACGCCACCTCTCCGGAGGTGTGCAAGAATTGGCCAGCGTAGTCTGGAAAGCCTTCGGGGCGCGACAAAAGGGCTAACAGTATGTTCTGCTGCGACATCAGCGTCAGTAGTTCGTGTCGTCGCTTCTCGCTGTCTGATCGCAGGCTATCAATGTCGAACTGGGACCACGGCAGGCCTTCTATACGGCGATCATTGCTCAGTCTTGCCCATTTGTCCGGCCACATGCGGAGTTGATCCCCTACCTTGTGCCAGTATTCCCATTCCCGACTCATGATGGCTGCAGCTAACCACGGGCGCTTAGCCGATAACGCCTTGGAGATAGCTGATCCAAAAAAAGCAACCCCCTTCGATATCAGCGCTTTGGCATCATCCGAAAACTGTTCTGCCTCCACCTGGCACACCAGCTCTGTCCGATACCAAAGCGGAGTTACGTCGTGGCCTTCTACTGCCTTCTCAAAAGCTAGCCTTGGCCTGAACCACTCTAATCGCGAAACATAATAGGCAGGGAACTCTTGACGATAGATGCTGGTATCGTTATCCCAACGAACCAAAGAGATACGTTTTTCAATCGCCTGTCGGTCGAGTTTCTCTAGCTGTTCTCGATATCCCAGCGCTACCGATATAGGCAGTGAGAAAATACGCTCTGCTACTGCGAGCTTTTCTAGCACTTCCGCTTTTATGAGCCCATCATCAGGTTGGATTGCAAGCTGGTTCAACACGGCTGTTGCCAGGTCCTCAAGCAGAGCAAACGCTCTGCCCACCGCTCCTTCCTGTGTCAACCTTTTGACATAAGCGTCGAGGTCGTCGAATAAGCTGATGACTTCCGTATACCTTTCCTCTGCTAGATTGACCTCAATGCACCTTTTGAGTATCGGTATCACCCTCCCCTCGACCCATTCTTTGTCGTTGGTTACATCCGGCTGAAGGGTAGTGCCTGTTTGGTGCGCAATCGCCACTCGTGAATCCTCTGTGCGATACCAATCGCGATGCTCGTACTGCTGCTCATACCATGCGCTTTGCGCCGGTATTTTCCGTTTGGCATATTCGTAATCCATCAGGAACCCCAGAAGATGCTGGGACAACACGATGAAGGGCTTCCCACTCAGATGAGGTTCTTTTGCAGTTATGTCAGCAAGCGTTTCAAGGGTGTCAATTGTCGTTGAAGCTTGCCTATAGGCATGGTGCTGGAAAGATTTGTCCATCCATCGGAACCCACCCGCTTTGACCATTCCTAGGCAATGCTGTAACTGGTCAAAAATGTGATAGGAGAGCGCTGTTGGATCGAATAGATAAAATGCTCGCTGCCCGAGTTTTACAAATGCGATGATCCCTATTCCTACGGCAAGTGTTACGAACGGCACGGCGAGAAAAACGCGGGGCAGCCCGGATATGCGGAGCGCAATCAATATCAAGCCCAGAAAGGTTAAGAATGAAAGGAAGCGCATATACACATTACCAAAACGCTCCTGCGCAAGTAGATCACGAACGTTGTTCGGCACCTTCGCGTATATGGCACTGCCTACAGCGCTGATACCGGCGTAATACAAACCGATGAATACACCGCCGATACCGCTGATTGTGGCGAGAAAGGTTACGTAGTCGCCATCGTCGGGAATACTGATGCCTGTCTTCTGGTAATAGGCGTAAAGATACGGGTCAATGTATTGAAGAAGGGCTGCGAACCCAAGTGCAATAATTAGTTGTTTCTGGGTAATACTAAAAAGGTGACGAAGAGACTGATAATTCGTCGTTTCTTCCTTTGCACCGTATCGAACTCCGAATACCTTGGCCTCTATCCAGAAAGAGACGCGCGCTAGACTCGCGCGGAGCCACCAAAACACGCGTGTCTGAGACAAATAAAGGAAAAGGCCATTGTTCATGCGCTCTGCCGCATCAATAGAGACTTAAGCCGACGATACGGTGCACCCTAGACGAAGAATCTGGCCATTGAAGGCTTTATAGAGAATCGACTGCCGAAGGCGTGCGCCGCGCGGAGGTTAGCGGCTACCTGGGCTTCGAGTTCTGCCGCGACAGAAACCAGTTGGACACGACTCGAGGTCAGAGCTGCCACTAAAAATTCCTCACGCAACCGCAAAGACCTTCATTACCTCGTCGCCGAGGTGATTGATCACCTTCACCGCGATGCGGCCGGATTTCGGTTTCGGGAATGGACGTGAGACTTCGCGGTTGAGGGTCGCCCAGGCTTCCTCGTCGATCTCGGCCTTGAGGGTGGTCTTGAGCGCCTTGTAGGGGTCGTTCGCGCCGAGGAAGTAGGCGTGACGGACGAAGAAACTCTCTTCGTTGTAGTCGGTATCGATCATCCACAGCGCGATCGTTTCGGTGCCGCCCGATTCGATCTCGCCGGTCTGCGGGCGGAACACGTCCACGCCCTTCACGCGTACCTGGATTTCATCCTTGCCGACGGGCTCAATCTTGATGTCGGGCTCACCGAACACGATAAACAGGTTGCCCGCGCCGGTGTTTTTCAGCTCGTCGGCCATGTGCAGGTCGGGGTTCATGCGCGCCTTCAGCACCGGCACACGGCCCAGCTTTTCGAACTCCGCGGCGTGCGCTTCGAAATTGAAGGCGCAGGCGATCAGCACGTCGAAACCGGCATCTGCCGCCTCGCGCGCAGCCGCCACCAGATCGGGCCGTGACACCGTGCCGTACTCCGGGCCGACGAAGATGCCGGCGCGCCGTTCCTTCGCTCCTTCCATGTAGCGCCCTTCCGCGCAAACGTACTCCCCGGGCCAGCCGGCGACGGACGAGAAGCTGATGCGGTCCTCCTTGTGCGCCTGCTGCACGCCGGAGGTTTTCAGATGATCCAGCATCACGGTCGCAAAGTCGGCCTTTTCGTCGTACTCGGACTTTGGCTGGCGCACACCGACGAGCGTGTCGTTCTGGTCCATAGCCAGCACGCGGTGCGGCGACAGACTCTCTACCGTGAACGGCCCCGCCACGCGGATGCGCTTTTTATCATCGTAGGGCGTGTCGTAGAGGTACTCGAACTCCGCCTTGGCTGCGATTGAAGCGTCGATTTCCTTCTGCCGCGCGATGCGTGCCTCCCACCATTCGGCATGCAACTGCCTCGCCTTCGCCGGCCATTTTGCATCCGCCTCGCGCGGAATTTCCCACTCTTGCCACGATTTTTTTGACTGCGCATTGAGCGCTTCGCGCAATGGCTCCAGCGTAGCCTGCCACTTCTCCCAAATCACGTCGATCTCGGCGTTGTTGGCAATCGACTTTAGCGTGATGTGCGGCACGCGCTCGTACACGAAGCCCAGCCTAATGTCGCCGCGCGTTGGCGCGGACTTCGGCACGGTACGGGTAACCTCCGCCTCCTTCAACTGGCCCTCGGGCGAGTCGGCGAGCATGTAGTACGGGTAGCGCGCGCCCATGATCCGCGCACGCGCAAGCGCCAGTGCCACACGCGAGGTGTCGATCGTGATCCAGCGCCGGCCCCATTGCTCGGCGACATATACGGTCGTACCTGAGCCGCAAGTCGGGTCGAGTACCAAGTCGCCGGGATCGGTGGTCATCTGGATGCAGCGTTCGATGACCTTTACATTGGTTTGAACAACGTAAATTTTCTCATCGGTGAATGAGCCGGTTCCGGTATCAGTCCAGACGTTCGAGAAGGGAATCACTGGAAAGTCGGCAAAGAAGCGTACGTACTGCACGGTACCTTGGGACGTCGGCCACAGTCGGTCCGCCTTGGATAACCGCACAAGACCAGATTGGTCTGTCTTGAAGGTACCCTTGCCTGGGCTGTAGTCGCGGCCTTGCAGCGTGAACCGACGAACGTCGCCTTCACCCGCAGGACGTGAGCTCGTAAGGTTGTCCGGTCGGAACAATCTCATCCCTGCCGGCAGCATCGATGGGTCTCGTTTTTGCTGCGGAGTGAGTCTCGCGCTTGTGCCGTTTTCGTTACGAACAAGCGAGTACACCTGCTCGGTCGATGACCCAGCAGCCTTGTCTTGGAACACGGGTCTATATTTGCAGTTTTCTTGACTCTTCGCGTACCACAGCAGGTAGTTGGACGCCGCCGCAAGTAACTCGCCTGCGCGACCCGTCGTGGTCCGAAAAGCGATCTGAGAGACGAGGTTTCCTTCGCCAAACACCTCATCCAACACCGCCCGCACCCGATGAATATTCTCGTCACCAATCTGCACAAAGATCGAGCCACTATCCGCCAGCAGATCGCGTGCCACGGTCAGCCGATCGCGCAGGTAGGTGAGATACGAGTGAATACCGTCCCGCCAGGTGTCGCGGAACGCTTTCACCTGCTCGGGTTCGCGGGAAATGTGGTCGCGGTTACCGTCCTTGACGTCGCGGCTGGTCGTGGACCACTGGAAATTGGAGTTGAATTTGATACCGTAGGGCGGATCGAGGTAGATGCATTGCACCTTGCCCCGCAGGCCTTCGCGCTCGGCGAGAGATGCCATCACCTGAAGCGAATCGCCGAGGATCATGCGGTTAGACCAGTTCTGGTCGTGCTGGTAGAACTCAGTCTTGTTGACGCCTGTGGGAATGCCGTTGAAGTCGGCGAAGAGGTCTGTCATACCGCCGGCCTCGCCCTCGCGCCTCTCGCGCGTCTGTTGCAGCAGGTCGTCGATCAGGACTTTGGGGTGGACTTTCTCCTGGATGTAGAGCGGAGGGGCGTGGACGACGAGGTCGGACCAGTCCTGCTCGTCTTTGCCGCGCCAGACGAGCTGCGGGTCGAGGTCGCGGTTGCGACGCTCGTAGGCCAAGCGGATTGGGCTCTTCTCCTCGTCGTGGAGCAGCGCCTGGTATTCGGCAGTCGGTATATTCTTGCGCTTATCCTCGTGCTTGAGGGTTTCGACGCCGACGAACTTCTTTGGCGACTTTGTTCTCGGAGCTTTCGGCATAGCGTGTCAGTTCAGGCGAGCGTGGGAGCCAGTATGGAGTCAATGAGCTTGGCGAAATCGGCCTCGATGTCGTAGATCGACATGAGTTCGACGAAGGCCCAGCGTCCGTAGGTACCGAGGTTGTTGACGCCCGGGACCCAAAATGCACGCATGGTGTTCGCTTTATCCTTTGCGTCCTCGCCGCGGTAGCCTTTGATCTCAACGACCAGGTTGAGCGGATCGTCGTACCCGTCGTCCACCTGCACAATGAAGTCGGGACGATAGTGCTTCTGCGCCGAGCCCACGCGGTAAGGCACTTCCAGCCCGAGGTTGTGGTTCTTTACGTACGCGCGCACCCGCGGGTGCGCTTCGGCCACGCGGCAGAACTCGGCCTCCCAGTCGCTGTCGAGCATGACCCAGTTGATGTGACACTTCGGCGGCGGGCCCTTGGTGTCCCAGCGGTTCTGCTTCGAGGTGGTAAACCTCACATGCCGCGTCGAGCCTTCCGGATTGTAGGGGTCGAGAATCGCCTTGACCGGCCGTTCGCCGGCCATGGATTCGGTGATCGCGACCTTGATCCGCTCGCAGGCCATGTCCGCGATCTCCTGGTAGAGCACCTGCGCCGGGTAGGTGCCGCCCGAACACTTGAGGTAGCCGCCATCCAGCCACTCGCGCGCGATGCGCTTCAACTGGCCGAAGAGATGAAGCTTCGGCTCCTCACCCGGATCGCGGTACTTCCGGTAGAGGAGGTGCTTTGCGAGGTGGAAGACGATCGTGTTGTCGCGCGTCTCCTTGAGATGCTGGATCGTGAGGTCCACGCCCTCGCCGATGATGCCCTGGTTCTTGGTCACCGACGGTCCGACGAGGTCCGGGGTGAGATGGAGCACGGAGTCCGGGCCGAACTTGGCATTGAGACGATCCTCGGGCAGTTCGACTCGGTATCCCTCAACGCGCGGAAACCGAATTTCGAGCTTGTCGCGCTCCGGACTGACGGCATACACGGGGATCGTCTGCCGCGGCGGCTGTGGCGGGACCACAACGGGCTTGGCAGCGAAATCGAACGGAATTCCGAGCACGTCCGCATACTCGACGTTGAAAAGGCCGTCCTCATTCAAATCGTAGGACTGGCGGCGCAGCGCACGCCCCACGACCTGCTCGCACAGGAGCTGGGTGCCGAATGCGCGCACGCCGAGAATGTGAGTGACGGTGTTGGCGTCCCAGCCTTCGGTGAGCATCGAGACCGAGACGACGCAGCGGATGGATTCGCCCAGCCGCCCAACCTTGCCAACCGTATTCGAGACCTCGCGAAGCAGGTCCTGGTCGGTGAGCTTATCGGCTGCGGACCAGTCGCCGGTGCGCTCGACGATCTCGCGGCGGAAGCGCTCGATCTCGTCAGCGGCCATCCCCCGGAAACCCGGGTCGAGCGCCTCGCCGGATTCGAGTTGCTCGCTGTCGATCAGGAGCGTCCTGGGGCGTGCGAGCTTGTTGGCGTGCTCGTCGTAGTTTCGGAAAAGCCGGAGCCGGCCATTCTCCAGGGTGACCGTACCGTTTTCGTTCTCGCGCTCGAATCCTGCGATGTGGTCGTAGACCAGCTTCGAAGTCGCGGTGTTGTTGCACACGACGATGAACACCGGCGGCACGGCTATTCCTTCCTTCTGCCAGAGCGCGAAAATCTTCTCGTAGTGGCCATAGAGCGCCTGAAGCGCCGTCTGGAGTTCCGTGGGCAGCGCGAGCGGATCGAGTCCGGCCGCCTTCCCGCGCCCTTTCCGCGGCATGCGCTTGCCGATGTGTTCCCACAGATTGCGAAACTTCGGCACCTCCTCGCCGGGAATGTTGTCGGCCACCGGCACGCGTGGGAGCTTCACGATCCCGCATTCGATGGCGTCCATCAGCGAAAAGTCGCTCATCGTCCAGGGAAACAACGTGCCTTCGGCATAACCGGAACCGCGCAGGAAGAAGGGCGTGGCCGAGAGATCGAAGACCGCCTGCAAGCCGAGCTTGCGCTTGACCGCTTCGAGGCCGGAGATCCAAAGGCGCGCGGCTTCGTTGTTCTTCTTCGCTTCGTCCTTCTCGTCGCCCTTGAGTTCGCTGACCTCGTCGACAAGCGGGCGTTCGCGGTAGCAGTGATGACCTTCGTCGTTGAGGACGACGATGTTTTTCAAGCCCATCAGCTCCGGCATGACGCGCTGGAGCATCTGGCCCTCGGTTTCCAACGTCTGAAGATCGGGGCCACGGCCTTTCAGCAACGCGCGGCCGACGCTCGACAGTTCCATGCGCTCGCGCAGCTTGAATGCGTGGAAGTTGGTAATGACGATCTTCGCTCGCGAAATATCGCCCAACATGTCGTTAGGAATAAGCTCACGGTGTGCGTAGTAGCTGTCCGGATCGTTGGGTAGCAGCACACGGAGCCGGTCGCGGATCGTGATGCCCGGCGTGACGACGAGGAAGCCCCGCGAGAAGTTCCTGCCGCCAGGGTGGCGAACAGCATTGACGGTCTGCCAGGCGATCATCATGGCCATCACTGTCGTTTTGCCCGCCCCCGTCGCGAGTTTCAACGCAATCCGGAATAGCTCGGGATTTGACTGCGCGTTGGCGCCTTCGAGATGGTCGTGGAACTTCTTGCTGCGCGCGCCGAGCTTGGGCGCCACCTCGGCCAACCAGATTGCAGTTTCCACCGCCTCGATCTGACAGAAGAACGGACGCGCGCCTGAAAAGGGGTGATGGCGCCAATGCTTGAGCAGGCGGGCGGTTTCGGGACTGACCTGCCACTGGTCGGGATTCGGCAAGGCGCGCCAGGCATCGACGTAGCCTCGAATCTCATTGATGATCGGAGTCGGGTTGTATTCCTGCTCGGGCGTCGAAAGCGCGTCAGCATCCTCGAAAACGATCTCGGTCTGCGTCTTCGCCGACTTGCGCTTCTTGGGCTTGGGCACCGGCGTGATGAGTTCGGACCGGCGACGGGAATCGATGATGCGATCCGTCGGCTGACCTTCGGCATCCAGCTCCCAATAACGGCCGGGATAGGCGTAAGGCGAGTTCAGAATGGGTTGTTCAAAGAAGCTCATTGTCATTTTCGCGGAAGGCCACGCCGCCATGAGCGTGGACGTCGACGTTGTTGGCGTCGGCGACGTGCCACCCCGCCTGCGTCAGCAGGGCATCGATCGTCACCCTCGCTTCTTCTTCGCTGGACACCTGGACCGTCCTCCCCGTCGCGGCGCATTATGTGTTGATTCTACTCGCGATTGGTCGAGGAAGGGAGTAACGAGAGAGGGTGACGAAAGACTGGTGACCGGTGACCGGAAATTCGTGAGCCGTAAATCGTGAGCTCGAAGGTCCAGCATCTGCAGCTTGTGCCATCGGTTGAACAGATTCCGATTACTCGGACTCTAGCAGAGCGACAGCGTGTCACATATCCGTGTATTGTTCTATTGTCCGCTTCGATACTTCGGAACTCCACCTCGCGCTGGGGCCCACGCAAGGTTTACACTTAGGGAGAAGATACCGATCGGTGGGCGGGAAAAAAGAGGGGAACCATGACCAAGCGAGACCGAACAAGGGCCGCCGGGCCTGTGCGGCCAATCAGATCGACACGCGACTACGAGGGTGCGGCAACCGCTGTCAGCAAAATGTCCGATCAAACCGAGCGGGATTCCGCTGCCGAGTTGCGTTTGCAATCTCTGCTCCGGGAATTGGATGAGTTTGACGCTCCGGAAGACGACACGAGCACGGACTTCCCGGGGGACGACATCTATTCAGGACCTCGCCGGCGGTGGTCGGACGACACCCCGGACGATGACTGACAGCTCTTAAACTTGACGATAACCACGTTGGAGATATCCCATGAAGAAATTGCTCTTGAGCACGCTTGTTTCCGCCAGTCTCGCCGCAGCAGCCGCGCCGCTGGCATTCGCCCAGACTGCAAATCCGAGCCCTGAAGGATCGCAGGTCCAACGCTTTACACACCAAGGGCATCACGGCCAGCGCGCGTTCCGCCTTCCCGGCGAACGGGTCGAGGCTCGGCTCGCCTACCTGAAGACCGCCATGAAGATCACCGACGCCCAGCAGCCGCAGTGGGACGCCTTCGCCGAAACGCTGCGCAAGCAGGCACGCGACACGGACCAGCGGATACAGGCGTGGCGTTCGCAAATGGCGCAGGGGCGCAAGGACACGCCGCCCACGGCAATCGAGCGGATGGAGTTCAGGCAGGCGCGTCTCGCCGCGGCGTCCGCGAGATTGAGCGAAACGCTGGCAGCCGCGAAACCGCTCTACGCCTCGCTGACGCCCGAGCAGCAGAAAGTTGCTGACGAACTGCTGTCTCGGCGCAACCACAGAATGCCCCGCCACGGAGGAATGCGCGGACGAGCGTAGCGCGCGCATCGTCGAAAGAACAAGGGTGGACCATGCTCACCCTTGCCTCTGGTTCCCGGTGATTCCCGGTTGCAGGGCCCTGCGGGGCCGTGTAGCATCAATCCGCACATTCGACGGAGAGACGCGACATGGACGCCAACAAGATCAACACGCTGTTTCACTTTTCATTCGCAGTTGACGATCTCGACCGCGCGCGAAAGTTCTACGGGGAAGTGCTGCAATGCGCCGAGGGCCGCAAGCTGCCGGGGCGGGCGGATTTCAACTTCTTCGGCCATCACCTGGTGGCCCATCTCGCGCCCGGCGAAGTCGTGGGCCACAAGGGCGTGAAGATCGGCGAATCCAAGAAAACGCCGCTGCGCCACTTCGGGGTCGTCATGACGCTCGAGGATTTCCGGAAGACCGCCGACCGGCTGGTGCAGCATGGCGCCGAGTTTATCAACGAGCCCGCAGTTACGCAGAAAGGCACCGTACGCGAACAGATGCTGATGACGTTGAGCGACGGCTGCGGCAATGCGATCGAGTTCAAGGGCCTGCGCAACATCACCGATGTCTACGCCGTGGAAGAACGCGCGTCGGCCGAAGCGTGAAACTCTGCATCAGCCAAGATCGAAATCAACCCGGCCCTGATTGCCCTTCGTCCTGGCGTTTTTTGCGTAGCGGACTAGCGGCGCGGCGGCCGGGCTTCGCCGGGAGCGGCAGGACGATCCGGATGCGGAGGAACAGTGGCGAACGATATCCGGTGTTTTGCACAATCCTGTGCGGGGCGCTTGCCGGCAGCGTGTTGGTGGCGGTGAGCGAGGCCCGCGCTGCAGACGGCTACCCGAGCAAGCCGATCAGGATCGTGTGCCCTTTCCCGCCGGGCGGAGGGCTGGATTTTGTCTCCCGCACGCTTGGCGAAAAACTTGCGGAACGGCTGGGGCAGCCGGTCGTGGTCGACAATCGGCCGGGCGCCAGCGGTTCGATCGGCGCCGGCATCGTGGCGAAGGCCGCACCGGATGGCTACACCGTGTTGCTCGCCTCCTCGAGCACCATGGCAGTCAACCCGGCGCTGCAAAGGTTGTCTTATCAAGCCGTAATCAAGGATTTCACGCCGGTGTCGCTGGTGAGCCGCGTGTCGTACGTGCTGGTGGTGCATCCGTCCGTGGCCGCAAAATCGGTCGCGGAGTTGATCCGGCTCGCGAAGTCGCAGCCGAGCCGGTTGAACTATGCGTCGTCCGGCACCGGATCGGCGTCCCACCTGGCGATGGAATTGTTCAAAAACATGGCGGGTGTCGACCTCACGCATATCCCGTACAAGGGTAGCTCGCCGGCGGTCATCGACCTGATCGGTGGCCAGGTGCAGACGGGATTCAACAACCTGATCCCAGCGCTCCCGCATGTCAAATCCGGCAGGCTGCGCGCGCTCGGGGTGAGCGGCCCGGCGCGCTCGGCAGCGATGCCTGAGGTTCCGACCATCGCTGAATCGGGGCTACCGGGCTACGAAGCGCTGCAATGGTATGGCGTGCTGTTGCCGGCCCGCGCGCCGCGCGTCATCATCGACCGCTTGCACCAGGAGATCGGCGCGATTCTGCGCCTGCCGGAGGTCCGCGAGCGGCTCACGCACGAAGGCGGCGATGTGATCGGCAGCACGCCGGGACAGTTTGCCAGCCACATCGAAAACGAAATCGCAAAATGGACGAAGGTGGTGAACGCAGCAAACATCCGCGCGAATTGAAGCCTGCGGGCGGCGAGCGTTTTACGGTGAATTCCCGGATTGCCGGAATCGGTTCGGTGTTGCTGCCAGCAGGTAGGGCACGAGCCCTGATTATTGAGGATTACGTAACCGCGTGACACCCAGGAGTAAGTCGCGCGACGCAACCACCCCGTCCGCTTCGCGTCCACCCCTCCTTGAAAAGGAGGGGAATAAACATTCTCCCCTCCTCCGCTGAGGAGGGGTGCCCCATAGGGGCGGGGTGGTGTGGTTTGGTGTGACATGGATAGGTAAAGTTGAATAATGGAGGTGAGAACATGAACGCTCCCGATGCGACCAGGCGAACGGTGCTGGTGTACGAACCCGTTGCGGAAGCCGGCAAGAACCAGGACGCGCTCGCGCGACGACTGCCCACCCTGGACGGGAAGGTGATCGGTCTGCTCAACAATACGAAGGACCTCGTGGACGTATTGTTGGGCGAGGTCAAGAGTCTTCTCCAAAAGGACTTTCCCGCGGCCGAGTTTCGGGACTTCCGGAAGGAGTCCGTCAGCGGCGCGGCCCCCGAGCTGCTGGAACAAGTGGCGACCTGCGACGCGGTCGTCACCGCAGTGGGTGACTGAGGGTCATGCTCGTCGTGGAGTGTCCGCGACAGTATGACTCTCGAGCGCCGTGGAATTCCCACCGCGACTTTCGTCACGCACGTATTCCACGACTACGCGCGCGGCCTGTGCCGGATGCAGGCGATGGAGGCCCTTCCGATCGTGGTCATCCCTCATCCCATTGCAGCGCGTCCTGTCGATGAGTTGCGCGAAAAGGTTAGAAGCGTCCACGCGGAGCTACGGGCAGCTCTGACACGGGTGGCGTGATTTTCCCGGGAAAGCTCCCCGACCACGCCCGATCCCGGCAAGGAATGCACATGGACAGCAGCGGCCCACTGGAATCCCGCCAACTCGAGGTGGAGGATTCCGTCGACAAGATCTTCGAGTTCTTCGACCTGTATTACGAAAACGGCTGGACTGACGGCCTCCCCGTCTACCCGCCCACGGAGCGCGCGGTCAAAGCCATGCTGCGCTTTACCGACCGCAAGCCCGACGATGTCGTCGCCGTACTTCCTCCCCGGAACGGCGCCGCGACGGTAGAGAAGATCGCCATCAATGCGGTGATGGCGGGCTGCCGGCCCGAGTATCTGCCCGTCCTCATCGCCGCTGTCGGGGCCATCGCCCAGCCGGAATACAACCTCTACGGCCGGCAGACCACCACCCACCCCGGCGCGCACCTGCTGATCGTCAACGGCCCGATCCGCAAGGAGT
>MERI01000066.1 GCA_001772005.1 Betaproteobacteria bacterium RIFCSPLOWO2_12_FULL_62_58 | reverse complement strand
TTTTCGACTTGCAACAGGAGCAGCGCCTGATAAACGCTCAGGGTGGTCATATTCAGCTCTGCCTCCTCGATCACGTGCTGCGACGGACTGCGCGATTCGGTCATTGCGGTTCTCCTGTACTAATATGAGGGGCCGCGGCGCCGCGCCCCGGATCATCATCTCAGCGAGATAATCGCGGAACGCCAGTGGCAGCCCCGACACCAAATACTCCCGCCGCTTGCCGCCCGGTCCGCCGCGGCCGGCAACCTCGCGGTATGCCCACAATTCCGCATCTGCGCGGCCGTAGATACCTTTTTTGCTCGTCGGCCAGCCGGGCACCTTGAGCGCCGCGAGTTCGACAGCGGAATAAGCGTCTTTCAATGCGCTTAAAGGGGCGTTTTTATTGTTGTTCATGGCCGTTAATCTCCCCTCGCCCTCTGGGAGAGGGGTGGGGGTGAGGGTTGAAGGGCGAGAGGCGCTCGCCGTGCTAGAGTCACAACCGGTAGAGTCGTTTTCTCGAATCACAGGAGGCCCCTCATGAGCGAAAAATTTCCGTTTTTCCTACAAATTGAGGTGATCGAGACCGTGACACCCAACCCGGTGACAAGATCGTTATTTCTGGAGACGCTTGTAGGGACTGCGGGCGGCCTTCGAACGCTGGACATTTCTCTGTCTCGTCCAGCCGCAGAATCGCTACACCGGCAGATCGGCGCGTGGCTCGCGGATACAGCAGATGGAGAACCGCCAAAACAATGAGGCCGCGGACGCGAAAGATCATCGCTTCCCCCTCATCCGTTCCTTGAGCGCCTTCTCGCGCTCGGCGATATCGGCCTTTGCCTGCTGCACTCGCCCCCACTCCGCGAGCAGCGCGTCTTCACCCACCAGGATGCCGCAGCCGGTCTTTCCTGCGAAAAACGCGAGCAGCGCCTGCGCCTGCGTGGCGACATCGAACGCGATCGCGCGCTCCAGGCTGATGTTGTGATCGACATGGCTCTCGGCGGTGTAGGCGTTCAACATCGAGAGCGTGACCTCGCGGCCCATCAAGCGGGTCATGCGCGCGGCGACCTCGATGCGATCGGCCGGGCACGCCTTGAGCGCGGACGACATCGTTGCCGCGATCTCGCGCGAGAAATTGATAGAACCAGGGAGCGCGGGTGCCGCGCACGGAACGTCGAAAAGGTCTGCGGTAAGGGCGTCGCGGGAGCGCATCACGTCAAATCTCCGTTGCGATCTTGACGTTGCGCGGATGCGCCGCGGTGCTATGATTTGATGCGGGTCGCGATGCTTTGCGCTTGTAGCGTCCGAGGCCGCGCTCGCCGCGTCCGCTGCGCGGTAGTCCGTCCGGGTGGTAGCGCGAGGGCCAGATCTGTTCGGGGGGCACGCCGAGCGCTTCGGCGATAATGCGCTCGGCTTTCGGCCAGGGATGGCGGAGGACGTTGCACAGAGTGTTGCGGTGATAATGGTTCTGGCGTGAGAGCCGCTGCAGGCTGGTGCCGCGCCGCCAGAGAGAGATGATGATGTCGAACTTGTGCCAGTCCGATGAGGCTGTTTTATTTGGACCGGCGATTACTGGCTGGCAGTTTGACATGGGCTGGAGTGTAAGAACTACCGGACAACGTGTCAACTATTTTTTTCTGTGGTCGCTGCGTAGGTAACAACATAGGTAACAACTTGAACAGCAAATTATTGAATGTTAAAGATAATTCGTTTTCACCTGCCGATGACAAAAGGTAACAACTTTGGGCGATAGTTGGCACTCGATTCACGCGCTTCACTTGTTCCGTTTAAAGGGTCTTCCGCGCTCGCAAAAAGGGATTAGAGAAAGGGCGCAACGTGAGGGCTGGTCGTCTCGCGAAGTGCCTGGTAAGGGCGGGCCGGGAGGAATGCGCACCGAATATCAGCCGCCGCCCGATGTACAGCGTCAGATCAATGAGATCGTCGCGCAGCACGCGACGTCGCCGTCTCAGGCGACGCGTCTGACGGCAGGGCCAGATGCCGAGTTCGTTTTTGTGCCGCGCTACAACGTTGAGGCGGGTGCGGGCGCAGGCCGCGTCGTCGAGCGAGAATCGGAGATCGGCAAGCTCGCGTTCCGTCGCGACTGGCTGGCGCAGAAGGGCGTCGCCGTTAAAAACCTGGCAGTGATCAGAATCAAGGGCGATTCGATGGCGCCTACGATTCGAGATGGCGCGCTGGTCCTGGTGGACACCGGCCAGGAGAAAGTCACTCAAGACGGCATCTATGTACTAATGTACGAAGGCGAGCTGGTCGCAAAGCGCCTGCAGGTGGACTTCGCCGCCGGCGGCGTGATCATCAAGAGCGACAATCCGGCGTATGATCAGCAGCACGTCGCAAAGGATGCCGCTGAGAATCTCTACATCATCGGGAGGGCAATATGGGCGGGTGGCGAAGTGTAGGAGTTCTGGTTGCGTGTATCTCTTCGATCGCGTTTGCTGCTGATGAGCCGCTGGCGTTCAAGGGCCTGGCTTTGGGATCAAGCAAGAAAGAGGTCCTGAAGCATTACCCTAGGGCAACCTGTTCTACAGCTAATTTTTGCATCATATTTGATTCTGACCCGAAGGCAAGTAAGGGCATGAGCGTCGCTGGCGTCCCGGCAGGAGCAATTGCGTTTAACTTCGAGGACGGCAAAGTCGAAGGGATAACGATTATGTTCGATGCTGCACGATTCACGCAGGTAGAAAATACCGTGAAGAAGCGGTACGGTGCCCCGGATGTTGTGGTCCCAAGCAGCGGTGAAACGCACATGTGGCGTCGTTCTGGTGGAATCATCCGGCTTGATCAGTACTTTGGTTCAGACCGCAGAGATTCTGCCCTCTCGTACCTCACCGACGCTGAAGTACGGCGGACTGCCGAGCGCCTCGACGCGCGACGCAGGGACGCATCAAATGACCTTTAGGCCGTACGCAAACCATGTGACGCACGCGCCACTTCGTACTCAAAGCATCTGTCGCACGTCGTTTTTCCCCCATCATCGCCCGAGTTGCCGTAACCCTTTGATCCCCTGATCTTATCCCGCAACGTCCCGCTTAATCCCGCCCAATCCCGCCGTACTCAAACCATTCGTCGCCTGACAGCCGAGCGCGGTGCCCAGCGGACCGGCCAGGACCCGCGTGGTGAAATCGACGAACCCGCCCGGCGGGAATGCCGCAATCACGCGCACGGGCTTGACTGGATAAGTCTCCGCCGCGGCGGCGTGGCCGCCGATCCCGACGCTCGCCGTAATGGCAAGCAGCACAAATGCTCTGTTGGACGTCATCTTGATAAACGCTCCCCCGTTTCTTGTTCAAGTCAGGACCGCACGGCGAGCTGTTCCGCCGAGCGAATGAAACCGCGGTCCCCTATTATTCTGGCTCAAGCGCCGACGGTCGACGGCGTCTGCGCACCAAAACAGGCCGACAGCCATGCGGGAACGGACTGCTTCTGCTCCTCCGCGATTTCATAGCCGAGCGCGGCAGCCGACCGCCGCAGGAGCCGTTCGGGCGCCCCGGAATGCGCGTCGGGTGTACAGGAAAACACGAGTGACCCCTTGGGTCCGGGCATGATCGCGGCGCCCATGATCTTTGATTCGGTGGCCGGATCGTCCCCGAAATAGACGTGGAGCGGCTCTTTCTGGAAGTCGTAGGGGTAATCCAGCGACTCGACATAGGGAAATTCCCCGCGCAGCCGCGCCACAATCCTCTCCGGGCTCATGTAGCCATGATCGTTTCGTGCATGCAAGCGAATTTGCATTTGAGTCTCCTCGATCAAAGTGTTGCCAACGCTCAATAATGGCAGGACAACGAGCTGGTCGTGTTGCCTTGCCGCAAGACGAATGTCCGACCTTTAATCCAATCGTCAAATACCGGGCTGCGGAGTTCCCCGCAAACTCACATCACCAAACCGGTTCTATCTCTGATTCGACTATTTTGACGGCGACCCCCACTCTGGCGCCGCGCGGTTCTATGCGAACGATGGTTCCCTGGCCTTTGAGCATCATCGTGCCTTGGGGCGTATCGAAATCCCACTCGAAATCGATCGACGGCTCGAAACGATAGCTGGCTTCCATCTCGAAAAACATGCCGGATGCGCTGATATCATGGGTAATGCCTTTCGCTTTTCCCACGTCCAGCGCCCACGTCGCATAAGCCCTTTTCTCGATCCTCTTGCCTTGATCATTGCCGGTCATATGAGCCCCTGTGCGAACGTTGTGGAAATCAGATGTGTGCGTTAGGGCGCGCTTCGCTGCCCAGCGGCAATCTTGGGACGAAGGCTGCCGGTATAACTGAAGACACCATGCCACATGCTTCGGCATCGATGCGCGAGGTTCGGCTGGAAGGCCGGGAAAAGCTGTGCGGCATTTGTACCACCCCCTCCGATTGCAGTCTAGATGCCCCTTTGCGGAAACGGCGAGGTAACGTTATTGTAGGCCGATCAGCCCGCCAGGCAAGAGGACCTCGCTGTAAACCGACTTGGGGTCGGACTGTCCCCTATTATTCTTCTATTGCGGATTGCGTTGATGACGGCTCCCATTTCACTCGCCTTGAATCTATTGCTTTATCATCGCGATCAACGCCGTCTGGGATTACGCAACGTCGGATTAAGCCTGTCAATATCAGCTTGAACTTGCTCGCGACCTCGCTCGTATACGATCTCGCGCCCCATCGCACTGCCAACATAGGCCAGCCCGTTGCGAGTCGGAGTCAAGTCGCACCTGACACTGTGGACGCCTTCACCGAGGACAATTTGTATCCGTTCCGCTCGCTTGCTCAGAACTACGACGTCCAGGGTTTGTCCACTTTCGGTTACATGTACCTCAATCTTCCCTGCGTTCATTAAATCACCAATCCAGTCTGTTGGTTTGATCTTATCGGCGTTTATCTGCGGCTACATAGTCTTTGGTTTTCTCGCGTCTTGGCGCCCCTTCGACACGCTCAGGACAGGCTTGGCGGTTCGGCTGTTGATCGTATCGGCGTTCACCGGCGTACCCCTCAAGTACCCGTCAAGCGTACCCCTCAAGGGGGTATGGAAAAGAAGGTATTGAGAAGAAGGGGTATTGAGAAGAATTCATCGGCGGCTGCTTTGGTTTACAACGCGAAATCGAGCGCGCTGAAATCCGCCACCTTCTCCGCCTCGGTGAGCTGCGCGAACAATCGCTCGGCCTTCGCGCGGTCGCGGGGCGCCGTGAGCTTGAGGAATTTGTCGAAGAGTTCGTCACGGCTGAGCGGCCGGCTCGGCATCCCCGGGAATTCGCGCTGCTCGCGCGTAAACTCGCGACCGTCTTTCAGGCGTAGCACAACGTGGCTTACCAGGGCGTGATCGCCGGGCGCGCCCTGGCGCAGTTCGATTTTGACGTTGCGGGCCAATGTGCGGACCGCCGGATCGTTCAGGCTTTCTTCGGAAAACGAGCGTGGGTCGAGCGGATCGCGATGCAGCGCCAGCGCGACGCAGAACGGCGTGCTGTACTGCGCCATGGCGAGGTCCTGCGGTTCCGGAATGTTGTGGTGACTCACCATCTTGTCGCTGCCGGCGACGCTTATTGACGCGACATCGTTGCCCGCGAAGTGGTGCTCGGCCTGCAGATCCAGCGCCGCAGTCACCGGAATGTGCGCGGTAATGTGGCAGGCGTAGCGCTTGATCATGGTCTTGAGCGAGTGCCACTCTTCGCCCAGCGCCCGGGTCAAGCGCGCCGGATCGGTGTCCCGGCAGAACGTATTGAGGAAGCCGAACCGGCCTTCGAACACGGCAGCGGGCCCGGTGAATCCATCCCGCGCCAGGATGGCGGCCATGAAGCCCCCCTCCGCAGCCCGGCCAAGATGCAGACGTTTCACCATGCCGCCGCCGGATTTCGAGAACTCGAGCAGGCCCGAGCACAGCGAGCCGGCGATGCCGAGCGCGTTCGCCATGCTCTGCGCGTCCAGCCCGAACAATTTTCCCACCACAACCGCGCCCCCGAATACCCCGTGGAGGCCCGGCGCGTGGAATCCGATCTTCTCGCCGGACCCGCGCGCCGCGTCCCCGATCCGGTACATGACTTCGTAGCCCGCCACGAACGCGGTGAGCAGATCCCTGCCGCTCTTGCTGCGGCCTTGCGCCACTGCAAGCCCGGGCACGGCGAGCGATGCGCCGGGATGCACGTTGACGCTCGGATGGCACAGGCTGTCCATCTCGAAGGCATGGGCGAGCGCGCCGTTCGCCAGGCACGCAAAAGGGGCGCGCACGCGCGACCTTGTTCCGAGTATGAGCGAATTGCCCGGCGCGCTGTTACGCTCGGCGTAACCGATAATGATCTTGCTCCACGGCAGGCCGGCACCGAAGGTCGCCGCGGCGATGGTATCGGTCATGCAGGTCCTGGCGCGTTCGATGACTTCGGCCGGAATCCGGTCAAAGGTAAGATCCGTCGCAAATCGGGCGAGTGTCTGTGCAGCGGCCGTCATTTTGCCAACCCCACTTCGGTCAGGATGTTCTTGTACTCTGCATACCGCGCGTCGAGATACTTCCTGCTGTCGGTGCTCGCCATGTAGGTGTCGGCCCACTCGTTGGCATCCAGCTCCTTCTTCCAGGCCTCGCTCTGCGCCAGCCGCGCGAACGCGTTGTCCCAGAACGCCACTTGCCCCGGGTTCAATCCCCTGGGCGCGACGATCATGCGGTAGCCCGGCGTCACGACATTGAGCCCCTGTTCTTTCCAGGTCGGGGCGCCGGCAAACTGCCCGCTGATCCGCTGCGGGGCCGCGATCGCGATGATGCGCAACTTGCCGGACGACATAACCGGAGCGTAGGTGGACATCGGGGTCGCCACGACATCCACGTGCCCGCCCATCAGCGCGGTCGCCGCTTCGATCGACGCCTTGTAGAGCACGATCTTCAGCTTGCCTGCGTCGACCCCTGCAGCTTTCATGGCAAGCGCGATCGCGATGTGGTTGGCGTTCCCGCGGCTGGTGCCGAAAGCGAAGCTCACCGCTTCCGGATTCTTCTTCACGCGCTCGATGAGGTCCTTGCCGGTCTTGATCGGACCGTCCGCGTTGACCGCAAAACCGATGTATTCACCATAGAGCACGGTGAGCGGCGTGACATCGGTGTAGTTGAGCGGGCTCACGCCGAGGATGTGATTGGTGAGCAGGGTCGCCGTAGCGGTCGCCATGTAGTGCGCGTCGCCCGGAAACTGGTTGAGGTAGGTGTAAGCGAGGTTCCCGCCCCCGCCGGGTTTGTTTACGACCGCCACGGGCGTCGTCACCAATCCGCTGTCCTGCATGAATTTCTGGATGATGCGCGCGGTGCGATCCTGTCCTCCGCCGGCGCCGCCGGGAACGATGAATTCAACCGCTTTCTCGGGCTTCCATGCCGGCGCCGCAGCGCTGGCCAACGCACTGTATACGTCGCGATGAAGAAGACGAACGCCGCTCGTCGCATCACCGTCCGCACCGGCGCAACCGGCGCCGGGAAACATTCAACATGATTCATTGCCTTCCTCCAAACGAGTGGTAGCACAGACGGCCTTGTCTGCTCGGCACGTATGGGCAGGCGAGGCGCCCGCGCTACGAAAGCAGATCGATTCATTTTGCAACATGCTCTTGTTACTTGAAGCGTAGCACTTGAAGCGTAGCACTCGGATAACCGGGTTGTAACTGAACGAGGTCGGCACAAACTGCGAGTGGATGCCCGCTCCGCCCGCCACCACGATGCTGATGTGCGACGGATGGTCGGCGACACCGATGTGATCGGCATCCCCCGCCTCGGCGAACCAGCGCGAGCGGCGGTGCTTCAGCCCGCGTCGCACGTCGCGTGAGCACCTCGGCAACGCTGTCCACGATCGC
Organism: Betaproteobacteria bacterium RIFCSPLOWO2_12_FULL_62_58; assembly: GCA_001772005.1. Taxonomy (GTDB): domain Bacteria; phylum Pseudomonadota; class Gammaproteobacteria; order Burkholderiales; family SG8-41; genus DSOT01. The sequence goes on along the minus strand of MERI01000066.1, from coordinate 8,098 downwards.
TTCAGCGCGCTGAAACACCACCGGTTCCGGCGCGGTGTGCATCGGATGCGGAATTTCGATAATCGGCAAATCCGCCATGCCACGTCCTGCCGCCTGGAACCGCGCCGCCTTGTAGAAGGCACTGCTGCATACCGTCACGGTCGGGATGCCGCGGCGTTCCAGACGCACCCCATCAGCCACGCTCATTGAAGTCGAAGTGCCGCAATCCCCGAAACATTGGATCACGGCATCGTGGCGCGCGAGCTGTTCCAGGTCCGCCACGGAGATCTCGTCCTTGGGCGCAAGCTTGCGCACCGTGACGCCCGGCGTGGCGCCGAACAGGTCCCGCAGCAAAGGCTTGAGCCGGCCGAGAAACAGGTCCGCGTTCACCTTGCTGTTGTCGACGAAGCCGATGCTCGCGCCGCGCAGATCGGCAAGCAGGTCGGCAATCCGCACCGGTGTCACGTTATCGACGGTCTGTGGATTCATCACTGCCAGGGTCTGCATCGCATGGTCTCCTCACGCGCGCCGTAATTTTAGGCCTTCCCTGCGATGCCTTCAAAGACTATATGTTAAAATCGCCCCACGCATTTCGGCCACGATGGCGCTGACCCCTCTTACCGCACTCTCCCCTCTCGACGGCCGCTATCATGATAAGGTCGCCGCGCTGCGCGATTACTTCAGCGAACTGGGACTGATCCGGCTGCGCGTGCTGGTCGAGATCGAGTGGCTCAAGGCGCTTTCCCGGGAGCCTACAATCGCCGAAATCCCGCCGTTTTCCCCGCTGACGCTCGACCAGCTCGACGCGCTGGCCGCGACATTCTCGGTAACTGACGGAGCCGCGGTGAAAGCAATCGAGGCCCGGACCAATCATGACGTCAAGGCGGTCGAGTACTTCCTCAAAGAGCGGCTGGCGGGCAACAAGGAAATCGCCAAGGCCGCGGAATTCATCCACTTCGCCTGCACTTCGGAGGACATCAACAACCTGTGTCACGCGCTGATGCTGAAGCGCGCGCGCGATGAGGTGATGCTGCCGGCGCTCGACAAGATCATCGAGAAGCTCGCTGCGCTCGCCCACGACCTCGCCGGCCTGGCGATGCTCTCCCGCACCCACGGCCAGCCGGCATCGCCCACTACGCTCGGCAAGGAGATCGCCAACATCGCCTATCGGCTCAACCGGGTGCGCGGGCGCATCGCCCAAGCGAAGCTGACCGGCAAAATGAACGGCGCCGTGGGCAACTACAACGCTCACCTGGCCGCCTATCCCGAGCTCGATTGGGAAAAGCTCGCGCGCCGGTTTGTCGAGGAGTTCGGTCTGGAGTTCAACCCCTACACCATCCAGATCGAGCCGCACGACGCAATCGCCGAGCTGCTCGATGCTTACGCGCGCGCCAATACCATCCTGATCGACCTCGACCGCGACCTCTGGGGTTACATCTCGCTCGGCTATTTCAGGCAAAAGCTCAAAGCCGGCGAAATCGGCTCCTCGACCATGCCGCACAAGGTGAACCCGATCGATTTCGAGAACTCGGAGGGCAACCTCGGCATCGCCAACGCCCTGTTGCGGCACATGAGCGAGAAGCTGCCGGTGTCGCGCTGGCAGCGCGATCTCACCGATTCGACCGTGCTGCGCAACATGGGAGTCGCGCTCGGGCATACGCTGCTCGCTTACGACTCGTGTCTCAAAGGGCTCAACAAACTGGAAGCGAACCGCGAGCGCCTGGACGAAGACCTCGACCAGAACTGGGAAGTGCTCGCCGAGCCGATCCAAACCGTGATGCGGCGCTACGGCGTGACCGGCGCTTACGAGCAGTTGAAGGAACTGACGCGCGGCAAGGACGGCATCACGCGCGAGACGCTGCACGCCTTCATCAAGGGGCTGGCGCTGCCCGATCCGGAGAAGCAGCGCCTGTTGGCGCTTACCCCCGCCACCTATATCGGCAAAGCGGCCGAACTCGCCAAGAAAATCTAAGCCGCCGATAAACGCAGATGGACGCCGATGAGTCGGGCTCAGGTTTCAGGACCTGCTTGAAAACTCCATGGTAGTCCTTGCCTGAAGATGAATCTCATGACCTCTGCGTCCTTGGCGTCCTCTGCGGTTCAGCTCTTGGGGTTTTGAAATGTCGCAGTACAGCGTTGAAGTCAACACTGCCAACTTCGATCAGATCGTCATCGAAGGCTCGAAGAAGGCGCCGGTGATCGTCGATTTCTGGGCGCCGTGGTGCGGGCCGTGCCGGGCACTCACCCCTGTGCTGGAAAAACTCGCCGCCGAATATCAGGGCAAGTTCACGCTCGCGAAAGTCAACTCCGACGAGAACCAGGAATTGGCGGCGCAATTCGGCGTGCGCGGCATTCCCAATGTCAAAGCCGTCGTCAACGGGGAATTGGTCGACGAATTCTCCGGTGCTCTGCCCGAGACGGGGGTGCGCAAGTTTCTCGACCGTGTCATTCCTACGCCCGCCGAAGAGCTGCGCCTCACGGCGCAGCAGCTCTACCGCCAGAACCGGGACACCGAAAGCGCGCTTAAGTTGCTGGCGCAGGCTGCTGAACTCGATCCGCGCAACGAGGCGGTGCAAATGGACCGGGCGGACGTCCTGCTCGATCTCGGCAGGCGGGAGGAAGCCACTCGCCTGCTCGATGCGCTCGCGCCCCTCACGCAGATGAGCGAGCGCGCGGGCAACCTGAAGGCACGGCTCGCCTTCGACGCCAGCGCCGCCGCCTCACCGGACGCTGCTGAACTCACGCGCCGCGTTGCTGAATACGGGAATGATCTCGATGCGCGCCTGCAGCTCGCCAATCTCCTCGTGTCGGGGAAGCAGTACACCTCTGCGCTCGACCAGTTGCTGGAAATCGTGCGCCGCGACCGCGCGTTCCGCGACGATATCGCGCGCAAGACCATGCTGCAGGTTTTCGGCCTGCTCGGCAACCAGGGCGAACTGGTCAGCGAATACCGCAAGCGCCTCGCCAGCGCCATGTACTGAACGCGGAACGATGAACGCGGAGCGCGGAACGGGCGGAAAGCCTGTTGTTCATCATTCATTGTTCATCATTCATCGTTCGCGGCCGGCCGAGGGGGCGCGGTGCCGGACGTACTCGACCGCGCCCGGCATGATCGAAAGAATGACGATGCCGACGATCACCAGCGCGAGGTTCTGCTTCACCACCGGAATGTTGCCGAAGTAGTAGCCGGCGTAAGTGAGCGAGCTTATCCACAGCACGCTCCCGGCGAAACTGTAGAACAGGAACCGGCCATAGGCCATGCGCCCGATGCCGGCGACGAACGGCGCGAAGGTGCGAATGATCGGCACGAAGCGCGCTATGGTGACGGTCTTGCCGCCGTGTTTCTCATAAAAGCGCTGCGTGCGTTCGAGATGGGCGGGATTGAACGCCCACGATTTCTCGCGCGTAAACACGCGCGGCCCGAGGAAGCGGCCGATCCAGTAATTGGTATTGTCCCCGGCAAACGAGGCGACGGCGAGCACCGCAAACAGCGCGTGGATGTACATGTCACCGGCGGCGGCGAGCGTGCCGGCGACGAAGAGCAGCGAATCGCCGGGCAGGAATGGCGTCACCACCAAGCCGGTCTCGCAGAAGATGATCAGGAACAGGATCGCGTAAACCCACACGCCGTAGTTCTGGACCAGCCATTGCAGATGGCGGTCGAGGTGCAGGATAACGTCGATTAACGCGGCAACGATTTCCACGCGAGGCTTCCGGTCCTATCCCAAATCGACAGGATTTACAGGATTGACAGGATCAATCAAAGGCATCCAAAGCTCTTGTAAATCGTCTTAATCCTGTCTATTGCTTTTTGAGTTCTAAGAGCCTGTTTCATAATGACCCGCGTGGTTCATTCTGAAACAGGCTCTATACCACCGCCTCCGCTTCCGGCTTCTTCTCGGGCCTGGCCAGATCCTCGCGGGAAATACCCAGCCACATCACGATCGGGCTCGCCACCAGCACCGAAGAGTAGATGCCGAAGAGGATGCCGATGGTCAGGGCGAGCGCGAAATAGTACAGGGTCTCTCCGCCGAAGATCAGCATCGCGCACACCATCATCTGCGTGCACGCGTGGGTGATGATGGTGCGCGACATGGTGGCGGTGATGGCATGGTCGATGATCTGCGGCACGCTGTACTTGCGCATCCTGCGGTTGCGGAAGGTCTCGCGCACCCGGTCGAAAACCACCACTGACTCGTTGACCGAGTAGCCGAGGATCGCCAGCACCGCCGCGAGTACCGGCAGCGAGAATTCCCACTGGAAGATCGAGAAGAATCCGAGGATGATCACGATGTCGTGCAGGTTGGCGATGATCGTCGCCACGCCGAACTTCCACTCGAATCTAAATGCCAGATAGGCGACGATACCGAGCGACACGAACAGCAGCGCCAGTGCGCCGTTTTCGAGCAGTTCGCGTCCGACCTGCGGTCCGACGAACTCGACGCGGCGCATATTGACGGTCTTGTCGTCCTTTTTGAGTTCCTGCATCACCAGTTCCGAAAGCTTGGCGCTCGTAAGCCCCTGCTTCACCGGCAGCCGGATCAGGACGTCGCGCGAAGTACCGAAGTTCTGCACGCTCGCTTCCGTGAACCCGAGCCGGGCCACCGCGTCGCGGATCTTGTTGAGATCGGCCGCCTGCGCGTAAGCGACCTCCATCACCGTGCCGCCGGTGAAGTCGACGCCGAGGTTGAGGCCGAGAAACCCGAGCGACACCACCGCGATCAGAAACGTGACGATCGAGATCACGTTGAAGATCAGCGCGTATCGCATGAACGGGATATCGCGTCTTATCTTGAAGAATTCCATATGTCTATTCGCTTTCGCTAACGATGAGCGCGGAACGATGAATGATGAACAAAAACCTCAAGCCTTTATTCATAGTTCATCGTTCATAGATCATCATTTCGCTTCTGCAGGGCGCCACACCTGGCCGATCGAAATGCGCTCGAGCTTGCGGCGGCGGCCGTAATAGAAGTTCGACATGCCGCGCGCGACCACCACCGCGCTGAACTGCGACGTGAGAATTCCCAGGCACAGCACCACCGCGAACCCCTTGACCGGCCCGGAGCCGAGCAGGAACAGGAAAAACCCCGCGATCAGCGTCGTGAGATTTGAATCGAGAATCGTGCCCCAGGCGCGGTCGTAACCGGCGTGGATCGCCGCCTGCGGCGTGTTGCCGTTGCGCAACTCCTCGCGGATGCGCTCGTTGATCAGCACGTTGGCGTCGATCGCCATGCCGATGGTGAGCGCGATGCCGGCCATGCCGGGGAGCGTGAGGGTCGCCTGCAGCATCGACAGCAGCGCCACCAGGAACAGCACGTTGGCGGCGAGCGCGATGATCGAGAACACGCCGAACAGCAGGTAATACGAGATCATGAATACCGTGATCACCGCGAACCCGATCCAGGTCGAGTGGAAGCCGATGCGGATGTTCTCGGCGCCGAGCGAAGGGCCAACCGTGCGCTCCTCGATGATCTCCATCGGCGCTGCAAGCGCGCCGGCCCGCAACAACAGCGCGAGGTCCTTGGTTTCCTCGGTGCTCCTGAAACCGGTGATCTGGAAACGCGCGCCGAGCTCGGACTGGATCACCGGCGCGGTCAGCACCTCGGGCTTGCCGCGGTCGATCAGCAGGATCGCCATGCGGCGCTTGACGGCTTCGCGCGTCACCTGCTGGAACACGCGCGCGCCCTGGCCGTCGAGCGTGACGCTGACGATGGGCCGGTTGTCGGTGCCATCGAACCCGGGAGAGGCGTCCGTCAGGCGGTCGCCCGTGAGCACGATCTGCTTGCTGAGCAGCAGCGCCTCCTTGCCGCCTTCGCGCTGGGTGTAAAACAGCTCCGTGCCGAACGGAACCTGCCCGCCGATCGCCTGCTCGATCTTCTGAGGCTCATAATTACGGGAGCCGGGATCGCCGGCATGCGCCTCCACCATGCGCACTTCGAGCGTGGCGGTGCGGCCGAGAATGTCCTTGGCCTTCGCCGTGTCCTGCACGCCCGGCAGCTGGACGACCACGCGCTCCGCGCCCTGCTGCTGGATGATCGGTTCGGCGACGCCCAGTTCGTTGACGCGGTTGCGGAGCGTGGTGATGTTCTGGTCCAGCGCGAACTTCTCGGTCTGCCGCTGCGCCTCGAGCTTGAGCGTTGCGCCGATGCGGTACTCGGCGCCGTCGTCCTCGGTCTTCAACTCGAGATCGGGCATGTTTTTCTGGATCTCGGCCATCGCCTTGTCGCGCATCTCGCGGTCGCGGAAGCGCACAGTGATCGTTTGTCCGTCGCGAGCGATACCGCTGTATTGGATGCGTTTGTCGCGCAGTGCGCCGCGAATGTCACCGACGAAGGTGTCCATCTTCTTGTTGAGTGCGGCTTTCATATCGACCTGCAGCAAAAAGTGCACGCCGCCGCGCAGGTCCAGACCGAGATACATCGGCAGAGCGCCGATCGCCGAGAGCCAGCGCGGGCTGTTGGACAGCAGGTTCAGCGCCACCACATAGTCCTCGCCCAGCCGCGACTGCAGCAGATCCTTGGCCTTGAGCTGGGTATCGGTGTCCCCGAAACGCGCCTTGACGCTCGTCGGGTCAAGAACGATCCCGTCGGCCGCCACGTTGCCCTGCTTCAGGATGTCTTCGACGCGGCTCATCAACGCGGCGTCGGCCCGCAGCATGGTCTTGAGCGGCGACACCTGCACCGCGGGCGCCTCGCCGTAGAAATTCGGCAGCGTATACACGATACCGAGCACCAGCGAGATGACGATGACGAGGTTTTTCCAGAGGGGATAGCGGTTCATGCTTCGCGGAGAGGGGTAAGGAGAAAGGAGAGAGGAGTATAACGGCTGCCGCCTGGTTCCCGGATGTTGGCGCTTTTCCTTCCCGCCTCTCGCCTCTCTCCTCTCGCCTCTCGATTCATTGGATATTCTTGATCGTTCCCTTGGGCAGCAGCACTTGCACGGCCGGGCGCTGCACCTGGACTTCGATGTTGTTCGCGATCTCCAGCGTCACGTAGTTTTCATTGAGCTTGCTGATGCGGCCGAGGACGCCGCCCACCGTGACGACTTCGTCGCCCTTTTGCAGGCCGTCGAGCAGCGTCTTGTGCTCCTTGGCGCGTTTCATCTGGGGACGGATCATCAGAAAATAGAGCACGACAAACATCAGCACGATCAGCAGCATGCTCTCGATGCCCCCGCCCAGGGGCGCACCCGCGCCCTGCGCCCACGCCTGAGTGATCAACACGGTCATTCCTCCATCGAGATATCGTTCAAACACACTGGAAAACTTTGCATTTTATCACGATTTTTCCCGAATCTGCCTGAACGCGGCGGCGAAATCGCCAAGTTGGCCAAGTTCAATTGCCCGCCGCAGCCCGCGCATGAGCTCCTGGTAGTAGTAGAGGTTATGCAAAGTATTGAGTCGCGCGCCCAGGATTTCGTTCACCCGCTGCAGGTGGTGCAGGTAGGCGCGTGTGAAGTGGCGGCAGGCGTAGCAGCCGCACTCATCATCGAGCGGCGCAAGGTCGTCACGGTAGCGCGCGTTGCGCAGCTTCACCACCCCGCGGCGCGTGAACACCCAGCCGTTGCGCGCGTTGCGGGTCGGCAGCACGCAGTCGAACATGTCGATGCCGGCCGCCACTGCCGCCACGATGTCTTCCGGCGTGCCGACCCCCATCAGGTAGCGGGGCTTCCCCGCGGGCAGCCGTGGCGCGGTGTATTTCAGGATGCGCATCATCTCGCGCTTGGTTTCGCCGACCGAGAGTCCGCCGATCGCATACCCGTCAAAGTCGACCTGCGTGAGCCCGGCCAGCGATTCGTCGCGCAACGCCTCGTGCATGCCCCCTTGCACGATGCCAAACAAGGCGTTTCCGTTACCTTCATGCGCGCGCTTGGAGCGCTCCGCCCAGCGCAAGCTGAGCCGCATGGAGTCGCGAGCCTGCTCGAATTCGGCCGGATACGGCGTGCACTCATCGAACACCATCGCGATGTCGGCATTGAGCACGCGCTGGATGCGCATCGACTCCTCCGGCGAAAGAAAACACGGGTCGCCGTTGACCGGCGACTGGAATCTGACCCCTTCCTCCGTGATCTTCCGCAGCGGGCCCAGGCTCCATACCTGGAAGCCGCCGGAATCGGT
>MERI01000065.1 GCA_001772005.1 Betaproteobacteria bacterium RIFCSPLOWO2_12_FULL_62_58 | reverse complement strand
CACGTTCGACAAGTTCGGCGGGTTTTTTTCGGAATTGTCAGCCGGTTTTGCTTTTAGCAGCCTGTTCGGGCTGTTAAGTCCGACAGGCTGCTAGGCAGGCGATGCTTCCAACGCCCCATGTTTTGCGTCGTGACGCTGCTGTGATGCGACCTTTTAGGCAGCCAGCGCCCGGAGTTCTTTGTGGAGCGCATCGGAAATCCCGATACCTTCTGCGCGCGCCTGCACGGCGGCGAGGTGGCGCCGCGCGCCGGGCAGCCGCACGCCTTCGTCGGCGAGCATTTTCTCGAGCAGGATTTCGAGGCGGGAGTAGTACGCATCCGAGCCGGCGAGCGCGCCAGGATCGATGGCGAGAATCGCGTGGCCGATGCGCGGTTTGTTGCCGGGCTCGAAGTAGGAGTCGTTTTCGAAGCTGAACGCCGCGCCGGTCAGCGCGACCGTAAGCAGTTCCACGATCAGCGCCAACATCGTGCCCTTCATGCCGCCGATCGCGGTCAAGCTGCCGGTCAGCGCGGCCCTGGCGTCGGCTGTCGGCCTGCCTTCCTTGTCGAGTGCCCAGCCGAGCGGAATCGGCTTCCCCTCCTTCGCGTAAAGCATGATCTTGCCACGCACGACCTCCGTCAGCGACAGGTCAACGACGACCGGTGCGGCGCTCCTGCGCGGAAAAATCGCGGCGATGGGATTGGTGCCGTAGAAGGCCCGCTTGCCGCCCCAGACGTTGATCGCTGCGGGCGAGTTGGTGAACGCAAGCCCTACGAGTCCCGCTTCCGCGACGGGCGCCAGGTGATACGCGGCCGCGCCGAAATGGTGACTGTTGGTCACCCCCGAAAACGCAACGCCGTGCTGTTTTGCGCGCTTGATCGCTTCGGCAACCGCCAACGCGGCGGCCTCGTATGCGAGCCCGCCGCCAGCATCGATCAGACAGGTCGCACCTTTCTCTCTGATAAGCCGGGCCTGGGCCTTGCCGTTGGCGCGCCTTTCACGCAAATTTTCGCAGTACAGCGTGACGCGCGACAGCCCGTGGCCTGTAAGCCCCTCCATCTCCGCTGCGACCAGCGCTTTGGCGCTCGCGAGCGCCATCGATGTCGATGCCCCGGCTGTTTCGAGCGCGCGGGCGGCGAGCTGGGTCAGGTCGTCGACAGAGAGTTGTGGCATAAACAATTCGGGAGGTCGGGAAATCGTGACATGGTGAGGTCGGGAGATCGGGAGATCAGGAGGTCGAGAAGCCGGGAGGTCGGGGGGTCGGGAGATCGGGAGGTCGGGAGATTCCGCTTCGCTCTCACGCCCTCACGGAATTTGTCGCCCTCCCGCCCTCACGGATTTGTCGCTCTCACGCCCTCCCGCCCTCACGCTCTCCCGGCCCTTACGGCCCTCACGCTCTCACGCGCTAATCGAGCTTGGTGCCGGAACGTTTCGCGACGTCAGCCCACTTCTCCGCTTCAGCACGGAAGAACGATGCGAACTCGCTCGGCGAGCTTCCCACGGGAGTCGCGCCCTCGGCCTCGAACCGCTGCTTGACGTCCGGCAGGTGGACCGCTTTCGCCACCTCGCGGTGAAGCCGGTCAAGAACCGGTTGCGGCGTCCGCGCCGGCGCGAAAAATCCGTTCCACTGCAGCGCAACGTGGCCTTCGACGCCGGCTTCCTGCATCGTCGGCACCTCCGGCGCCGCGGACGATCGCGTCGGCGCGGCAACGCCCAGCCCGCGCAGCTTGCCGGCCTTGATCTGGACCTGCGCCACAGGCATCACCAGGAAGGCGAGCTGAGTCTCGCCCGATATCAGGCTGATCGAGGCCGGGGCGGCCCCCTTGTACGGCAGGTGCTGGATCTTGATCTCAGTCTTCACCCGCGGCAGTTCCATCGCCATATGCGACATGGTGCCCCCGCCGGCAGAGGCATAGGCGAGCACATCCGGCTTCGCCTTGGCCAGGGCGACGAGTTCCCGCACATTCCGTACTGGCAACGAAGGGTGGGACGTCAGCGCGAATGGGTACGACGAGGCCATCGAGATCGGCGTGAGGTCCCTGACCGGATCGTAGTTGAGCTTCTGGAACACCGCCGGGCTGATGGAAAGCGATGAGTTACCGAACAGCACCGTATATCCGTCCGGCGCGGACTTGGCGACGATTTCCGCCGCGATATTGCCGCTCGCGCCGGCACGGTTCTCGACGACCGCAGGCTGCCCGAGCGCTGTGGTCAGTTTCTGCGCGACCAAGCGCCCGATGAGGTCGCTGCCGCCTCCTGCCGGGAACGACACGATCATCCGGATCTGCTTGGCGGGGTACTCCTGCGGCGAGGCCGTCCCCGGCCATGCGAGGAGGCATGCCATCACCGCAACGCATCGAAGCATCCCAATAATACAAATAGAACGATTCATGATCTCCTCTTGAGGCAGGGGTGACGAAAAAGGTGATGGGAAGGAGTGACGAAAATAGGTGACGTACTACTCGTCACTGGCTCGCATCACTTTCTCTCGTCACTTCTTTCCGTCACTTTATCACTTCGTCACCCATCAAGCGGCAGCGGCCGCCTCCTTCAGGAGCGTCTCGCCCGGTCTCACGCGTGTGAACTGCACGGGCCGCATCGCGATGTCGAAATGCCGGTCATTCCACGTCACGCAGGTATAGCGTGAATTGGCGAGGTCGCGCACCTCGGGAAAGTCCTCGCGGTAATGCGCGCCGCGCGAATCCTCGCGCGCCATCGCCGCGAAACGGATCGTCTTGCTGACCAGGATCAGGTTCTTCAAATTGATCCAGTCGTGCCAGGTGACATTGAAGGCGAGGTTGGAGCCGTCCACGCCGGTCGCATCGAGCCGCGTTTCGAGTTCGTCGAGTGCCCCCTCCGCGCGCTTGAGACTCGCTGCGTCACGGACAATGCCGACGTCGTCCCACATCAGATCGTAAAGTTGCTCCCGAATCGCGTTGAGGTCGCCCGCGGGCTTGCGCAACGGCGCGCGGCAGTGCTCGACGGCGGCATCGATCGCCGCCGGATCCGGTTCATGGTATGCGCCATTGGCCTTGACCCACGGCGGCATGGCATCGCCTGCAATGCCGCCAAATACGGTCGAGTTGGCCACCCCGTTGCCGCCCAGGCGGTTGGCGCCGTGCACCCCGCCCGAATCCTCGCCCGCAACGAACAGGCCGGTAAGCTCGGTCGTGCAATCCGTCTTGAACGCAACGCCGCCCATCATGTAGTGCGCCGTCGGCACGACGTCGACGAGACCCGATACCAGGTCGAAGCCGCAGTCGGCGCAGCGCTCGACCATGCCCTTGAACATTTTGCGCACCATCACGGAATCAAGATGGCGCATCGTGATGTAGAGACCGCCGCGCGGGCCGACGTTCCCGGCGCGCATCTGGTCGAACATGGCGCGGCTCACGATGTCGCGCGTTGCGCGCTCCTCGCGCTTGTCGTAGAGATGCATGAAGCGCTCGCCGTTGCCATTGAGCAGGTGGCCGCCGGCCCCGCGCAGGCCTTCTTCGATGATGGTGCCCGTGATGCGGGTGTGCGGCCCCGCGATCAAACCAGTCGGATGAAACTGCACCATCTCCATGTCGCGCAGCGTAAGCCCCGCGCGCAGCGCCATCGCCATCCCGTCGCAGGTCTTGTCGCCGGAAGGCGTGTGGTACTTGTACATGGTCGGCCCGCCGCCGGTCGCGAGCAGCACCGCCTGCGCCTGCACCAGCACGAATTCACCCGTTCGGACGTCGATCATCAGCACGCCGGCAAGCGCGTCACCGTTCCGGTTCTTGATGAACTCGACCGCGCGGTGTTCTTCCAGCCGGTGGATGCCGCGCGCCCAGACCTGTTCCGCGAGCCGGTTGATGATCTCGATGCCGGTCAGATCCCCCTTGTGTACCGTCCGGTCGAAGGTCTGGCCGGCGAACGCCTTCTGGTGAATCGTGCCGTCGGGATTGCGGTCGAAGAAGCAGCCGAGCTCGTTTTCGAGCTCGTGGATACGCTCGACCGCCACGCTCACCAGCATCCACGCAAGGTCCTGGTCGGGCAGCCACTTGCCGCCTTCGATAGTGTCCATGAAATGACGCTCGACGGAATCGCCCGGAGCAAGCGCGACGTTGTAGCCGCCCTGCACCATGCGGGTGCAGCCGCACTTGCCTAACAGCCCCTTCACCGCAACGGTGATTGAGAGGTCGGGATTCGCCTGGTGCGCGTGCAGTGCGGCAAACAGTCCCGCTCCCCCCGAACCGAGGATCAGAATGTCGGTCTTAAGAGTTTTCATGGCTAAAATTCAAACCGCAGAGACGCAAAGGACTCGCAAAGAACTATTTCAAGAATGAGAGTCGTAACACAAGTGATACAGAACGAGCCCTCGTTTCTCTTTACGTACACTTTGCGTCTTCGCGCCTTTGCGGTTAAGGCTTTCAGGACTTCACGCCGAGGGCGGCGAGGGCCGCGGCGCGCTTGCCGCGCGCCGACTGATTGACTTCGGTGTAAAGACTCCCGCCGTGACTGTCCATCGAGACCAGCAAGGGGCCGAACTTTTTTACCCGGAACTTCCACAGCGACTCGGGGTTGAGGTCGTCGAGATCCACGTCCTCAATCTGCTCGACCCAGGTGGTCTCGAGCGCGGCGGCGCCGCCGACGATGGCGAGATACACTCCTCCCAGATCCTTGAACGCGGCAGCCGAGCCCTCGCGCAGTCCGCCTTTGCCGATGATGATACGCACGCCGTACTCCTTCATCAGCGGGCGCGTGAAGCGCTCCATCCGATCGCTGGTGGTGGTGCCGATGCAAATCGGCTCGTAGCCGGCCGGGGTCGCGGCGGTCTCGCCGGTCCATCGCACGTTCGGCGCGGTGTGTATCACCGCGTGGCCGTTCATGTCGAAGCGCGTCCTGCGACCGCGGTCGAACATGTGTATCTGCGTCGCATCGCGGATGCCGTACAGCGTACCGTTGAGACTCACCGTGTCGTTGATCCTGAGCTGCCGGACCTGCTGTTCCGTGACCGGCATGTTGAAATCGTAATGTGCCATGATAAGACCCGTAAGCTCGTGAGTCGTGAGATCGGGAGATCGGGAGATCGGGAGATCGAAAAGCCGGGAGATCGTTAGATCGGGAAATCGTAAGGGGGTCTTGCTTCGCTCTCCCGCTCTCCCGCTCTTCCGCTCTGACGCCCTCACGCTCTCCCGCCCTGACGCCCTCCCGCTTCAGAAACCATACGTAAGGCCTTGCGGCGTGAAGGTCGCGCGCGCGCGGCGCGCCGAGTGGCATTGCATGTTCACCGCCACCGGATTCATCGTGATGTGAGTTGCCGCGGTCTCGACATGCACCGCGAACGAGGTCGAGTCTCCGCCCAGCCCCTGCGGACCGACGCCGAGCTGGTTCACCGCCTTCGTCAATTCCGTTTCCAGCTTCGCGCCTTCCGGGTCATCGCACTTCGAGCCGAGCCGGCGCGTTGCCGCGACCTTGGACAAATGCACGCACAGGTCCGCCGTGCCGCCCACACCGACCCCGACGATGGTCGGCGGACAGGTCTTGCCGCCGGCATCGAGCACGCAGTCGATGACGAAGGTTTTGATGGCATCGACGCCATCGGCGGGGACCGCCATCTTGAGCCAGGAGTTGTTCTCCGAGCCCGAGCCCTTGGGGATCATTTCGATGAACAGCGTTTCCGCTTCCGGCACGAAATCCATGGTGATCACCGGCACCGCGCGCCCGCAGGAAGTATGCTGGTTCACTCGCGTGACCGGATGCACCACCGAGGAACGCAGCGGATGCTCGCGGGTCGCGCGCTCGCAACCTTGAACAATCGCCTGCTTGAGTTGATGGCCGTCGACCTCGACATTGGCACCGATCATCACGTTGTAGATCGGGATACCGGTGTCCTGGCACAGCAGGTTGTTGGTGTCCTCGGCGACGCTTATGTTCCTGATCATGGTGCCGAGTATGGCCTTGCCAGTCGGGTTCGTCTCGTTGCGGTCCAGCCGCTCGAAACCCTGCTTGATATCGGGCGGCAAGACTTTGAGCGCGCGGATATAAAGCTCCTTGCACGCCTCTTCCACTTGCTTGAGATCAACTTTCATATCGTTCCATCATGCTCGCCGTTCAGTTGGGAGGCCCGCCATAGAAATCCGCGACACATGAACGCATCGGCAAAGTGCCGACCTGAATCCCATCATCCGTACGACCTGCATCTTGACGCTTCAGTTCACCGCAAGCTTGCGCTCATGAATAACCTTTGCCCAGCGAGCCGATTCCTCCTTCATTGCCTTGGCAAACTCGCGGGGCGTGTTGCCGACGGGGGCCATGCCCAGCTCGTCGAACCGCCTCTTGATATCCGCGCTCTGCAGCGCCTTTACCGTATCGGCATGGATCTTGTCGATCACGGCTTTCGACGTGCCGGCCGGCGCGACGAGGCCGAACCAGCCCAGATTTTCGAAACCCGGAATCGTTTCGGCGACGGTCGGAATTTTGGGCACCTGAGGAGCGCGCTGTTTGCTGGTCACCGCCAAAGCGCGAATCCTGCCGGTGTTCACAAAACCGATCGCCGCGGATAAATTGGGTGTCAGCAATTGAATTTGCCCGCCCACAAGATCGGTGAGCGCCGGGCCTTCGCCCTTGTACGGCACATGGGTGGCTTCGATCCCGGCGCTGTAGAGGAAGCTTTCCGCGGCAAGATGAGTCTGCGTGCCGACACCAGCGGAACCGAACGTGATCGATCCGGGCTTCGACTTTGCGAGCGCGATCAATTCCTTCACGCTTTTTGCCGCCAGGTTGTTGGCGACCGCGACGATCTGCGGGCCGCTCGCAACATTGGTTATCGCCAGGAAATCCTTCTCAGGATCGAACGGAATTTTTTTGTACATGTGCTGGTTCGCCGTCATCACGGACCCCGAGGGCATAAAGAGGGTGTATCCGTCCGGCGTCGCCTTCGCCGCCAGGTCGGCGCCGATGTTGCCGCCCGCGCCCGCGCGGTTGTCTACCACAATCGTCTGACCCCAAGCCTCGGTCAGTTTTTGCGCAACTATGCGCGTGACGATGTCGGTCGCGCCGCCCGGTGCGAACGGCACGATGATCCGCACCGGCTTGGTCGGATAATTCTGGGCGTTCGCGCCCGCAGCAACACACAGCAGGCCCGCTGCAATCAGCAATTTCTTGTTGCGCATGGCTACTCTCCTCGTTATCAGGCTGAACTATTCTAATCCAATCGCGGGACGAGTGGCCGAATTCGCCGCTCAGCGGAAGACATAAATCGGGCTCGACCAGATCAGGTTGCCGTCTTCCTGCGTAACGCACACGTAAAGCGCGTTGTCGCCGTCATCGGTCAAAGCGATGCGGTGCTCGAGTTGCGCGCGGCGATGCGGATTCGCGTCGGGCAGCCGGAACACCCGGATCTGGCGCTTGATGCCGCCGTTGGCGAAGGTGAGATCGTTGATGCCGATGTCGGCGACCTTGATTTCGGTCTTGACAAGCGCGGTATCGATCTTGAGCGTGCCGGCCCCGGGATCGGCAAGCCACGCGTCGAAGCCGCCGAAGCCGCCGGTGGTCAATGCCGCCCATTTGAGCTCGCCGGGAGCAATCTGCTCGAGCTTCTTGTCGAGATTCCAGAAGTTGATCGGTCGAACCCGCTCGAAACGGTTGCCGGCGAGCGTGCAGCCGCCGTCCCACACTGTCTGCCGCCCGCGGCCGCGGTATTCGGAACCTTCCCAGATCACGCGGATGCGGCGGCCGAGCGCTTTCTCGTCGAACGGCCGGAAGGTCTCGAGCGTCTCGAGCCGGTTGCGGATCTCGATGCGCTCGATCGGCGCCGAGGCCACGGCTTGCACTGTGAATGTCATTTCTTTCGCCTTCGAGCGCAGGATGTCGCCCATCATTGCGGTTTTTACTTTGCTGCTGTTGGTCGGCCCGAGATTGGGGTCGTCGGCAAACAGCTCGGCGTCGGCGTCGAATTTCGCCCGCGTGTCGAGGAACATGCGGCAGCCTGTGGTCGCGTAGTGATGGCGCTTTCTCAACGCATCGAACAGCGCCCCGCGCGTGAGCCCGGTCGCGAGCAGGCAACTCAATCCGCCGTAGGCGCCGAACAGCGACGCGCCCGGGTGGCTCGCGCCGTGGCGGCCCTTGTGGCCGTCGCTGTTGGCGACGATGCCGACGCGGTAACCCTGCTCGAGCGCGTCCTGAATCAGCCATTCAAACGTGCCCCAGTCGGAATGCACTTCGACCGCGCGTTCGAGACGCGCATCGTGCGCCATCTTGATGTCGGCGTAGCGCCCGCCGATGTGCGCGAACACGACGCAGTCTTCGTGCTTGAGCGCCCTGAATAACTCTTCCGCGCTGTTGGCATCGGTCCCGACGTCGGACAGGTCCTCGACCAGCGCATGGTGCGAGCGGTGGATCGGGCGGCCTTCGTGCATGAACAGCACGTTGCGGTCGCCGCCAAGCCCCGTGTTGCCCGACCATTCGTAGCCGGGAAACATGATGAACTTGCCGTCCTGGTTGAATTCCTTGCTGAGTTTGTTCAATTCGTTCCAGAACGGCGTGGTGATCTGGAAATCGTTGCCCTGGTGGCACATCGTATCGAGAAACGCGCGGTCGCGCGCGAACTCGATCAGCTCGCGCGCCGAGTTGGTGCCGATGGTTTCCTCGGATTGCCCGTGCAGGTCGGCCCAGAATGGAAAAAGCTCTGCTTTTTCCATGATGCGCAAAGGATTGCCTTCACAAAGCAGGTTTCCCGAGTCATCGACTACGCGAAGCGTGACGTCGCCCGCCTCATGAACACTCAGATTCTCGATGACTTTGGCATATTCCCCCGGTCGAATCCGCACGCTTTCCGGAAGTCCTTCGATTTTCACATTAGTCACAAAATGGACCGTCAGATCCATTTTGTGACTGACATTGCCCCACCGGTCCTCGCCCTTGAAGCCGAGTCTGAACGGCTGGCCGCGCTTGCGCAGTGTCGGCACGATCGCCTTGTATAACACCGGCGGGCCGGCAACGACCGAGATGTACGGCTGCTCGGGCAGCTCGACATAGTTGTAGGTCGCCCACGCATCGACCAGGACGCGGAACTCGAACGTCGGCTCGTGAAAGGTCTGCACCCGGATGCCGGGCGAGCCCTGGCGGCGGTCGCCGAAGCGCGCGATGATGCGGTCACCTTCACGCAGGAAGCCGCGTACGACGCGAATGAACAGCGTCTTGTCCCACGGCCGGATGTTCATCTTGCCGTCGTATTTCACCTCGAGCACGGCGCCATTGGAAGCCTCGACGGTCGTGTAGTTCCAGCCCCTGGGATCGGTGAACTGCGGGCGTCCCATGTCGGAAGCGAACCGGTGCACGATCTTGATCGAGCCCGTGTCGTCGATGCCGAAAAAGCCGGCGGTATATGTGAGCGTGAATGACTGGAAGCTACCGGCCTCGAATTCGCCCTGCGGATCGATCGTGGCATGGCCCATGCGCTCGGCAAAATAAGTCGAATGCGGCATGTAAACCTCCTTGGAAGTTCCGGATTATAAGGGGAAGAAAACGGCGCTTGCAGCGGCCTGCCGCAAGCACCGAGTGACTATACGACCGCAGGCCACGCACAACTGGCGATTCCAAGCGCCGCCTGCCCGCCGGGGCGCATCAACTCATGCTCCAAGACAGCGAATCGGTGTGACTGTCACTCCGGATCCTGCGCGCATCGCGTTCCCGACCGCGGTTTTCATGTCATTGCCGGTCAGCCAATGCACGAGGAACGCGATTTAGCGTGGGAAAAGCGCCCGAATTAATCGCTTGCCTTAATGCCTACCGATAGTCTCATTCAACCTCGATCTTCGCCGCCTTGATGACTTTAGCCCATTTTGCCAGATCCGATGCCAAGAAAGCCGCCAACTCCTGCGACGAGCTTCCTTTACCCTCCAGCCCTTCCCGAACAAACGTTTTCTCAACTTCTGGAGACGACAACGCTTTGTTGACCGCCGAGTTCAGCCGCTGCACGGTCTGTGAAGGCGTTCCTGCCGGAGCAAACATCGCGTACCACTGCACTGAGCTGAATCCCGGGAGCCCGCTTTCGGCGGCCGTTGGAACGTTGGGGAAAGCCGGGGAGCGCTTCTCGGCGGTCACAGCGATGGCCCTGACCCTGCCCGCCCTCACTTGTGTAAGCAAGGTGGGAATGGCCGTGATGATCAGGGACACCTGGCCGCTGATGGTGTCGATGACGGCAGGGGTGCCGCCCTTATACGGCACGTGCACCATGTCGACGCCAGCGGCGTTCTTGAACAACTCGGTCGTGAGATGGCTCAACGAGCCGGTTCCGTTCGACGCATAGAAGATCTGTCCGGGTTTGGCTTTGGCAAGCTTGATGAGATCCCGAACCGTATTAACCGGCACTGAAGGATGCACCACCAGCAGCAGCGGTGCCGAACAAACAAATGACACCGGGGCAAAACTCTTGATGGGGTCGTACGGAACGTTGGCGCTGAGATTGGGATTCAACGTGAATGCGCTCGAAGTCCCCAGAATAACGGTGTAACCGTCCGGGGACGATTTTGCCGTAAGCTCCGTGGCAATCAGGCCGTTGGCGCCCGCCCGGTTGTCGATGACGATCTGTTGCCCCAGAACCTGGGACATTCGGGCACCGAGGGCCCGCGCGACCACGTCAGCGCCACCCGCGGGCGGACCCGGCACGATGACTCGGACTGGCTTAGAGGGGAATCCTTGCGCGACAGCACTATGAATACCTGCTGTGATGCATGCCCACAGTAACCTTACAACAAGGCACCCAACTCGCATCTTAGCTCCTTTCGACGAGAATTAACACTGATGGCATACTTCCTGCCTTTGGTTCGCTCGATTCGATGTTTTTTTGACCTGCCTAGTTCGTCCCCCACAAAATTGACTTGCGGTCGGAGTCGCGCCACACGCCCTGTTCCCTGCGTCGCTTGCGGCGCTCTTCGTGCCAGCGCTTGTAGGCAACGTTCTCGGGATTTGTGACGGTATCGCTCTCGATCATTTGCGCGGCCAGTCGCTGCGGTATCGGACGGCCTGCGCCGGAAAGGGGATACCCGAAGCATTGCAAGGTGGCGCCGATCAACGCCTCGAGCGCTGCGATGTCTGCCGAAGGCATTCGCGTCTTGTACATCTCACAAAATCGGGTCGAGATCGGCTGTGCCGTCTTGGCGTGCAGCGGGTGCGCGCTCCAGTTCCTCGCGGAGCGCGTCTCGTGCGGCGTGAGCATGCGCGCATCAAACTCGACGTCCAGGAACGCGCACAGCTTGCGGATAACCGCCTCCGGCGCCGCGCACAGATCCTCGTAGCGGATTTCAAGGTAGGCCCCGGCAGGCAACCGACTCGCGGAATCCCGCACGGCCGAGACATGGCGCTGCCAGAGGTTCGCGCCGGAGTAGAGCGAGTATGGCAGCAGGATGGAATCCGAGATATCGATCGCCTGGTCGCGTCCGTCGCGCACGATATGGATGAACTGCGCGTCCGGGAAAAGCGCCTTGATCTCGTCCATCCAA
The DNA here is from genome assembly GCA_001772005.1 of Betaproteobacteria bacterium RIFCSPLOWO2_12_FULL_62_58. Lineage (GTDB taxonomy): Bacteria > Pseudomonadota > Gammaproteobacteria > Burkholderiales > SG8-41 > DSOT01. Next base: position 33,393 of record MERI01000065.1, on the reverse strand, counting down.
AAGCTGTTGCGCGGCGTCTTCTCGCCCCAGCACTGCTTGCCTTCGGCCTGCGCGTAGGCGCGGTGCAGCGCGGCGTAAAGCCCGGCGAAGGAGCTTTCTGCAGCAACTCGAACCAGCTCCTCCGGTGCGAGTTTGATCGGCCACCTGCCGACAGTTGGTGTCTGCAGAATGTCCTCGGCCAGCGCGAGCAGGTTCGCCTGGTGGTTGAGATCACCGTAGCTGTAAAGGTACGGATAGATCATGTCGAACAACCAGCCGGGCGGCGGCACCGCGAGCGCCGAATGGGAGTCGAGGATAAGCCGCAGCAGCGTGGACCCGGAGCGCGGCGCGCTCACCACAAAAAACGGTTTTGCTGAACTTGCCATTTCTTCCCCAAGTTAGGCGCCGCGCGGGAGCCTGTTGAGTTTCAGATCCGGGCCCACCACGCCGAGGCCGACACGCAACGCTTCGGTTTCCATGATGTCCGACGGCATCACGTTGGCGAGGTTGATGTCGGGTCCGAACTCGCGAACCAGGAATTTTTTCATGTCCTCGACCGCCGACAGCGTGACGTCGGAGATCCACGGTCCCGGTAGTTCGATCAGCACCTTGGCCATGTCAAGCCCGCGGCGAATGTCGTTAATGAGCTTCATCTTTGGCCTGCCCCTTTCGATCAACTCTGCTGCTTCGATCAGCACCAACTCGGCACCCGCCTCGAAACAGTCTTGCGCTTGGCCGACAAGTCTGCGCGAATCACTTTTCGTGTCCTTCGAACCGACCTCGCCGAACACTGATAGCCCGCACCTGCGCGCCAGTCGGATCTGTGCCATGCGCTCGCGACGCGTAAGCGGCACACAGTTGTCGGAGATCTCGACCACATCGAACCCGACGCGCTTCGCCTCACTTAGGAATCGCTCCAGCATGGGCTTGCCGTGGACGGCGTAAACGTACTCCATGAACTGGCCGCCGATGAAGGCCCGGATGCGGTGCCTGCGGTAGAGCGCGAGTTTGCGTCGCAAATAAGACAGATCGTAGAGGCGCGCGGTGCCGACTGCGATTTTGCCGAGGTCGATGTAATCTCCAGCCATAGCCAAGACTTCGGCTACCTGCCCAACCGGGAGGCCGAAATCGACCATCATGGTGAGTCCGCTCCGGCGCGGCTTCCGGTTGCTCCGGTTGCGCGGTAGATCAATAAACGAGAAAGGGCGATTCCGGTTTGCGAGAGTTGCAATCACTGAAGCCCCCTCACTGCGCCACGATGCCGGCAAGCTTGACGAGGAGAGCGTACTTCTTTCGCTCGTCAGCTAGAAAAGTACCGAAAGCCTCCGGTGTGTAATCAGCCGGCTCGACGCCCTGGTCAATTAGAATTCTTGCGACATCGGGCGTCTTGAGAATCGCCGCAATGTCCTTCTGGAGCCGGGACACAATTGTCGCGGGCGTGTTGGCCGGTGCGACGAAGCCCATCCACTGCGCGATCTCGATCTGCTTCAACTCAGGTATCTCGCCAATCGCGCTAATCGAGGGTAGCCAGTCCAAACGGCGGGCCGACATTATTGCCACGGCGTTGAGCTTCCCCGCCTTGATGTGTTGCATAACTGGGGCCATCCCAACCGAAGCAAACGGGATCTGCCCACCGAGCACATCAGCGGTAGCGGGTGCGGCACCTTTGTAAGGGACGTGAACCATGCTCAGACCAGCAAGCTTGACAATCTATGCCGCCGCCAAATGGTGAGCGCTACCCGTCCCAGGGGACCCGTAGCTCATCGTCCCTGGCTTGTTCTTGACAAGCGCCAAAAATTCTTTCGGTGTCTTGACCTGCGTAGAGGGATGCGCCGCTAAGACGATGGGACTGATACCGGCGAGCGTGATCGGCGCGAAATCTCGAGCGGCATCGTAGGGCATGCTCTTGTAGACACTCTCGCTGATCACCAGCTCTGCCGGCGAACCCATTAGAATGGTATACCCGTCCGGCGCTGCGCGGGCCACAGCTTGCGCCCCGATTTGGCCATTCGCGCCACCCCGGTTTTCTACTACGACTTGTTGACCTAGACGTGAAACGAGCCGTGCAGCAATGGTGCGCGCGGTGAAGTCATGTCCGCCCCCTGCCGGAAACGGAACGATAATCGTGACTACGCGCGACGGATAAGTTTGAGCGAGTGCCTGCGGAAACACGAACAAACACAAGCAAGCAAGTACGATTGCGCCAGGATGTAAACGCATAGAAGCACCTCCGGAGTGAAATAAGAGGAAACCTGATCGAACGCGTATTGGTTGGGCGATTGGCATACTCGATTGATCGGAAGCGGAATCTGGACTACGCGGCCTCAAGGCACGCTCGAGGGTCATACGACGGCATGCGTAGCGCCTCAGCCACAGCAGAATGCGTGATCTGCCCCTTGCAGACGTTCAATCCGTTCATCAGGTGTGCGTCGCGCAAAAGCGCTCTTCGCCACCCGTAGTCTGCAAGCACGAGAACGTAGGGCAAAATGGCGTTCGACAGCGCCGCCGCCGATGTGCGCGGGACGGCACCTGGCATGTTAGCTACACAGTAGTGCACGACACCGTTCTCGACAAACGTCGGTTGGCTATGCGTCGTAGGCCGCGACGTCTCCGCACAGCCGCCTTGATCAATCGACACATCAACGAACACCGACCCCGGCCTCATACTTCCAAGATCAGCCATGGTGATTAGCTTGGGGGCCGCGGCGCCGGTAACCAAGACGCCGCCGATCACGAGGTCGGCATCAGCGATGTGCATACGGATGCTGTCTGACGTGGAGAACTCGGTCTTGATTCGCGAGCCAAACTCCTTAGAAAGCGCTCGCAGCACATCTGGCACCCGATCAAGCACAACGACGTCTGCACCCATCCCTACGGCAATGGCGATGGCATTCGCTCCCACAACCCCTCCGCCGAGTATCATAACTTTTGCTGGTGCCACACCAGGCGCGCCACTAAGTAGAACTCCGCTCCCGCCGTTGGCACGCTGAAGCCAATAGGCGCCAGCTTGTACCGCGAGCCGGCCGGCAATCTCGGACATTGGCGTCAAGAGCGGAAGCCGCCCGGAGGGAGATGTCACTGTCTCAAACGCAATGCAGATCGCATCACTCTTGAGCAGATCCCGGGCCTGCGCCGGGTCGGCCGCGAGATGCAAATAGGCGAAGAGCATCTGTCCGGAACGAAGGAAGGCACGCTCATCTGCCTGCGGCTCCTTCACCTTTACGATCAGGTCCGCCTTAGCGTAGAGCGTGTCCGCATCAGCTGCGATGCTCGCACCCGCATGGGCAAATGCGGCGTCGCTTGCTCCAATGCCTCCTCCGGCACCCTCTTCGACCAACACCGTATGTCCGCGCAGGACAAGTTCCTTTACCGCTGAAGGCACAAGCGCCACTCGGTATTCCTGCTCCTTTCTCTCTCGGGGTACGCCAATAAACATGGACTACCTTTCAACGTCTGGAGGGTTTAGACCCGCGCATGTTGACAAAGAAATTAGATAACTGCAAATTACTGCTAGTTAATAGGCGATTCCTATGAGGAATATATGGAACTTCGAGATTTACGATACTTCTCGCATATCGCCAGTTCGGGACACCTCGGACGAAGCGCCGAGGAATTGAGGCTCACACAACCCGCCCTAACCAAGAGCGTGGCGCGTCTCGAGCGCGAGTTGAACGTCAAGCTGTTCGATCGAACTGCGAAAGGGATGGTGCTGACGGCGGCCGGCGCGCAACTGCAGAGGCATGCGATGCGACTTCAAGTCGCGACGGAAGAGGCCGTTCGGGAGTTGACCGACATGGCGACCGGAACTGCCGGGCACGTTACGGTAGGTACAGGACTCGTGATGACGGATCATCTTCTCGCAGCAGCATGTACGCAACTCGTTGAAAAGTACCCTCGCGTCACCGTAGACATCTCTACCGGTGTCAGCGAAGGATTAATCTCCGCATTACGGGATGGCAAGTTCGACCTTGTCTTGAGCGGACTCCCGGCCGTACCCGAACCCGACCTTTGTTACGAGGAAATCTCCCAGGACAGCGTGGTCGTGGTGGCCCGCAAAGGACACCGGTTGCACTCCGTGCGCAAAGTTGAACTCGAGACGCTGTTGCAGGAGCGATGGGCACTTCCCAAGTCTGGCTCGACGCTGTCCAATTGGCTTTTTAGTCGTTTTCGCGCAGCGAGCAGCCCGGTCCCCACTCCGTCCATCACGGCAGATTCGTTTTCAACGCTCCTGGCGATCGTTGCGAGCACCAACCTGCTGACATTTCAGTCGACATCGGCGATTGGCAGTTCCCCGTGGCGACACCAGCTGTCGCTACTCCGATCGGGCCCCCTCGTTTGGAAGCGGCGTATCGGTGTTACCTATACTCGCGAGCGGTACCTGCCAACGGCTGCGAAAACGCTGGTTTCACTACTGCGCGTTGTCGCAGCGGCGGTGCCCCCGTAATTCAGTTAAACCGGAATCTGGTCTTGAAGAAGGAGATCAGGCGTGATGATGAAACGGTTTACGGAAGGAGCTAACGTCAAATGTTGTCTATGGCGATGTGATCAGGCTACGACTCTTTGACAGTCTGACCCCTTCACTTCAATTCCATCTTTGAACTGAACGCCGGTGATGACCTTGGCGATCATCTCGACGAGGTCTCGGTAGCTCAGCTTGTAGCGCACATACCAGCGAACGCACAGGATAATGATCTAGCGGTCGAAGTGCCGATACTCGAACAGGGTGTTGAAACTGCTCGAAGTAGTCATGATCGGCTCCACAGGAAAGCCCGATCAGTCTACGCCCCCAATGCGCCGTGATGTTGTTGCACCAGAACCGTCACACCCAGATCGAGTTTTTGCGGAGCGCAACAGCTATAGCGAGCGGTCGACAACGAATCAAGACACGCTAAGCCGCGCTGACAGACCGCCAGAACTTTGGCAATGACGAGATCTGTCAGTTTTTCAGTGCCCTGGAGGGTCTAATGCCGTGGCGCGATCAGCTTGATCACCGCGGATACGTCCTCGCGCCCCCCGCCCAACTCCTGTACGCAGCCAAGGAATTGGTCAATCAGTGCCGTTCCGGGAAGCTGGGCTCCATTGCGCCGTGCTTCTCCTAGCGCAATACGCAGATCCTTCCGCATCCAATCCACGGCGAAGCCAAAATCGAACTTGCCCTGGACCATGGTGCGCGCGCGCGCGTCCATATGGGCAGATTGCGCGTTACCTTTCGAGATGGCTGCAATCACCCGGTCGAGGTCGAGGCTGGCGCGCATCGCAAAGGCAAGCGCCTCTGCCAAGCTCTGTAAAATGCCGACGTTGCAGATCTGGTTCACCATTTTCGTGAGTTGTCCGGTCCCGACGGGCCCCATGTGATTTATCGCGCGCGCGTAATGTGCGATGACGGGTTGCGCCCGCGTGAACACTTCCGCGTCGCCGCCGACCATCACCGTAAGCGCACCCTTTTCGGCGCCCGTCTGGCCGCCGGAAACCGGTGCGTCCAAGAAACCGATGCCTTGAGCAGACGACGCCTCGTAAAGTTCTCGCGCCACATCGGCGGATGCAGTAGTATGGTCCACAAAGACCGCGCCTTTGCGCATGGCACCGAATGCGCCGCTCGCCCCGAGCGTCACCTCGCGCACATCCTTGTCCTCACCCACACACGCCAGGACGAAGTCTGCGCCCGCCGCAGCCTCGGCCGGCGTAGGCGCGCTGCAGCCACCGTAAGCCGCTACCCAGGCATCAGCTTTAGCGCGCGTCCGGTTGTAAACGATTACCTGGTGACCGGCCCGCGCCAGATGGCCGGCCATCGGAAATCCCATCACGCCAAGCCCGAGGAACGCGAGCTTGCGCGGTTGCGCAGCAGTTGACATAAGGTTCTCCTCTTCCTATTTATGTTGCCTTGCGGCTGAGCACTTCGATGACCTTCCGGCCCGGATCGATCCGCACGACATCTCCGGTTCGCACGACCTCGAACGGATCCTGCGACCAGCCCTCGGTGATGGTGATGTTAGCGAACACGGCGCCTTGGACCATGACCGGATTCGTACGCCCAAACACGAAGGCCTTCGGCGCGATGCTCTTGCTGCGGATGTCGGAGAATGCCCAGCCAGCGGCGACACCGCCCTTCGCGGTCGGGAAAAACAGGATTGTGTCTCGAATCTGCACACCCTCGAGCTTGTGCCCGCGCTTGGTGATCACGCCGCTCCAGCGGTCGAGATCGTAGCGCGGCGAAAAACCCTCGCTCGACAGCACCGCCTCGCCCTCGACGACGGGGCCGAACGCGCGCTCCACTGAAATTGTTGCCAACACCTTGCTCATTTCACGACTCCCGATACCGCGACCTCGACGCATTCCGCAGTGCGCCGCAGGATGGTGTTGAAGCGGTGCGCCGTAATGGTATTGACGAGTTTCGCCGAATTTGAAACCAAGTTAGTCCAGCCGTTTGCAATACGCATCTGGGAGAGGTTCTGCAAAATATAGAAGCAAACGCCCGCGAGGATCGTCACGCCCGCCGCCTCCAACGCCTGCGCATAGCCGAGGCGACGAGCATCAGCCAGGATCGAGTGCGCGGTGGTTACAAACACGCGGCTGCCGGGGTGGACGCGTTTCCCGGCAAACAGCTCCGCGAGACACTTCATCTCGAACAGCGATTGCTGTGGTCCCGAAAATACGACAAGGTTGCAGCGGCCGTCGCCGATGTCGTAGCGCCGGAATACGGCATCGATGTCAGCCTGCCTCACGGTCATGGTCTCGGCGCTGGTGCGACCGCCGAGAGCCTGCTCGACGGTGGGCGCCTCTGGCGTCACGCCGACCATATGGAACATGGCCATCGAGCCGTAGCTCGCGAGCGATGCGCCCAGATGCTTGAACCCGTCACTCGTGGGCGCGGATCCAATGCCGTCGAACACGGGTACCGAGAAATAATCCTGGTGCGACTCGCCCACGATTTTCCCCAAGGCCCCCCAGCCGGCGAAATCGCCCAGGGTCGCATCGACCTTGACCACGAAAGTGCCACGGCGATGCTCGTCGAGGTGAAAGCCGTACTCCGGCGTGCGCCCCGTCAATCCGGCCGCAAGCGCCGCCGGCCCGGCCTCGAAATTGGAGCGCGCCCCGAACACCGAGTTAGCGTAGATGACCGTGCCGGTGTCGCCCCAGGCAACGTGTTCGCCCAGATGCGGCTGATAAAGCGTTTGGTAGTTAATGCAGGTGTCGGTGGTCATCACGTTCATGTCCGCGAGGTAGCCGATGAGCGTGCGTTCTTTTGCAATCTCCCCCATGTCCTGGCCGAGCGCCTCGGCATGAGCGAAATCGGCGCAGCGTGCATTCGTCGTGATATCGACACTGCAATGGGCACGCTTCTCCCGGGTACAACGCAGGTACTCGAGGCCACTGTCGCCCATTACCTCAATGTCGCCCATCATGTGCACGTTCTTCACTCGCACGAAGCGCCTGGCCCCGTAGAACTTGCCGACCTCGAGTTGCAGCTTGAGCGCGTTCCGTACCGGCTCACCCATTTCGCCGCGCAGCATCGCCTGCTCTTTAAACGATAGTTCCATTTACCCTCCTATTCGGCTTTGGCGCCCGATTGCTGGATCAGCTGCGCGTACTTCACGCTTTCCGCGCGCACCAGATGCCCCGCCATCGGGTAACCCATCACGCCCAGACCGATGAATGCAAGTTTCAGTTTTTTCTGTTGCGGGTCCGTCATGCTCTTCACCCTTCACCCTTCACCGCCTTTATGCCATGCCGATCGGTTCAGACAGATCATCAAGCACCTTGCCCGGCCGTGCACGCATCAGCGCTTCAAGTTCGTTGCGCACCTTGCGATAGCCCGGATCGTCGAACAGGTTATTCATTTCGCGGGGGTCGTTGACGAGATCGTAGATCTCGCCCGCGCCCGAGCCGAGTTCGAGCGTGCACTTGTGCGTCTTGGTGCGCACCGTGCGTAACTGCAAACCCACTCCGCAGCGCGATGGATGCACGTGCCATTCGCTGTATGCGACCTCGCGGCTTTCGGCGCCGCCCTGCAACAACGTCCTGAGGCTCCGGCCCTGCAGTTCGAGCGGCGCGGGCACGCCGGCGTAGTCAAGGAAGGTCGGCGCAAGATCAAGCGTCGAGACCGGCATATCCTCCACCCGGCCCTGCGCGATGCCCGCCCCTGCCGCGATCATCCCAACGCGCAGCAGGTCTTCGAGCGGCCATGGACCTTTCAGGTATAGGCCGTGATTGCCAAGCATCTCGCCGTGATCGGTGGTAAAAATGACCAGCGTATCTTGGCGCAAGCCGAGGTCATCGAGCGCGGCGAGGATGCGTCCGACGTTGTGATCAATCAGCGAGATCATGCCGTAGTAGTTCGCCGTCATGTGCGCGAGCTGTTCGTCGCTCTGGTCCGGGAGGCGCGAGACCTTGGCGCGCAGGTTGCGCAGCGTCGGGTCGGCGAGCTGCGGCGCGCCTTCGAGCGATGCCCGGTACCACCACGGGCGGCCGTCGAGATCGCGTGTGCGGTGCTGCGGAAGCGCGACGTCGCGCGGGTCGTACAGCAGGCTCCACGGCACCGGGCAGTCGAACGGCTGGTGCGGATCGGGAAATGACACCCACATGCAGAAGGGCTTCGATCGGTCGCGCTCGGTAAGCCAATTGATGGTGCGGTCGCCGATCCAGGCGCTCGAATGCCACGCCGGCGGCAGCGCCGAATGCCAGGTTTGCGCAGTCCCTTCGGTGTCGGGACCGGCGGACGCGGCGTACAAACGCAGCGCTTCATCGCTGGCTCCGCGCGCGAGCAGCCAGCGCTCGTAATGTCCGACCGGCGGGCGCTCGAGCGGCATGGGATTGTCGAAATGCCCGAGCACCGCGAGCTCGACGTGGCGGAAGCCCATGTACGGCCCGCGCCAATCTGGGCCGTATTGCGCGCCGCTGCGGCCACACTCCGGCGTGCCCATCGGCTTGAACGTCGCCTTGGTCGAGAAGTGCGCCTTGCCGATGAACGCGGTTGCGTATCCGGCGCGCGCCAGCGTTCCAGCGAATCCCCGCTCGCCGACCTTGGGATCGAGATCGATGCCGTTGTCCCATACGCCGTGCGTGAGCGGCAACAGCCCGGTCAGGATCGAGGCGCGTGAGGGCTGACAGACGAGATTCGGCGTGATGCACGCGGAGAAACGCGTTCCTTCGCGCGCGAGGCGGTCAAGATGCGGCGTGCGGATGTGCCTGTTCTCGAAGCCGAAGCAATCCGCCCGCTGTTGGTCGGACGTAATCAGGAGAATGTTGGGTCGCGCGGGCATCACGCACTCAATCCGTGCCCTTGGCCCCGGACTGTCTGATCAGCTGCGCGAACTTGTCGCTTTCCGAGCGCACGAATTTCGCAAGTTCCTCGGGCGTGGTGCCAACCGTTTCGAGGCCGACGGTGGCGAGCCTGGTCTTCACGTCCTCCAGCTTCAATGCCCGATTGATCTCGGCGTTGAGCGTCGAGATGACGCCGGCAGGAGTACCGGCCGGCACGAAGTAGGCGAACCAGTTCGTGAACACGAAATCCGGCACGCCCGCCTCCGCCATGGTCGGCACGTTCGGCGCGGCGGGCGAGCGCGTGGTGGAGGTCACCGCGAGCGCACGCAGTTTCCCCGCCTTCACATGCGGCATTGCCGGCGGCATGCCGGAGAAAAACATCGGCACATGCCCCCCGATCAGGTCCGGCATGACCGGCCCCGCGCCCTTGTACGGCACGTGCACCATGTCGAGCTTGAACGTGATCTTGAGCAGTTCTCCGGCGAGATGCTGCACGCCGCCGGTACCCGCCGAGGCGTATGTCATCTGCCCCGGCCGCGCCTTGACGAATGCGATCAACGCCTTCACCGACTTGACGGGGACCGAGGGATGCAGGACCAGAATCAGCGGCGTGGTGGAAGCGAGCGACACCGGCGCGAAATCCTTATCGACGTTGTACGGCATTTTCTGCAGGTGCGGCAGTACTGCAATTTCCGCCGGCGACGCCAGCAGCACGGTGTAGCCGTCGGGCGCCGCGCGGGCGACGATATCGGCGCCGATCACGCCGCCCGCGCCCGTCCGATTGTCGATGACCACGGTCTGCCTAAAGCTGTCGTTCATCTTCTGCCCGACTAGGCGCGCGGTGAGATCGGTCGCGCCACCGGGGGCGTACGGCACCACTACACGGATCGACTTCGCAGGGTACGCCTGCGCCGCCGCCGTGCCGCCCAGCGCTGCGAGCCAGCATCCCATGCAAATGACGAACAACCTGTCCATGCGTATCATGTGTGCCTCCTTTTCGAATCGGTATGTTGCATCACGATCAGTCGAGCTTGACGCTGGCCACCTGTATGATCTTGCGGTACTTGGCCTCTTCCGACTTCACGAAGCGCGACAGTTCCACGGGCATGCCCGGCGTGACCTCGACACCGGTGCCGAGTAGGAAATCATTCACTTCCTTCATTTTCAGTACGCGCACGATTTCCGCATTCAACTTCGCAATCACGCTCTTCGGCGTCTTCGCCGGCGCGAAGAATGCGAACCAGATGCTGGTATCGAAGCCCTTCACGCCTTGCTCCTGCATCGTCGGCAACTCGGGCAGCAGGGTCGCGCGCTTGGCGGTGGAGATTGCAAGCGCCTTCAGCCGGCCGGCCTTGACGTAAGGAATCGCGGGGCCCATGCCGACGAAGCCGAATTGCACTTCCTGCCCGCCGAGCAGCGCGATTGTCGCCGGCCCGCCGCCCTTGTACGGCACATGCACGATGTCCGTCCCGGTCAGCATCTTGAATAATTCGCCCGACAAGTGCATGGGACTGCCCACGCCCACCGATGCGTAGGACAGGGTTTTCGGTTTCGCTTTTGCCAGTGCGACGAGCTCCCCGATTGTTTTCGGCGCGAACAAAGGATGCGCGACAATCAATATCGGCGAAATCGTGCCGAGCGAAACCGGCGCAAAGTCCTTTTCCACGCTGTAGGGCAGTTTCTTGAACAGACTGGGATTGACCGCGACTTCGCCGGTGGAGGCGACAAATACGGTATAGCCGTCGGGCGTCGCTTTGGCCACGATCTCCGCCGCAATCAGCCCGCTGCCACCGGGACGATTGTCGATCACTACCGGTTTGCCCCAGTTATCCGACATCCTCAGGCCCACCGCGCGCGCCAGGATGTCGGTATTGCCGCCGGGCGCGAACGGCACCAGCATGCGGATCGGCCGTTCAGGGTAAGCCTGCGCCAGCGCGCCACCGGCAGTCAACATCGCCCCGAATCCCATACTCCACAACAACTTGAATCTTCTGGTTCGCATCGCTCCTCCTGCTCGTTGACCCCCCACACTCCCCTCTACCCGCAAGAGTGAAGAGAGGGAAATATTCTTTCAGCCGAATTTCGCCGGATAACCCGGGGGCGGCGTGAAGCCCAGATCACCGCGCTGGATCACCGCCTCGCGTCCGCCGTGCTGCTCCAGCAACTCAGCCTGACGTTTCTTCGCGCGGGCGTCAGCTTCCGCGGGATCGCAGATCGCATACAGCCTGGCACGGCACTCTTCGAGCACTTTCGAGTACGCCGGATCGGTCGCGAGATCGCGCAATTCTTCCGGATCCGCGGCCAGATCGAACAGCTGCGGCCGGTAAGCGACGTAATGCACGTACTTGTAATTGCCGTGCCGGATCATGAAGGCGCCGGTGGTCGAGCCCATGCCGTGATATTCGCACAGCACGTTGCGGTCGGGTCTGGCGCCGGCAGCGAGCTTGAACAGCGAATGCCCAAGATGGCCGTCATACACCTCCGGCCTGTCCTCGCCCGCGCACTCCATGATGAACGGATAGGTATCGACATGGTTCGCCGGCTCGCTCACCTTGACGCCCTGCGGTATGCCGGGACCCTTGATGATCAGCGGCACGCCCGCGACTTCCTCGTACATCGTCGATTTGCCCCACAGCCCGCGCGCGCCGAGATTATCGCCGTGATCCGAGGTATACAGCACGCGCGTTGAATCAGCGAGCCCGACCACGTCGAGCGTGCGCAGCACCTTGCCGATGTTGTCGTCGAGAAAAGTGCACAGGCCGTAATACGCGGCGATCGCCTTCCTGAGCTTCTCGGCGTCGAAAAATTTGTCGTAAACGAAACTGCCAGCGTAATCGCGCAGGTACGGATGATCGGGCCGCTCGTTCTGCGCGTACTGTTTGGGCAGCGGCATCCGGTCGAGCGGATACTGGTAATAGAACTCGGCCGGCGCCACCAGTGGGAAATGCGGGCACACGAACGACACGAACAGCACCCACGGCTTATCGCGGTACTTCGGCGCCTCCTCGCGCAGCCAGATCTGCGCTTTGCCCGCGATTTCGCGGTCGTAGGCCGTATACGGCGTCTCGCCGGGACCGGCGAGCTTGGCGATTTTCCACGACAGCCCCCGCTCGGGCAAGTCGTTCCTCACCAGCCCCATCAGATCGCCTTTGCCCTCGATGATGTTCATCGGGATGATTTCTTCGGAAAAGCCGTTGTCGTCGCCCTCGTGGCCGCGGAAGTGCAGCTTGCCGATCGAAACCACGCGGTGGCCGCGCTCGCGCAGTCGGTGGTGCCAGCTCGGAATCGCGCCTTCGTAAGCGTCGGCGTTGTCCCAGTAGCCGATCTGGTGCACGTACTTGCCGACCGCGAATGCCGCGCGCGCCGGCACGCACACGGGGCATGTCGTATACGCACTCGTGAACGTGGTGCCGCCCGCAGCGAGCGCGTCGATATTGGGCGTCCTGACTAAAGGATGTCCGTTGCACCCCATGACTTTCGGGTTATGCTCGTCGGACATGATGATGAGGAGATTGCTTGATTTCATTGCATTTCCCGAGAAAATATCACCGCTCCGGGTAGATATCCGATACCACTAGGCGGTGCCGGTTGGTCGGTATATAGAGTTCCTGGTAATACACATGGCGGTCGCGGCCCGCGCTCGCCGCGATCTCGAGCAAGGTGCCGGCGACGGCCTTGCGGAGCTTGAGCGCGCGGCACACGAAGTCGGGGAAGCGGAGGCTAATCATCGTCTGCGCGACGTGGGTCACCGGCAACCCGAACTCGCGACTCAGGATCGCCTTGAAGTTGGCGCCGTCGAGGTCGGCCAGCGGCTTTTCCATGATCCCTCTAAAGCGATCGGCGTTGAGATAGAACCGGCTGTAAACGCTGAACTCGTCGTTTATGCTGATGACGCGGTCGATGCGGATCACGTTGTCGCCGTGCTGATCGAGATACTCCGACCACGACCCGCGTTCGCGGATGCGCTTGCGCATGACTACTTTCGGATAGATCGGCAGGAAACTTTTCCCGTCGTCGGCGATGAAGCGGCAATGCCACGGCGCATCCATCGCCTTGCGGCTTTCCGCGACATAGGTACCGCTGCCCTGCTGGCGCACCACAATGCCTTCATCCACCAGCGCGCGCAGCGCGCGCTGCACCGTGCCGAGGCTGAACGGCGTGTGGTGCGCGAGCGCCTGTTCGGTCGGCAGCCTCGCACCGGGTTTCCAGTGGCCGCTCTCAATTGCGGCGAGCAATACTTCGCGCAGTTGAGCGTATTTCGGCAGGCCGGGCTTCGAGTGCGCCAGAAACTGCGCAAGCATCTCGGAGCCCGAAGAGGCGAAGAGCGTCGTGTCCATGTTTTATTCGGGCTTGACGCCTGCAACGCGCGCGACCTTGCCCCATTTCACCGTTTCTTCTTTGATCCGGGCCGTGAGCTCATTCGAGGTACTGTAAGCGGCCTCTGCACCCGTCGTGATCAGCAGCGCTTGAATGTCAGGCAGCTTAAGTATTCTTTCCAGTTCCAGATTAAGACGATCGACGATCTTCCGCGGCGTGCCGTGCGGCGTAAGCAGGGCGTTCCAATTATCGGCCTCAAAACCAGGCAATCCGGCTTCGCTCATCGTCGGAACTTCCGGCGCGGACGCCGAACGCTTGATGGTAGATACCGCCAGCGCCCGCAGACGGCCTGCCTTCACGTGTGGCAATGCAGGCGGCATCCCAGCAAAGAACATCTGCACTTCCCCGCTTAACACAGCCGTGGTGGCAGGCCCGCCACCCTTGTATGGAACGTGCACAATGTTGACGCCCGCAGTCGACTTGAAAAGTTCGGCAGACAGATGCTGCGGGCTGCCGCTGCCAACCGAAGCGTAATTCAACGCCCCGGGCCTGGACTTAGCAAGCGCGATGAGTTCTTTCACCGATTTTGGCGGCAGCGAAGGATGCACCACGAGCAGTAACGGCACTGAGGCCACCATGCCCACCGGTGAAAAGCTTTTGATTGGATCAAATGGCAGCTTCTTGTAAAAGCTCGGGCTAATCGCCAACGACAGCGTTGCCATGAACACCGTATAACCATCGGCAGCAGCCGTTGCCACAATCTCGGCGCCGATGTTGCCGGTCGCGCCAGGACGGTTGTCAACAATCACCGGCTGCCCCAGGTTTTCGTTAAGTTTCTGACCGATAAGACGGCCGATGATGTCGGGCGCCCCGCTTGGGGCGAATGCCACTATCATACGGATCGGCTTAGTCGGATAAGCTTGTGAATATGCGACATGCGTACCGAACGCACAAGATGCGGCCGCTGTGACGACACTTGCTATGATCACTGCTTTGTGCATACATTCCCCCTTTGGCTTGTCAACTCCAATTTTTCCTGCGCCATCTCATATTTTTCCCAGCGCGCGCAAAATGCGCTCGGGCGTGAACGGCTGCGCCATAACGCGCGCACCGAACGGTTTTAATGCATCGTTGATCGCGTTCATAACCGCCGCGGGCGAACCCGCAGTACCGGCCTCGCCCACTCCCTTCGCGCCCAGTTCCGAGGTTGCGGTCGGCGTGGACGTGTGGCTGATCTCGATGTCCGGCATTTCGCGCGCCATCGGCACCAGATAGTCGATCAGACTGCCGTTCGAAAGCTGCCCTTCCGGACTGTAAATACACTCTTCGAAGAGCGCTGCGCCGAAGCCCTGCACTACCGCGCCGCGAATCTGTTCGTCGACCAGCAGCGGGTTGATCACCGTACCGCAATCGTCTACCACCCAGTGCCTGAGCAGTTTGACGAAACCAGTCTCGACATCGACCTCGAGATAGCAGCCCTGGATGCCGTTGGTGCAGATGCCGTCGTAGGTTTTCTGCGCATAGTGACGGGTGACCGCCAGCTCCGGCGAAAAATCCGGGGGCACTTTGTCGCTCCGGAAATAGGCGGTGCGCGCCACTTCCTCCAACGTCATGCGCTCGGCGCCGGTTGCGGCATCCACCACCTTGCCGTGGCGGATATCGAGCAGCGAGGCCTCGGTTTCTGTCAACCGCGCGACGAATGTCAGGATGTTCTGACGCAGCGCCTTGCCAGCTCGCAGCACCGCTTCACCGCCGATGCCGGTGCCGCGCGATCCCCAGTTGCCGCCGCCGTAGGGCGTAACCTCGGTATCGCCAATCACCACCTTGACCTTGTCCAGCGCAACGCTGACCGCAGAAGCGGCGATCTGCGCCACGATCGTCGCCGCACCCTGCCCGATCTCATTAATGCTTGCGGCGCAGGTAATGCCGCCGGTCGCGGTGAGCTTGATGGTGCAGCCGTCCTGAGCTGCGATCGACGCGCCGCCCTTACCGTAGGTGGCGGCCGAAGGGTTGGACATCTCGACAAACGCCGCCAACCCGATACCGCGGTAAATGCCGCGCTGCCTGAGCGCCGCCTGTTCCGCACGCAGTGCGGCGTAGTTCATGAGCTTGAGCAATTTATCGTGCGCTTCGTGCTGCGACAGTTTTTCGAACACCGGCCCGGTTACCAGCGTGTAGGGATAAGCGTCGGCGGGAATATAGTTGCGGCGGCGGAACTCCGCGGGGTCCATCCCGATCGCGGCGGCGCCGAAATCAACCAGGCCTTCCGTAACGGCGCACGCTACCGGATGCCCGACGGCACGATACTGGCCGTACATGTTCTTGTTCTGGAACACGACGCGCGTGCGGCCGCGATAGACGCGGTTTTTATACGGGCCGCCGACGAGATTAATCACCTGCTGGGCCTCATTGGCACTGCCGCGCGGGTAGCCGGAATACGGCCCGATACCGTACAAGTCGTCGATCTCGATGCCGAGGATATCGCCAGCTTTCGACACCGCCATGCGCGCTTTGACACAATGGCCGCGCGCATGAAAATCGGTCACGAACGATTCCAGGCGGTCAGCAACGAACTTGACGGGGCGCCCGAGCATGAGACTCAACGCCACCGTCGTCATTTCGTCGCCGTAAATATGAATCTTCGCGCCGAAACCGCCGCCGACATCGGGCGCGATCACGCGCACGTCGACCTCGGGCAACTCGAAGTGCTTCGCCAGGATCCATTGCATCATGTACGGAACCTGGGTCGAGTGGTAAACGGTAAGCTGCCGCTCCGCCGGATTAAAGTCGGCAAGAATCGAGCGCGGCTCTAGCGTGACCGCAGTGTGGCGGCTGGTACGAAAAGTCGCTTCCGCGATTTTGTACGCCCTGGCAAACGCCTCTTCTGTATCACCGGTATCGACCTCGCGCTGGTAAGCCAGGTTGTCGCCGAGCTCCGGATGAATGACCGGTGTTTCCGGCTCGAGCGCGGTCTCGGGATCGGTCACGGCGGGCAGCTCTTGCCATTCGATATTGACCAACTGCACCGCATCTTCGGCTTGCGCGCGGGTCTCGGCCGCAACCGCCGCCACTGCCTCTCCCTGCCAGCATGCGCGATCGATCGCCAGCGGGTGCTGAGGCGCGGACTTCAAGCCCTTGAGGTGTGTAAGCACGCCCACCCACGGCCTACAGACCCTGGCCACCTGCGACCCGCTCACTACCCGTATCACCCCGGGGCTGACGGCGGCTTGGGAAACATCGATGTTGACGATCCTGGCATGGGCGTAAGGACTGCGCACGAAAACGACATGCGCCATTCGTGGCAAACGGATGTCGTCGACATAGCGGCCGCGACCCTGCAGCAGGCGGCGCGCGTCGGGACGCGGTACTGCCACGCCGATGTAATCGGTATACGGCGCCTTGAGCGGAAACTCGGCCTTAATTTTCATGCCCGTTGCCTCACGCGCCCGCGACAAACCACCTCCACCGCTTCCACGATAGACTGATAGCCCGTGCAACGGCAGTAATTGCCCGCCATGTGCGCGCGGATCTCTTCGCGCGTTGCGTCGGGTTTGCATTCCAGCAACTCCGCCGCCGCGATCAGCATGCCCGGCGTGCAGAAGCCGCACTGCAGCGCGTTGCGTTCGTGAAATGCCCGCTGCAAGTCCGCGATTGCGCCGCTTTCCGATAGACCTTCAATGGTTTCAACGCTGGCGCCGTCAGCTTGCAGCGCGAGCATCAGGCAGCCGCGTACGATCTCGCCGTTGACCTTGACCGTGCAGGCACCGCACACACCGTGCTCGCAACCGAGATGGGAGCCGGTCAACCCCAGTTCCTCGCGCAGAAAATCGACCAGATGCTGTCTCGCCGCGATGCGTCTCGAAACTGATACGCCGTTGACCGTCAATGTGATGTCGAACGTGTCCTGGGCGGGTGTCATAAGCGCTCATGCCGCCGTCAATGCGTTAACGATCCGGCCCGCTAGCACGCGCGCCAGATGCAGCTTGGTTGCCGCACCGTGATAGATGTCGCCGTATGCGTATGGTTCCAGGTCCGTGCTCACTGCAGCCTGCACCGCTGCAACTGTGTCCGGCGAATACGGGTTGCCCTCCAGGGCAGCCGCCGTACTCACCGTGAGCACCGGAATCGCGCCGATGCCGAAAAAGGCGAGACTGACGTCCGAAAAGCGACCGCCCTCGAATTTACCGTGCGCTGCCACGCCGACGATGGCGTAATCGCCGTGCCGACGCGCCAATTCCAGAAACGCGGAACGATAGCCGGGTTGGAGCGCCCGAAATTCACCGCCGAGCAGCACTTCGCCGGCCTGGATGTCCGTTTCGTAGAGTCCCTTGAAAAACTGCCGTGCGGGAACGCTGCGCTCGCCGCTTTTGCCAGCGATCCGAAACGTGGCATCGAGAACAACGCTGCATGCCGGCAGCTCCGCAGCGGGATCGGCAAAGGCGATGCTGCCACCAAACGTGCCGCGGTTACGAATCGCCGCGTGCGCTACATATGGCATCGCCTGATGGATCAGCGGCAAATGCGTCGCGACCTCGACCGATCGCTCCACGCTGCGGTGGCGCGTCAGCGCACCGATACGCACCATATCGCCACTGACGATAATCCCAGCAAGATCGGTAAGACCATTGATGTCTATCAGCATTGCCGGCGCGGCGAGGCGCATGTTAAGCGAGGCGATCAGGCTCTGTCCGCCAGCCAAGATTTTGGCTTCATCGCCGCATTGTTCGAGCAGATCAAACACTTCGGCCAGCGACGACGGTCTGGCGTAAGCAAAAACACCCGCCTTCATGAGCCCTCCGGATGAAACCACCCTGATTAGCTATCACATCTTTTTTTGCTTGCGGGACAGCGGTGGGGATGGGTTGCAAAGCACTATATTACTATGTAGTATTTGATGTCAATAGACTGCGTGGTCGCGCTCGTTTCTTAACGTAACGCGTAAGCGCGGCCACAATCGAGGAGAGCAATATGGAAATGACCGGAGAGCAACTGATTCCACTGCCCCAACAAGACACTTGGCGCGCACTCAATGACACCGAGATCCTTAACGCCTGCATCCCTGGATGCGAAACGATCGAGCAGTTGTCCGAAGACGAGTATCGACTGGTGATGACCGTCAAGGTCGGA
Organism: Betaproteobacteria bacterium RIFCSPLOWO2_12_FULL_62_58; assembly: GCA_001772005.1. Lineage (GTDB taxonomy): Bacteria > Pseudomonadota > Gammaproteobacteria > Burkholderiales > SG8-41 > DSOT01. Next base: position 14,709 of record MERI01000065.1, on the reverse strand, counting down.
CCGGTCAGCGCCAAGTTCAGGGGAAAAATGACCCTCTCCAACGTGACTCCACCACACACTTATACGCTGCTGTTCGAAGGTCAGGGGGGCATCGCCGGCTTCGCCAAAGGACAGGCGAGCGTACAACTCGGACCCGGTGACGGGGGTACCAGGCTCGGCTATACGGTCAAGGCGATGGTCGGCGGCAAACTCGCACAGGTTGGCGCGCGGCTCATCGACGGTGTTGCAATGAAACTCGCCGACCAGTTTTTTTCCGAATTCAACAAACGCGCTGGCGGAGACGCATAGCAAACCGCTCAGATGCATGATTATTGTCCGACGTCGGCGCCAACGCGCTCACCGAGCAGCGCGCGCAGCGCGTCGAGCAGCGCTGCGGGAAGCGGCTTGCGCAAGGCGGTGGCGCCGGCGGCGGGATGATTCATGGTGACAATTCCTCGCGCAGCGGGCCGCAGCAGTGCTTGAATTTACGGCCGCTGCCGCAAATGCAAGCGTCGTTGCGCCCCGGCCAGTCATGTCCGCTGCGCGTGTAGTCGATGAGCCAGCGCGTGCGCAGTTTGCGCGCCAGCAGCGTCAGCCGTTCGTGGGCGTAATCGAAGAACCGGCGGTAGGCGCCGCAGAAATAATCGGGCCCGGTGGCGCGTCCGCCGCTGTCCCAGGTCCGGTTGCGCGGACAGCCGCCGTAACACAGCCTGAGATGGTCGCAACGCCGGCATTGTTCCGGCAGTTCTTCCTTGAGCTGCAGGAAATCGCGGTACGCCGGACGGTCGAGAATGTCCTGCAGCGAATCGCCGCCGATGTTGCCGAGCCGGCATTCCGCGCCCATGTAGAAGTCGCACGGGTAGGCGTCGCCATTCTGCTCGAGCACCAGCGTCCGGGAACAGGTCCGACAGTGCTTGCACGTTTCGGCCGCGCGCCCGGCGTAAACGCTGAGCATGTTGTCGAAAAAGCGCACCGACATCAGCGGTGCACCGTCGTTGTACCAGAGGTCGAAGGTCTCGCAGAGAAACCTGCCGTACTGTTCCGCGGTGATCAGGTAGCGGGCGGGCGTATCCGGCAACCGGGCGTGGAAATCCATGCCGGGAATGAACTGAACGTAGTGGAAGTCTTCCCGAGAGTAGAACGCCATCAGTTCACGCGGCTTTTCCACGTTGCCCTGATGCAGCACCGTGAGGATGTTGAAATCGACGTCGTGGTTGCGCAAGTGCCCGATCTTCCGCATCACCGGATCGTAGCTGCCTTTGCCGGTTGCGGTGACGCGGTGCGCGTCGTGGATTTCCCTGGGGCCGTCCACGCTGACGCCGACGAGAAAATTGTACTGGCGGAAGAAGCGCGCCCAATCCTCGCCGAGCAGCGTGCCGTTGGTCTGCAGCGCATTGCCGATAACGGTGTTGGGCGGGGCGTAGTGCGCCTGCAGCGCAACGACTTCCTCGAAAAACTCCAGACCGGCAAGCAGCGGCTCGCCGCCCTGCCACGCAAAACCCACTGCGCCCCGGGATTGCGCCATGTACTCGCGGATCGCCTTGTCGAGCAGCGCGTGGTCGATGCGGTTGCGCTTCGGGCCCGGCCGGCCGCGGCAGGTGCTGTAGTAGCAGTAGTCACAGGCGAGGTTGCAGTCCTCCGACACCGTTTTCCACATCACGCCGAGCGTGGGAGCCGGCGTCGTTGAGACTGGGGACGCACGATCGCGAGTGGTCATTTTCCGTCAGCAAATGTCTTGGCCACAGATCACGGAGGATTCTTTTCAACCTCCTTGAGGGGTACACAGAGGTTCAAGGCGTTACGGTCTTACCCCCTGTCACCGGTTGAGTTATTCACGCAGTTTAAATAATTTTATACGGCGCAGCCGGTCGCCGGCGCGATCAAACGACGTTCAATGCAAATGCCAGCCCTGCGACCAGACTTGCGCCGGCCGCAACCGCGAGCAGGCTCTTCTGCCAGTCGCGCCAGGCCAGAAACTCCAGCATCAGCAACCGCACGCCGCCCGTGAGGTGCGCGGCGAGCACCAGTATCAGCCCGATTTCTGCGAATTTCACGAGCGGATATTCGGTCCAGCGCAGGAAGCCATCGAATGCTTCGGCGCTGCGCAATGCCTGACCGAGCGCCCAAAAATGGAGCGGCAGGAACACCGTAAGCAACAGCCCCGATACGCGATGAACCAGGAACGCCCAGTAGGCCGGGTGGCTGCGCGCGCGGAAATCGTTCTTCATTAACAAACCCGTGAACGGGTGAACGGGTGAAAAAGTGAACGGGTAACACCCTCTCCCCGCACCCGGGGAGAGGGTTGGGGTGAGGGGTTTCACTCGTTCACTCATTCACTCGTTCACCTCTATCGGCCGTTTCATTCATCTCAAAAAAATGATCTTTCAGGGCGCTTTCAAGCAAACACCGCCCACACCGCACGCCAACCCCACAGCGCGAGCAGGATGCCGAAGGCCAGCATCACAATTTCGAGCGAGCGCCCGCGCCAGTTGAGCGTTTCGGACAGAATCGTGCGCAAACCGATCGGCGCATGTATCGCGAGAGCAGCGACGAACAGCGCATAGAAGCCGGCCCACAGCGCATCGCCACGAGTGCGGCCAAGAATCTCTGCGGCAGTAAGCCCGTTGCGCACGGCGTAAATGATGGTGACGAGATGCACGATAACGAACAGCGCGAGCACCATGGCGCTGATCCGCTGGGCACCCCAAATGAGAACCTGGGAGCGGGCATTCACCGATACGCCTCGCGTAGAAACAATGATGAACGATGAACGATGAACGATGAACGGAGGACAAGCACTGCCCCTGCTATAAACCTGCGGTTCTTGTTCATCGTTCCGCGTTCCGCATTCATCGTTGCTGTTACAGCTCGCCCTTCCACGCCGCCGCCAGCGCCGCCCGCTTCAGGCCCGCGATGCCCACGGTCGGCGAAAGCTGCTTGGGACAGCGCTCGGTACAGCTCATCTGCGTGTGACAGGCGTGGCAGCCCGCATCGCCCGCCACCGCCGCCAGCCGCGCCTTCTGGTCGATGTCTCGCACGTCGTTCACCAGCGTCCAGGCGCGATTCAGCGCCGCCGGTCCCAGATAGTCCGGATTCCACGATACGACATCGCACGAGCTGTAGCACACACCGCAGCCGATGCACTCGATCGCTGCGTCGACCAGCTTCCGTTGCGGAGACTCCGGCGGCACGCGCGCGAAGCCGTCCTTGCGCGTTCTGCCGCTCCGAAAGCGGCCGCGCGCAGCGGTCCATTTTTCGAAGAATGCGCTCATGTCGGTGACGAGATCCTTGATCACTGGAAGATTTGTGAGCGGCGCGACCTCGAGGCGGTCGTCCGGGGCGACCTTGGCGACGTGAGTGCGGCACGTCCAGCGCGCCTTGCCGTTCACCGTCATCGCACACGATCCGCACATGCCGACACGGCACGCGAAACGGTACGACAGCGTGGTATCGAGGCTGCGTTGGATATAGCTCACCACGTCGAGCACGGTCTGGCTTTCCAGCCGCGGCACTGAGAAGTACTGGAAATGCCCGGAGTCGCCTCCGCGCCAGACCGAGACGTCGAGTTTTGTCATCGTCACTGATACCGATCGAACGATGAACGATGAACGATGAATGATGAACGATGAACGGTTACAGGCTCGGGCGTCAGTTCTCGTCCTGTTCATCGTTCCGCGTTCATCGTTCCGCGTTGCCGTCAGGCGCTTTCGTAGAGGCGGGTCATCACGAACTCGCGATGGCCGAGCGCTTCGGCCGCCGTAAGCCGGCCATTGCAGGTGCGCAGCATCACTTCCAGCAGTTCGTCGCCCGTCTGGTCGAGGTTCTTCTGCCGCTGCAGCAGGCCCGAGCAGTCGTAATCCATGTGCTCCGACATGGTGCGTGCGGTACGCGGATTCGCCGTGAGCTTGATCACCGGCAGGATCGGGTTGCCGATGACATTGCCCTGCCCGGTCGGGAAAAGATGCACGACATAGCCGGATGCCGCAAGCAGCGTAACCATTTCCGCCGCTGCCGACGACGAATCCATGAACCACAGGCCCGGGCCGGTCGGCGCTTCGGCCTTGTCGATGACGCCGATCACCTTGCACTTCTTGCCGATCTTCTGGATGTTGCCGAGCGCCTTTTCCTCGATCGTGGTGAGACCGCCGACGATGTTGCCCTTGGTCGGCTGCGAGTCCATCAGGTCGCTGGTCTTGTGGCGTTCGATCACGTCCTGGTAGCGGTTGAACATGAACATGAACTTCTCGCGCACTTCAGGCGTGGCGCAGCGGTCAGCGACGATGTGTTCGCCGCCCGTGATTTCGGTAGTTTCACCGAAGCACATCGTTACGCCGAACGGCTCGAGCTTGTCGAACGCGCTTCCCACTGTCGGGTTGGAACCGCAGCCGGAGGTCGTGTCGGATTCGCCACACTTGGTCGAGACCCACAAGTCGCTGATCGGGGATTCCTCACGCCTGAGCTCAGATGCCCACTGCATGTACTCCTTGGCGACTTTGGACGCGCGCAGGATGGTGTCGTGATCACCGTGCAGCTCGATGCCGAAACCGGTCACCGGTTTGCCGGTCTTGGCGATACCGTCGACGATACGCTTGGTCCAGCCTTCCTCGATGCCGATCACCACCACTGCCGCGACGTTGGGATTGGATCCCGCGCCGATCAAAGTGCGAAAATGAAGATCCAGGTCGGCGCCGAACTGCAGCCGCCCGTAAGGGTGGGGAATCGCCATCGTGCCTTTGATGTTGTTGGCCACCGCCTCACACGCGGCATTGGACAGGTCGTCGACCGGCAGGATCAAGACGTGGTTGCGAACGCCGACGCGGCCGTTTTCGCGGCGGTAACCTTGAAACGTTGTATTGCTGCTGATCATCTCGGAACTCCTGTAGCGAATGAACTCCAATTTGTGAAACGCGCGCGTGCGCGTTTCACCAACGCTTGGTCTTGATGTTGTGGACGTGCGCATGCTCGCCCACCTTGATGTCGGACACCGCGCGCCCGATGTCGAAACCATACTTGATGATCGTGTCCCCCTTCTTGATTGCTTTGGTGGCGACCTTGTGGCCGATCGGAACGTCGTTGATCGCCTTGACCCTGATGGTTGAGTCGTCCTCCATCACCCAGCCGATCAGCTCCTGACCGGCTTTGATGCCCTCGATCACGGCAACGCCCACTGTGTCTTTCTTGTCGTGAACCAGAATATGAATCATGTCGTCTCCTTGCTGCTGTTTTCAGTGCGGAAATAAGGAAAATACAGGCTGCTGGTTTTTTGGTACTTGGCGCATGCTACCCGCCGCACGCGTCGAAGTCAACTATATGACCTATATGAATATGGGGGTAGCGATGCTATAATGTCGCTGGTTTCGGGAACGACATGGAATCACAGCATGGCCAACACGCTCGCCGCAGGCAATCTTACTTTCAACCCGCTCTATAAGGAAGTCAAGATTCGCATCACGCGGAGCCTCGCTGCGGGCGAATGGCAATCAGGCGAGGCGCTCCCGAGCGAGACGCGGCTGGCCGCGCAGTTCAACATTTCGATCGGCACCGTCCGCAAGGCGATCGACGAGCTGGTGGCGGAAAAAATCCTTTTGCGACAGCAGGGGCGCGGCACTTTTGTTGCGACGCACACCGACGATCGCACCTTGTTTTATTTTTTCCACATCGTCGGCAAGGATGGCAGCAAGGAGCTGCCGGTGGCGGAAATGCTGTCGTTTCGCAACGGCAAGGCGGACAGCGAGAACGCGGTGCGACTCAAAATCGCGCATGGCGCCGGGACGTTGCGCATCCGGAATGTTTTGAAACTCGGCGGCACGCCGGTTATTTTCGACGACATCGTGGTGCCTGCCGCGCTGTTTGCCGATCTGGACGAAGACACCTTCGGCAAGCGCGACGGCACCATCTACGGACTGTACCAGGCACGCTATGGCATCAACGTCATCCGCATCAGCGAACGTCTGTCCGCCGCGAAACCGCCGCTGCGAATTTCCGGGCTGCTCGGCATCAGGCACGGCGTGCCGGCGCTGATGATCAAGCGTGTTGCGTACACCTACAACGACACGCCCGTCGAATACCGCGTGAGCTGGGTCAACACCGAGAACCACGAATACCTGAGCGATCTGTGGAAGAACGAGGCAAAATAGTTGTCTCCACAGTCATAGTTTCTTCAATTCGCGGCGTGCCATCTCGATCTGCGCCGGGTCCTTGGAATTCCTGAGCAACCACTCGAACTGCGCGCGGGCATCGTCCCGGTAACCGGCGCGCGCCAGATTGATCCCGGCAGCGAGCCGCGCCCGCAGCGCGAACGTGTCCGGTGCCTTGCCTTCGGCCAGCAATGCGGAACGCAGAAAATAATCGGCAGCCGCCTGCGACTTACCGTTGACTTCATTGACGCGGCCGAGGCCGAAGAGGATGCCGCGGGCCCGCATGCTGTCGGCGAGAGGCAGCAGCAACTCGAACAGTTCCTGCGCGAGATCGAGCTTGCCGGCATCCGCCATCTCCTGCGCCAGCCGCATGACGCGCTGCGCAAGATCCGGCGACAACGTTTTCCTGCCGCCCAGCATGCGTTTGAGCGCCGCCATGCCGGCATCCGGCTTGTCGGCGCGCAGCGCGACGTTCGCCACGCGCAGATACCATTCGTCCGCGCCGATATTCGCTGGCGTATCGAGCCCCTGCCAATAGTGCAATGCAACCGTCGGCTCGTTGTGATTCTCCGCGATCGTGCCGAGCACATGGCGCGTCTGCCCATCGAGGGTGCCGACACTGGTGCCCTGGTCCCGGAACAGGCGCAGCGCGGCGAGATCGAGCCCGCCGGTGTAGAGCGAAAACACGAGCTGCAGCTGGGCGTTGTGGCGCGTCTCCGGCGTCTGCCCGCGCCGCGCGAGGTAGGCGAAGAAAGCCCGCGACTGGAACGGGCTCACGCCGAGGCGGCGCGCGGCGAAGTCGGTCCAATGGGCGTCATCGCCTGTGAGCAGCTGGTTCTGGTTGCCGATCTCCTGCGCCGCGGCGAGGTAGCTCTGCCACAGCTGCCGCGCAAGCGAGGTGATCGGCTGCGGGTTTCCCGGCTCGATCAGGTGCAGAATCCGCTCCAGCGCCTCGATCTGCAGCGCGGGATTCTTCTGGCGTTGCGCCGCCTCCGCGATGACGCGCCAGTAGCCGATATCCCGTCCCTTGACGAGCTGCGCGCGTGCCTGGGCAATCGCGCCGTCGTCAGTCACGAGCCCGGTCTTGAGCCGCAGTATAAGCTTGGTGGCGCTCGCATCGTCGAGGCTCGCGAGCCAGTTGACCGCATCGTTTTCCATGCCCAGCGCGAGCAGCGCCTCGACGAAGCGCGTGGCGACTGCACGCTCCAGCGGTTGATAGTCCTGCTGAAAGCGCAGCATGCCGCGAAAAGCCTCATCACCTTTACGGTCGGCGACGTAGCTGTCGATCACGATCAGGCGGATGTCCCTGGCCGCGTCGGCGGGAAGATCGAGGTGCCACAGCAGGCGCGCCGCATAGTGGCGCGCAACCGCGCCCTGGGCGGCAGCGACTGCGGCGCGTGCCGCGAGTGTCCACGCCTCGCGTAACGGCGCCGCGGGCGTGGCGGCAGGCATCGCGCCCGCTCGTGTGAGCAGGTCCTGGTGGCGGCCAAGCTGCGCGAGCAGACTGAGCCGCAGCACCTCCCATTCCGCCCAGCGCGGTGCGGCTGGATCGCGCGGTTGCGCCTGCTCGATGTGGTGCAGCGCGAGCCGCGCCGCGCCCGAGGCGGCGAGCCGGCGCGCGGTTTCAAGCGCTTCCGGCGCATCCGCCGCCATGGCGGCGGACGAACACAGCATCAGGAAAGCGAGCAGCAGGCGCATCGACGTATTTTATCCCGTGACGGCCGGACTCCAGACAGAAAAAAAGCGGCATGGCCGCCTTTTTTTCCCGGTCATTGTGCCGCCTATTCCTGCGCTTCGGCTTCCGCGGCATCGGCGCCGCTCGTGAGCTTTTCCTTGATGCGCGCCGCCTTGCCGGAACGCTGCCGCAGGTAATACAGCTTGGAGCGGCCGACGTCGCCGCGGCGCTTGACTTCGACGCTCGCGATGAGCGGCGAGTACGTCTGGAACGTGCGTTCCACGCCTTCGCCGGAGGAAATCTTGCGCACGATGAACGACGAGTTAAGTCCCCGGTTGCGCTTGGCGATGACCACGCCCTCATAGGCCTGGACGCGCTTGCGGTCGCCCTCGACGACGTTGACGTTCACCACCACCGTGTCGCCGGTCGCGAAGTCGGGAAGGCTCTTCCCGAGGCGTTTGATCTCTTCCTGCTCGAGTTGCTTGATGATGTCCATGTTCATGCTCCTTGTTCCTTCTTGAATTCTTCCAGCAGCGCCCGTTCCTCCGCCGAGAGAACGCGCGCTTCCAGTAAATCCGGCCGCCGCTGCCAGGTCCGGCCCAGCGCTTGCTTGAAGCGCCAGCGGCCGATCTCGGCGTGGTTACCCGAAAGCAGCACCGGCGGCACCGCGTCGCCCTGGTAAACCTCCGGCCGCGTGTAGTGCGGACAATCAAGCAAGCCGTTCACGAATGAATCCTGGTGCGCCGACTCCGCATCGCCGAGCGCGCCCGGCAGTTGCCGCACCACGCAATCCATCACCACCATCGCCGCGAGCTCACCGCCCGAAAGCACGTAGTCGCCGATCGAAATCTCATCGTCCACACTGCGCCGGATCAGGCGTTCGTCCACGCCCTCGTAGCGTCCCGCGAGCAACACCAGCCCCTGTTCCTGCGCAAGTTCCATCACCAGCAGGTGATGAAGCAAGCGGCCCTGTGGCGAGAGATGAATCACCCGCGGCGCCTTCACGCCCGAACTCTTCTGCCGCTGGCGCGCCGCCGCAATCGCCTTTTCCAGCGGCTCCGCCATCATCACCATGCCGGGGCCGCCGCCGTAAGGCCGGTCGTCCACCGTGCGGTAGGTGTTGGCGGCGAAATCGCGCGGATTCCACAGCACCAGCTGATACAGCCCCTTCTCCCGCGCCCGGCCCGTCACGCCGCACTCCGTGACGGCGTCGAACATCGGCGGGAACAGCGTGACGACGTCGAACTGAATCATCAAATCAGAAGTCCGCGCCCCAATCCACCGTGATCACGCCGCCGGCAAGGTCGACTTTCCTGATCACGTCCGCTATGAACGGAATCAGCCGCTCGCGCTCGCCCTCCACCACCAGCACGTCGTTGGCGCCGGTTTCCAGGATCCGGACCACTTGGCCGAGATCCCGCGCGGCACTGTTCACCACCTTCAGACCGATCAGGTCGGCCCAGTAAAACTCGTTTGCGTCCGTCGTCGGGAGCGCGTCCCGCGGAATCGCCACTTGCATGCCTCTGAACCGCGCCGCCGCCTCGCGGTCCTCGCAGCCTTCGAGTTGCGCCACAACGGAGCGGCCGTGGACTTGCACATCGGCGACCGCGTATTTCAGCCATCCGCCGCCGCCGCCGAGCCACCAAACCGTGTAAGAGAGCAGGTTCGCTGCTGCCGCGGTGAACGGCTGGACTTTGATCCAGCCCTTGACACCAAACGGGGCGGAAACACGCCCCATCACCACCATTTGCTCAGGCGGCTTTTTGCTCACCAAACTGTTTGACGAGCCGCGCGGCGGTGTCGGACAGGAGTACGCCCTTGGCTTGCCAAAAAGCAAGACGCTCCTTGTCGATGCGCAGCGTTTCCTGGCCTTCCGGCGCTTTGGGATTGTAGAACCCGATGCGCTCGATGAAGCGGCCATCGCGGGCGCGGCGCGAATCCGCCACGACCAGGTTATAGAACGGACGCTTCTTGGCGCCGCCGCGTGCCAAACGAATCACAACCATGGTTTTTCCTGCCGGTCCGGATACGGAAAGGGCGTGATTTTACGCTAGTTTTTGGCGTAAGCGCAAGGAAAACGGCCGAGGACATCAGCCGCTGGCGTGGGCTACGTCTTGCCTGTCAAGGAGTCGCGGGATCGCCGAAGTCACACCAGATAAGGTGTTGATTCTGTTGTTAACAGAAATCGCACAGCGCAAAATAGCGGCCTTGAGCAGCCTGTCGGACTTAACAGTCCGTACAGGCTGCTAAGCAAAACCGGCTGACAATTCGGAAGAAACCTACTCGAAGCGGCCGAACATGAAGTAAAGCAGGAGCGAATTCGCATATCCGACATCCTCTTTTGCGATTTTGCTGGCGCCGGTTTTGCATTAGGAGTTTGTCGGCGCTAAGTCCGACAAACTCCTAGGATAACCCATGGACGCGCAACCATTTCCGATCGAGCAATACCTTGAGGACGCCCTCGCCGAGCGCTTTGGTGCGCCGGTCTCCGTCGGCCTGAACCTGCCAGGCGTGGACGAACTGGCACGCATCGCGGGCCACCGTTCCCACCGCAGATATACGGCACGGGCCGTCGATCCGGCGTTGCTGCGCCTGTTGTTTGCATGTGCACTGTCGGCGCCGTCAAAAAGCGACCTGCAGCAGGCCGACATCGTTCACATCGCCGACCGCGCCAAGGTGCAAGCGATTGTCCAGTTGATTCCCGATATGCAATGGATCAACAATGCGCCGGTATTTCTCGTCTTCTGCGGCAACAACCGCCGCATCCGGCAAGTCGGCGAATGGCGCAACAAGCCGTTCGCGAACGACCATCTCGATCATTTCATGAACGCGGCGGTGGACGCCGGCATCGTGATGACGACCTTCATCCGCGCCGCGGAGGCGGTGGGCTTGGGCACGTGCCCGATCAGCGCAGTGCGCAACCACCCGCATGAGGTGAGCCGCATGCTGGAACTGCCCGACTGGGTGTTCCCGGTCGCAGGCCTATGCGTCGGCTACCCGGCGGAACCGGGCCGGATCAGCGCGCGACTGCCGCTCGAAGCGACCGTGCACGTCGACCGCTACGACGAAACCGATATGAAGGAAAAAATCGACGCCTACGACCGCCGCCGGCATGAAACGCAGCCATACCGCAAGCAGCGCCACGCCGAGCGCTACGGAAAGGCCGCGTTCTACGGGTGGTCGGAAGACAAGGCCCGGCAGTACGCGGTGCCCGAACGGACGGACTTCGGCGAATTCATCCGCCAGAAGGGCTTCAGCCTCAAGTAGCCGGATGATTATTGCCCGCGGACCATCGGTAAGCTATAATTGCCATAACGGTATTACCTGAGGATCCCGTCATGAAGGTTCTGTCACTGAAAGTACCGGAACAACTGGATCGCAAACTTTCGGCCGTGGTCAAGCGCCGCGGAATGCGGAAGAGCGTCGTGGTCCGGGAGGCGCTCCAGCGGTACGTGGACGAGAGCCGGGAAATCCGCAAAGGGTCGTTCCTCGACCTCGCGGGAGATCTCGTCGGCTGTGTCAAGGACGCCCCGGCAGACCTGTCGAGTAACCCGAAACACCTGGACGACTACGGCCGGTGACCGCACCCCTGCTGGTCGATACCGGTCCGCTGGTCGCGCTGTTGAGCGAACGGGACCGGTATCACGAGTGGGCCAAGCAGGCGTTTGCCGGCTGCGCCACGCCCGCCCGTACCTGCGAAGCGGTGCTGTCCGAAGCCTGGCACTTATTACGCCTGACCCGCCGTGGACAGCCGGCATTGCTGGAACTGGTTGAACGGGGCCTCATTTCCATTGACTTCGCACTGGCCTCCGAACTGGTTGCCGTGCGGCGGCTCGTTACGCGCTACCGCGACCGTCCCATGGCGCTGGCGGATGCCTGCCTGGTGCGGATGGCCGAGCTCTACGACGAGGCCGCAGTGCTCACGCTCGACGCCGATTTCACGATCTACCGCAAGAACGGGCGGCAAGTCATCCAGCTGGTTGCGCCTTTCGTCTAAGACGACAAAAAACGTATCGTTCTACGGCCGGTGGGAAAACTAGGTGCGGCAGTATTCAGTCCCCGAGCGGACCGACTCCGGCGCCTTCATCCGCGAAAAGGGGTTCAGCCTGAAATAGGTATGCTTTCCAACAGTTGGTATCGCTCCATTGCTGGCCGCGCCTGACATCTGGGTCCAGCCCTGAAGGGCTGGAGACTTTCTTTTGCGCGCCCAAAAGAAAGTCACCAAAGAAAAGGGCGCCCCGGTTCGCCGCCGAAAACCGGGACAGACCTGGGGTGTGGGTCTGTCCGGGATTTTCGGTTCTCCTGCGCTGCTCCCCAAGCCGGGCGGCTGCGCAACTCGCGCACACTCTTCGCTACTCTCAACGACATCAGGCGGGAATTCTTCAGGGGTAAACATGCGCACACGAAACTCGCCCAGTGCTCACTGACGACCCCCCGCCTTGGCTGCGGCTGCTCGGCGGCGAACAGGGGCGCCAAGAATCACGAAAAAGTTACACTGACCCTCTTTTACTTTCGCCATCGCCTCTGCAGCGGTTGCGCCGTAAGCAAGAACGCCCGGCAATTCAGGCACTTCCGCGAGCCAGCGGCCGTCGTCTTCGCGCTCATGCTCGATCGTGAAATTCATATGGCACCTCAAGTGATCGCGCCAATTCTACTCGGTTCTGTTCTTGCCACCCAACGTCTTGGTGAACGGCGGGCTAGCACAGTCGTTAATGAAGGCAATGCGCTCATAGCCCGTCCGTTCGACCTGGAGTTAGACAACGTGGCCATACGTCAGAAGTCGCTTCAAGCTGGAGGCTACTTGCTAAGCCGCTTGAGCCCACGGATCTCATTTCCAGCGCCAAGGTCGATGACGCTGCCATTGGTTCCCACTACCACATTGTCATTGGCGCCCTTCTCCATCATCACGTCGGCGATCGCCGCCTTGAACTGCTCGAAATCGTTGCCATCCACCTCGTTACCACTTGCCCTACCCCCAAACCGAAGCCCAAATGCTCCGCTCCCCTCGATCCTGTTCCGGCCAATGTAGGTGCCGGATCCCGCGACCTGGATCGCACGGGCCTCCTGCCCCTCGATGATCACATGGTTGTTCCGCACCAGCGCGGCCTCTGTGAGCACGTTGATTCCAAGCGATGTCTTTCCGCGTGCCACGACGCTGTTGTGCAGGATCAGCTGTCGGATGACGCGCTTGCGTTCGACGGCCGTGCTCCTGCCCCGAAGAAAACCAACCACGATCCCGTTGGGCGTAAGGGGCGTCGGCTGGGCGAGGCCTTCCGTGGCCGTCGTAATCTTGTTGTCCTGGACAACGATGAAGCCACTCCCGTCATTGCCGAGCTGGTTGTTGACGAGCTCGATGCAATTCCGGGCGCAGTTGGTGATCGTATTTCTGGCGATCCGCGCGTTGATGCCTGTCGTCCACATAACGAAGATGCCCTGGGCCATTGTCTTCGTCGGCATCTCGGTGCTGAGATCGATGTCGTTATCCGTGATCGTCACCGTCCCCACGACGGCTTCAGCCTGATATTGAGCGCTCTTGTCCGTCGGAAATGTGGTCCCCACCAGGATGCCCTGCTGCAAGCCGATCTGCGGCTGGGTGGGGGAGGGATGCGGACGAACACCCGTAATCCTGTTCCCCGCGATCGTTACGCCGCTCGCGTACGCCAACCGCACGGGCGTCCATAGCGCCCCATCGAAGTGGATGTTCCTGATCGCGATCTTCGGGCCTGGTGGCGGGGGCGTCTGAGCCGTTGGGGGGCTGTGAAACGCGTAGTAGCCACCCCGGACCGTCGTCCGCAGGGCTCCCCGCTCATCCGTCTCGCCGAGCACCGTGACATCCTTGGTAATCGTCACGCTGCCCTTGTCACCGAAGTCGAAGCGCCCCTTGAGGAGGACAGTCCCGCCTTGATCGACTGCCTTCTGCACCGCTTGCACGTCCACGGCCGGGTCGTACTTCCCTTCGACTGCCGCGGGCTGCCTCTCGGCTCCGCTGAGCGGTGCCAAGGCCAGGGCGACGCAGCCGAGCGTGAGGGTGAATATGTAGAATTGCGCTGATCTCTTCATCGCCGTTTCCTCCTCGGCTATTGAACAGCCACTGGACAATCGCACCGACCGTGCGAACGAATCACGAAAAGCACATCGGCGACTGTTGTCTAACGCTTACATTAACTGGCCGGCGCTGTGCATGCACAGCGCGAACCCAAAGGCGCATGCCTTTGGGCGGTCCGAGTTGAATGTGTTGTTAGGCACCATTTGCGAGAGTGGGAAGTTCAGTGAACTTGCCAACCCCGGAGATCGTGTGAATGTTAACGTCGTGCGCTCGCGTATCTCCGGCAGTAACCCAACGGTTGATGCGATGATTTCCGTCAAGCACACGTTGTACGCCTTCGTACTCTGCAATGATGATCGGGCAGCCGAAATCTTGGCCTTCAGTCGAATTGTGTCCACGAGCCAACTTTCCTAGGGCCTCTGTTGTCCACTGTTCCCGGCGAGACCCAACTTGACCGCGCTGGATGTCTAGATGCGTATTGCGCGTCCATCCGCTTGGCCGAATGTTCTTCGCCAATAATCGGTTGAAAACATCCAGCGGATGTCGATCTCCCCATTTTGGATGAAGGTGAGCCCGAAGGCACCCGAGCGACTCGTCGAGAAGGGCATCATTGGTCACTTGCATCACCATCGAGGTGTTTCCATGCCGCTGACTTTCTTAGCGTGCCTAGACAGAATGGCTTCGTGCGAGTGGCAGGCGGTCTGCCTCCTTGGTAACGTGGATTGCGTGGCAAGCCACGCCGAGCCACATGTTGAGCACGCAGGCGTCAACCGAGTAAAGGAGGCAGACCATGAGTAAGTCTAGCACGAGCCACATGTTGAGCACGCAGGCGTCAACCGAGTAAAGGAGGCAGACCATGAGTAAGTCTAGCA